>DATCGG010000393.1:0-31733 GCA_036509075.1 Gemmatimonadaceae bacterium
TCAGCTGGTGGGGCACGTGTTCTTCGTGTCGATGCTCATCATGGCGTCGATGGGTGCGACGCTCGCGATGACGTATTCGCCGAACCGGGGCAACGTCATGGGCGGCGGGTTGACGTTCTATATGGTGGCGACGGCGTGGGCCAAATTCCTTCTCGAGCACCTAAGCACGATGTTGCATCGCCCGTCGTTCGTCTGCGCCCTAACGTGCGATGAAACTGACGGGCCGTTGGACCGCTGCGCGACGCCGTCGCGTGCCACTACGCTGGGCCGTGGTTCTTCGCCCACGACCAGCCGACGATGCGCCAACCGGTAGGCCCTTTGAGCATCGCAAATGTGAATAGTGACCCGGTCTCCTTAACAGCCTTTCCTTTGAGCTTGAACGCGTACGTGGAGGGAATCACGAGGTAAGCCCGATCGCCGTCCACGTCGACGTGCAGCGGCGTGCCAAGGGTAACCGCGCCGTCTGTGACGCCTCGTCGAGCGGCATCGGCGTCGAAGTCCTTCATCCACGTGGCGCAAGCGCCGATGCCATGCCACACGAATGGGGCGAACTCGTCGACGATCGCGACGGCGTCGGCACAGGCGGCAACCGCGCCCTTGGCGTCTCCCTTGTTGAAAGCGTCCACGAACTCGTGGGCCGACTTGACCACGTCCGCCTGGGCCTGAGCTGCGGTCGGCAGTACCGTCACCGCGGCGAGGACAACGACGCCTAACGAGGATCGGGACAAGCGCATGGAGAGGCCTCCAGGTCAGGATGGTCCAGCAAGCGGCGCGTTCGCCGCGTCGCGCAAACTTCGTCCAAATCAACTGAACGCGCCAGTTGAAGGTTGGAACCGGGACGACATCAGCGGGCGCCCGCTGTCTGACTCGCGTTTCGCCACGACGAGCCGCGTGCCCGCTCCGAAGTGAGTCCTACTTCGCGTAGAGCGTGCGCAGCCCTCGCACCACCGACGTCCCCATCACGTGAGTATCCCATCCGGGGTGGAACTCGACCGTCATCTTGAGCCCCGGGCACTGGCGGCTGGCAAGCACTCCTGCCAGATGCGACATCCCGCTGACGATCTCTCCGGTCTTCGGAAACCTCCCCGAGCGTATAGCGTAAGGGCATAATCGACATCGGTCAGTGATATGCTAACCCCGGGACGTGATGTACGGTTCGCGCTGCGCTCGTTGCGCGGCGCGCCACTCGTGTCGATGCTCGCCATCGCGTGCATCGGACTTGGCATCGGCGCCGTAACCACGGTGTACAGCACCGCGAATGCCTTCACCTTCCGGCCGCTGCCGCAGCTCGACGATGCCAGCCGTCTCGTGCTCGTCTCGGAGAACCGGGCTTCCGATCTATCCGGTGTCCAGGTGACGCCGGCCACGTTCGGCGATCTCCGCGCGCTCCCCGAATTCGCCGCGGTAGGCGCGCTGCGGAACTGGTCCGCCAACATCGCCGGCATGGACATCCCAGAGCGCGTCGGCGGCGCGCAGGTCAGCTCCGACTTCTTCAAGATGACCGGACGCACCGCCGCGCTCGGCCGCACGTTCACGGCTGACGACGTGCGCGATGCCCGGCGCGTCGTCGTCCTCTCGTACGGACTTTGGCAGCGCCGCTTCGGTGGCGACTCCGCCGTGATCGACAGGACAGTTCGGATCGACGGCGAAGGGTATCAGGTCATCGGCGTCATGCCGTACGACTTCATCTTCCCCGCCGGCACGCAGCTGTGGGCACCACTCGCGCTCTCCCCTCGCGACGCCGCCGACCGTACAGCGCGGTCGCTGTTCCTGATGGCCCGACTCGGCCGCGGCATCTCTCGCGAACGTGCCGCAGCGGCCGTCACCATGCTTGGTAACCGGATCGCGGTTGACTACCCGGACACGCACAAGGGTTGGATTCTGCGAACCCAGGACGCCGAGGCATTCTTCGGCGACGGACCGCGTCCGTTCATGCTCGTTATGCTGGCCGCGGTTGGGTTCCTGCTTCTGATCGCGTGCGCCAACGTGGCCAACCTGCTGCTCGTGCGCGCGACGGCGCGACGGCGCGAGATGGGACTTCGCGTCGCGCTGGGCGCCACGCGTGGCCGGCTCGTTATGCAGCTTCTCACGGAAAGCGTGCTGCTCGCGGTCGCCGGCGGCGTGATCGGCATCGCGTTGGCTTGGTGGGGCATCAAGGGCACGGCTGCCACAGTGCCGATCGAGGTGCAGCAGTACATCCCCGGATTCGGCGCGATCGTCCTCGATTATCATGCGCTGATCGTCGCGACCGCGACGTCCACGCTGGCCGGAGTGGCGTTCGGACTCGTGCCCGCACTCATCGGCTCCTCGGTGGACGTGAGCTCGACGCTGAAGGAGACCGGCCGCTTCGAGATGCGCCGCTCGCCGCTGCGTATCCTGCGCAGCGCTCTCGTCGTGGGAGAGATCGCCCTCGCGCTGATGCTCGTGTTCGGCGCAGCACTCATGGCGGCGACGTTCGGGCGCGTTTCTCACAGCGATCCCGGTTTCCGCACGGCTGATGTGCTTACCGGGACGATCACGCTGCCCGACGCGGCGTACCCGGACGACAGTGCCACGACGCGATTCTGGGACCGGCTGCGCGAATCCCTTGCCGACCAGCCGGGTGTGGCCGCTGCAGAGTTCACGAGCGTACTGCCGATGTCGTTCAACGAGGAACGCGCTCACCTCTATCCGGAGGGACAGCGGCCGGTTCGTCTCGAGGACGCGCGAGCCGCCGGGTTCCGGCGGGTGTCATCCGGATACCTCAGCGCGGTCGGTGTACCGCGACTTCGCGGCCGGTCGTTCACCGACGCCGATCGAAACGGAGGTCCGCTCGTCGTCGTGTTGAGCGAGACTGCTGCGCGCCTACTGCTTCAGGGTGATCCCGTCGGCCAGCGCCTCGTCATCAGCGACCGCGTGGTCACGGTAGTTGGTATCGTGCGCGACACACGGGCGAATCCGCTCTTGTCCGACTCCCCGACGTCGGTGGTCTACGCGCCGATCGCGCAATGGCCGACGCGCAGCGCGTCGGTGGTCCTGCGTGTGTCCTCCGGCGAGCCAACCGCCCTGGCGGCGACGCTGCAGCAGGTCATCGCCCGACAGGATGCCCGACTGGCTGCAGGCGAAGTGCTCACCATGCGGCGTGTGGTGGACGTGGTCACTTCACCCCAAGCCGGGACAGCGCAAGTGCTGCTGGCCTCGGCGTTGATCGCGCTGATCATGGCCGCGGTGGGCACGTACGGCGTGATGGCGTACGCCGTGGCGCGGCGCACGCAGGAGATCGGCGTGCGGGTCGCCATCGGCGCAACCGCTGGCATGATCGTCCGGCTGGTTCTGGGCGGCGCCGCACGCCTGGCCGCAATGGGAGTAGCGATCGGTGTCGTTGGCGCGTTTGCTCTCGGTCGCTCCATGCAGGCAATTCTGGTGGACACAAATCCGACCGATCCCGCAATCCTCGGTGGTGCAGCGGCATTGTTGGGCGGTATCGGACTGTTGGCCGGATGGCTCCCGGCGCATAAGGCGACTCGCGTCAATCCAATCGCGGCGCTTCGCGCGGAGTGAACGGCTGACACGGGCGCGAGTGTCTTCGCGCCCCTGCCAGCCTAACGAGCCTCGTCGGACCTAAGACCCACAGGCCGGCGCCTGCACACCGGCGGCCTTCGCTACCGGAGTCTTCCCCGCCGCGCTGAGCGCGGCGTTCAATGCGCTTAGCTCCGCGCCGTTGAGCGCGCGCCACGCAGCGACCGACTTCCCAAGATCATTGCACGCGGACGTCTGGGCCGCGAGCATCACCGCCGTCGGCGCGATGTCGCCGTTGTCGAAGGTGCCGAGCTGGCGCAGAAACCCGTTGATCAGCTGCACAAACGTCGGGTGAGCGATGGCGCTACCGCCGCCGAAACCTGCAAACGCGCCCGGCACCGGAGCGCGCCCGCCCACCGAGTCGAGCTTCGCAATGAATGCCCGAACCGTCTTCGCGACCTCGCTCGTGGAATCGCTCGCCGTGAGAGCGCGAAGTTGCACCCGCATCGTATCCACCTGCTTGAATGCGTCCCACGCAACCCGCTCCGACGCGTTCAGCTTCTTGATCAACGCGTCCTCGGCTCTCAGCCCCGCGAGGTTCACCGGTGACCGCGGGTCGCTCGTAACGACCACCTTCTCGACGTGCGCTTTTCCATTGACGGTGAGCTTCACGGTGTACACGCCGGGCGGTACGAGTGCACCTTCGGGCGACGCCGGCGTCTGACCGGGGTTCGCGTTGATCTCGAACGTGTGCGTCAACGCGGGTGGCGCGTCGTAGCGCAAGTCCCAGTTCACGCGGTGTAAGCCAGCTTCCGTGGGGAGCGGCTGCTCCACTTCCACCCAGAAGTTCGGATGCGGCGGACGCGCCGCTTCGCGCACCGGCGTGATGGGATCGCTGGAATAGTGCCGCACCGCCGCACCGGCGGAGTCGAGCACGTCGAGCGTGACCCGGCCGCTCGGCGTCGAGCCTAACGAGTAATAAATGATGGCGCCGTCGGGCGGATTGAGCGCGTGCGGCACTTCGAGCGGAAATGGCGTGTCGGCGCCGACGTTGCGGCGCAGGCGCACCGCGCTGTCAGGCTTGAAGAGGTGGACGTCCTCGTTCGCCACGCTCGCGTTCATCTGCCGCAGCACCGCGTAGTCGTCCAGCACGAAGATGCCGCGGCCGTATGTGCCGACGATGAGGTCGTTGCCCTTGATCACGATGTCCCGGAACGACGTCGTCGGCAGGTTGAACATGAGCGACTGCCACGAGTCGCCGTCGTCGAACGAGACGTACATCGCGCTCTCGGTGCCGAGGAACAGGAGGCCCGGCCGCTTGGGGTCTTCACGCAGAATGCGCGCGTAGCTGCCGTTCGACTCGCCGGTCGCAAGGCCGTTGGTGATGAGCGTCCACGTCTTGCCGTAGTCGCGCGTGCGATACACGTACGGCTTGTAGTCGGCGTCCCCGCGCGCGTCGGCCGTCACGTACGCTTCGGCCGCATTGGTGTGCGACGGTTCTACCGAATGGATTTGCCCGCGCCTTTGGAAGTCCGACACATCGGTCCACGTGCGGCCGTTGTCGCGCGTGACTTTCACCAGACCCGTGTTCATGCCCACCCAGATCGTGCCGCGTGCAACCGTCGAAGCGCCGATCGACATGATCGTGCCGCCGATCGGGTCGCCCGGTTTGGGCGGGGCCGAGTCCGGGGGGATTGGGAAGTTGGCGGGATAGCCCAGGTTCGGGCTCATCTTCGTCCAGTGCACGCCACCGTCGGACGTCGCCATCAGGTACTGGAAGCCGGCGTACAGCGTGTGCGGATCCCACGGCGAGAACAGGAGTGGTGCGTCGCTGTTGGCGCGCAGACGCAGTGATGGATCCTGCGCCGGGCTCACGTTCACCCACTCCTCGCTGGGATACGAAATCCTGATGACGCCGTTGCCCGTAGCGTACACCGTGTTGGGATTGAGCGGGTCCGGCAAAATCGTGCCCCACTCCCAGCCGTTCACGGGATCCCAGTCGAGCGGCGTGACCGCGCCGAGGTTCCCGCGGGCGCGTGTGCGCACGGCGCCAGCGTCCTGCTGCGATGCGTAGATCCAGTAAGGGAACGAGTTGTCCGCCGAAACATGATAGACCTGCTCGGTGGACTGGTTGTACCACGAGCTCCACGTGGCGCCACCGTCGAGCGAAACGATCGCGCCCTGGTCGTAGCCAAGGATCATGCGCTTGCCGTTGGTGGGATCGATCCAGCCCTGCTGCGGATCGTCGCCGCCCGGCGCGCCCCTGAATCCCGTGAAGGTATTGCCCCCGTCCTTCGAGATATACGAGGACGTGTTGAAGACGTAGACGATGTCCGGATTCTTTGGATCGATGTACACGCCGCAGTTGTAGCCGCCCTGTCCGTTGCGTATGCGCGTGTCGTCCGACGCCATCTGCTTCCAGGTCGCGCCGCCGTCGTCGGAACGGAAGAACCCGACGTTGGTGGTGAGGTAGACGCGCTGCGCGTCGGTGCCGTTGGCCACTGCGATCGACGTGCGACCCGGGATGCGCAGCAGCCCCGTGCCGCTGAGCTCTTTCCAGGTAACGCCGCCGTCCACGGACTTGTAGATGGAGGTGCCCGTCGGTCCCTGATTGGCGGCACCGCCTTGCGGATTCGGCCGAGGCACGATGGGCGGACCGCTCGGCGGGGTGTAGTGTCGCACGGTGGTGGCGAAGACCACGTCGGGCCTGTCGAATGCGATCGCCAGCTTCTGGATCCCCGTCGAATCGTTCACGAACAGCGTACGCGTCCAGTTCGCGCCGCCGTCCGTGCTGCGATACACGCCACGCGAGTCGTCCTTCGTGTGAACGTCTCCCTGCGCCGCGATGAGGACCACGTTCGCGTCGCGCGGGTCCACGATGATGCTCGGGATCTGCTTCGTCTTCTCGAGGCCCAAGTGCGTCCACGTCGCGCCGGCATCGGTGCTCTTGTACATGCCGTTGCCTTCGGCCACTCCGCCGCCCGTGATCAAGTCGCCGGTGCCCACGTAGATCGTGTTGCCGTTTGATGGCGCCACCTCCACCGCCCCAATCACCTCGGCGTCCTTGACGCTGTCGAAGATGGGCCACCAGGTGGCGCCGGCGTTGGTTGTCTTCCAGACACCGCCGGCCGGCAGGCCAATGTAGAACGTGCCCGGCTCGCCGATCACTCCGGAGGCGGCGGAGATGCGGCCGCCGCGGAAGGGACCGACATTGCGCCAGACGAGCCCGGAGAGCAGCTCGGGTTTGAAGGGTGTCGCCGAGACGGAGATGGCGGCGACAATGAGGGCGACAAGCGCCACAGCGCGTTTCATGGTTCTCGCGGTGCTGATTGGGACGAGGTAGTGGGCTTGTCTAATATGGACCGGGGACGGGCGACGGGCGACGGGCGGCAGGCGGCTAGCGAGGTCGCGGCAAACTCGGCATCGTTCGCGCCGGATGTTCGTTCGCGCTACCGGACTCGCCCACGTTAGGCATCGAACTGACCAACCGTGCTGGATCTCTCTGCGGTAACCGAGCAATTCAAGGCCTATATCGCCGGTGCGTCGTCGCGCTCCCAACTCGAGTTCTGGATCGCGGACCAGGTTTTAGCGGCTACGCATACCGATACTATCGCGGCGACACCGGCGTCACCCGAACGCATCCTGGCGTATCGATTAGGCGAGGCCTTCTGCGTGCTTCATGCGGACGACGAGGAGGCAGCCCATTTCGCGAGCCGGATCATCGGCTGCCTGGATCAGCTGCCGGACGTCGAGGGCGTTCACGACATGCTTCCGCTCATCCGACAGCATGAGGCGTTCTCGGTCCTGATCTCCAAGCACGCGCGCGGACTCATCAGCCGCAGCGGCTTCAAATCCATCGTCAAGAAGCGCTTTACGTCGGACAGCGTCCGCCCGTGGCTGGAGGCGGCATCTCTCGAGCAGCTGGTCCGTCTCACGGAGCTCATCGAGCGGGAAGACTTCGTGAGCCTCCGGTCGCTGCTCGCGCTCCCGCCTGCCTAACGTTCATTCGCACCCAACCGAGCGTTGAAGCTCGAGTAGTACGGCTAGGGAACGATCTTCGGCGACACGAGCCGCATCATCTGGTCGATCGAGTTCGCTGCGCGACACGGCTGGTAGTCGAGCGATCCGCACGCGGGTAGCGGGCCCTGAGCCTTGGCGCCGGGAATGACGGGGATGTTGATCACCGATTGCTGCGTGGCCGAATGATAGACAGTGTTCCGTCCCGGCTGCCCGGCGGGTTGGAAGCCCCAATCCGGTTGCGTGATCGGCGACGGCGCCATGATTGTGACCTCGAGACGATGTCCTTGGCGGATCACCGCGCCGACCGGCGGCAGCGACATCTTGATCTCGTAGACCTTCCCTGGCGTCAGCGGATCGCGCGCCGCGTATCGCTGTCGAATCGCGTCCGGTCGCGTGCGCGTGCCGTCGATCGCGCGCATCGATGCGCGCATCAGTCCGCGCTGGAGGTATTGGATGTCACCGTTCGGATAGAGATCGTGCAGGTCGATCACGAAGTCCGCGTCATCGTGTTCGATGCTGACGTAGAACTTGAGCTGCGGAGCGCCGAGGATGGTGAGGTCTTCGGCCATCGGCGCGCTGCGGTAGACGAGGACGCCTTCCGGCTCGACGGGCACGGAGAACTGCGCGTTGTTGCCGATGAGCTCTGTGCCCGTAGGGTAGGTGTACGATCGCGGCGCGGTCTGTTCGGCCGACGTCGGCTTCGCGGTGGTGAGCTGCGCGTCGCCGGTGAGGTAGAATGACTGCATCCGCATCTCGGGAGGCGGCCACGCAGTGTGCGTCGTAACCCAGTTCGGCGTCGACACGCCGCCGCGGAAGTCATCGCCGCCCTTGCGCGACACCTCCCAGAAGACGGTGACCGGCGGGTCGCGCTCGACGCCGTTCTCAGTCCCCTTGAGCCATCGATCGAACCAGCGGATCTCATCCTGCTGCACGAGCGTCTGTCGGAGAACGACACCGTGCCCGCCCGGGAGGACGTAGAGGCGCTTCGGCGCCTTGAGCGCGTGGTAGAGCGTGATGCCGCCGGTGATCTGCGTCTGAAAGTCCTGCCACCCCATCCCGACGATCGTCGGAACGCGCACGCGGCCCACGTATGTCTCCGTCGCGCGCAGCTTCCAGTAGTCGTCGTCGAACGGATGCTGCATGACCTCCGTGAGGAAGTTGTGCTCGCGATGGGCCTTCACGTTCGCCTGGCAGTCGGCGTCGCCCCAGCTCACGCGCGCGGCGGTGCCGACGCCGGAGATCGCCGGCTGATACAGCAGGAACCAGCGTGACGCGAAGCCGATGTTGAACATCCCGCCGGGATAGAACGCATCCTCGTAGATGTTGGCGGTAATGCTCGACGTGATCATCGCCTTGAGCGCCGGCGGCTGCTTGGCGGCGACGAAGTACGCGGTGTGCGCGGGGTACGAGGAGCCCCACAGTCCGACCGCGCCGCTGCTCCATGCCTGCTTCGCGATCCAGTTGACGACCTCCGCGCCGTCGGCGCCGTGCGACTCGCCGTTCATGAAGTCGAACGCACCCTGCGAGCAACCGGTGCCGCGGAGGCTCACGGCGACGTACGCGTATCCCTTGTCGAGGAAGAAGGCGTTCGGGCCAGATCCCGCCGCGACGTACGGATCGTACGTCATGACGGTCGGGAACTTTCCCTCGGCGCTCGGCCGGTACGCGACGTACGCGAGCTTCACGCCGTCGTGGAGCGTGACGTAGCCGAAGTCTCGGACGTAAGGCGACGGTTGAGCGTTCTGCGCGCGCGAGGCGAACCAGGGCGCGAGCACGAGCGCGAGGGCCAGCACGGAACGACAGCGATCGAACATGGGTTTTCTCGTTGGCAGCGTTAGGCGACAAACTCCTATTTCGCGTAGAGCGAGCGCAATCCTCGCACGACCGAAGTTCCCATCACGTCCGCGTGTCCCATTCCGGGGTGGAACTCGATCGTCATCTTGAGGCCCGGGTACTGTCGGCTGGCAAGCACGCCGGCCAGATGCGACATCCCGCTGACGATCTCTCCGATCCCCTCGAGCATCGGATCTCCCGCCTCGAGCACGCCTGACGCGAGGTAGATACCGACCGCGAGATCCTTGTGAGCCTTCGCATAGGCCGCTTCCTGTCGAAAGATCTCGCCGCGACCGTACGCCATCGCGGGACTCGAGATGATGTACTTCGTGAACGGGGTGTTCGGCTGGAAGATCGCCCACGACGCGAAGAACCCTCCGGCCGAGAGACCGAAGAGACCGAGCTGAGTGGTGTCGATCGGGAACTTGGCGGCCAGCAGCGGAATCATTTCGGTCGCAATCGCCGTGAGAAACTTTCCCGATCCGCCGGTGCATCGATCCTCCGGCGACTTGAACTGCTTGCAGTAGCCCTCGACAGCCTGGCCGAACTTGTCCTGGCGATCCCAGCCCGGTGGCGAGAACTCGTAGATTCGCCGCCTGGTGTGCTCAGCTTCTCCCTCTTCGAGCGACGTCCCGACACTGATGATGAACAGCGGGGTGATCACGCCCCCAAGCGTCGACGCCGACTCGTAGACGTTGCCGAAGACGAAGTCCCCATCCGTGACGATCAGCGCCGGATACTTCTTTCCATCTCCCGCTTTGTAGCCCTGCGGCAAGCCGACGTTGAGCGAAAAGCGGACGCCCATCGATGGCGACTGGAATGTGAACGACTCGACGGCACGGGCCGGGACGGGCCGCGACTGAAGCTGCGCATGCGCGCTGGTGGAGGCGAAGGCGAGCAGGAAACCCGCGGTGAGCGTCACTGTTCTCATGGTGGGACGGGGTTTGGGAGAGCGAGTCCGCTAGACTCGCACTGTCGCCCCCGCGCTGCAAGGGGCATCGCCGCTATCGAGAACGGTGAGCAACGTTCGCCAGGCCAATATCGTACGTTCGATCACCGAGCAACCTGGAGCGCCTGCCTAACGTCCCTTGCTCGCGACGAGCTATCCGTATCAGCTATCGCGCGGTCGCGTCGCGTCGGCCTACCGGAAGCGATCGCGAATCGACATCCCCCACGTCCAGTTCTTCGGCACGAAGTAGCCGGCCATGTTGAGCAGCGTCGCGTACTGCCTGAACTCCGGCATGGTCTCGAGCGTGCACACGTCCTCGTACACGCGTACCGGCGAGTCAGGCCCGAGCAGCGCTTTCGGTTGGAACACCGTCAGCGGAAACCCGTCGCCGCCGTCCATCTGCGATGCGGTCAGCGCGCCGAAGATGTGGTTGCGGTGTGATTCGGCGTTGTGATGCACGCGTCGCAGCGCGCTCTTCGCTCCCGTCGCGCCCATCTGCACGTTGAGCATGTTGATGCACCGCAGGATGCGCGGTGTCAGGTTGCCCATGTCCCCATGTTCGTCGAGTTTGCCACCGTCTTTCTTGGTGAGATTCTGAAACGTCTTGTTCAAGGCGCCGCCGGCTGGCCTGGCGCCCGTGTTGCTGCGCATGTCGAGCACCTTGTCCATGTTGGCACCGGGCCCGAAGGTGAGCCCCTTCTGCAGCCCCTTGCCGGTGAAGTCGAGTCCTGCCTTGGAGATTGGCTTGAGCGTCGTGCTGCCGTAGTCACCCCACTTGGGACACACGGCCATCAGGTCGTAGTCGCCGGTCATGGGGCGATTGCCGGCACCGACTTCGGATGAGGTCATCACCTCGAGCGGCACGGGCTTCTCGAACATGAGGCGTTGCTTCTTCGTCCCGACCTTCTCGTCGTAGACGTGGATGTAGTAGAGCGGACCATTGGCCACGGCGCGAAACGCAAACTCCTTCTGGTCACCGCTCCGTCGCGCGAACAGGAAGTAGTCCCTGCTGTCGGGAACGGGCTCCATGGTATGCACGGCCAGGCGCGGAGGCACTTCACACGGCAGCGTGTTCTGGATCTTGAGCTCGTCCAGGGACAGCCTGAGCACGACCTTGGCAGCGAAATGGTGCTTGAGTCCATCGTCATTCGCGGCCGTCCCGTCATTGGCCTTTCCCTGGTCATGCCCAACCTTGCTGTACTTGCCGAGGTAGGGGACGAAGCCGGCCTGCGGTCCCCAGTCGGAGCTCTTGCCTTTGACGTGGAAGTTCTTGGTGGGATACGACTGCTTGATCCAGCGTTGCGACCAGGGGCCGGTGGACCGGAAGATGATCACTTCATCGAGGCTGTTGGCGACGCTGAGCGATGCCCTCATGTCGCTCTCGATCATGCCATTCTCGGCATCACCGTAGGACGCCGGCAAGCCGTACTTGGCCATTGGTGGGTGGCGGTGGAAGGGGTGACGTAAGAACGCTGCGAGGCGCGGTGAGTTTCGGCCGCGTCACCGCTCGTGCATTGCAGCGCGAATATACGATACGTGCCGGGGCGGCGTGAGGCTCGCGCGTATCGCGAATGCGATTAGTCGACGGGCTGACGTTCGAGCTCGAACTGTTCTTGGCGGGGCCACCTAAACGCCGTCCCAGACAGTTTCGTCGAGTCGGGAATGCGCGGCGCCTAACGTGCGCTCGAGCCGACCCGCGAGTTCCCCTCTCTCACAGAATCGCGACCGCGACGCCCGTCAGCACGAGCGCTGCCGCCCACAGCAGATCGACGTTGATCCATGCGCGTCGCAGCAGGTGCAGTGCGGCCCGCTCGTAGACAACTACCGCCAGCGCCGCCGTGACGAGCAGGTACCCCGCGGTGTGTACGCTCGTCGCCCACAATGTCGGCCAGTCCACCGACACCACGGTCGCCAAGGCCGCCGACTCGTGACTCGCATGACCTATATGGCCTGCGGCTCCAGACTCCATGGCGCGTAGCGCAACGGGCGCTGCCATCAGCCCTGCCCCATGCGCCGTCGCAACGATGAACGACCAGATGGTGAGCTCACGCCCGTTCGCACGTAGCCCTACGCGCCAACGCCCGAGCCCGGGGTGTCGATGGCCGCGCAACTGCCACACCCCAAGTCCGATGAGCAGCGCTGCCGCTCCCCATCGGACGCCACCGCCCGGCACGACGACCCCGAGACCCAGCGCGATCGCGACCGCCACTGCGATCGCGAGCCCATGACCGAGCGCGAGCGGACCGAGTGCCCGCCACACAGCCCGTCGCTCCCCGTGCTGCGTGCCCAATGCAACCGCGAACAGCCATCCCATTCCCGGATTGAGGCCGTGGATGGCGCCTAACGATAGCAGCGCCCATGTCGCGGCCCACGCATTCGTCGGCATCGCCGGCTCACGAGAAGCAGAAGGAGTCGGACGACGCGTCGCCACCCTGGAGCCGCACCTGGTGGGGGCGTATCCCCTCCTCGAACTCGAGGAGGAAGTGCGCATCGAGCGTGAGCCCGCCGGCGCGGCCTACGTCGAACTTCGCGAGCCAGCCGCGAATGCCGTCCGGGTAGAACTGCGCGTCCCATGGGCTGTACAGGGAATTCGTCAGGTACACGCGCCGGCCGTCGCGGCTCACCTCCACCATCTGCGGGCCGCCGTTGAGCGGCGTCCCCGGCAGGCGCGGGTGCGCGGTGCGCCTAACGATGCCACCCAGTCGCACCGAACCGGCCAGCACGGGATTGAACGGATCGCTCACGTCGTACTGCCGGAGCTCTCCTGTTCCCCAGCACGACACGTAGAGGAAGCGGTCGTCGATCGAGAGGTTGATGTCGGTGACCAGCGGCGGCACGGCCTTGAAGCCCTTGAGCAGCGGTGGCAGATCGGCCGGATCCGCCGGCTCGGCCGGGATCGTGATCACTTTTTTTGCCTTCCACTCGCCCGGGCCATTCCCGTTGCGACGGTCGAGATACCAGAGGAAGATCGAGGACGAGAGATCGGCCAGCGAGATCACGACGCCGGCGAACCCATACGCGCGCGTCGGGTTGTGCGCGGGCCGCAGCTCGAGCACCATCTGCTGCTCGGCGCCAAGATCGATCTCCTTGATGTGGCGGCGCTTCTTCATGTCCCACACGTGGAGCGCGTGCCCGTACTTGCCGCCTAACAGGAGCTCGGGGTTCACGCCGTCCTTCACCATGTTCGGCGTGCCCCACTCGCTCGTTACGATCGTGTCCTGGCCGAGGTGCCAGGCGAAATCGTAGGCGAGGTGCTGCGGGCCGCGGTCGTGCTCCCACTTCCCCTTCACCTCGAACGTGTCGTGGTCGAGCATGAAGATCCCGCCCGGCCCGTTGCCGTCGGGCGCGCCGAGGGCGTTCAGGTAGATCCCGTCGGGTCCACAGTGCACGGTGTGCGGCGCCGCGTACCCGGTCTTCGCCATGACCTCATCCCCCTCGATCACCTTCACGAGTGTCGGGTTGCGCGGATCGGGCTTCGTATCGACGACGTGAATGCGCGACGAGCCAGTGCCCGGCACCACGAGATAGCGCCGCTCCACGTGCGCGTTAGGCGCCCACGGACACAGGTGCGAGCTGCACGCGTTCCACCCGAAGTGGTGGAGCTCGTTACCGCCCTGCGGGAAGTCCACCCGCCCGACGAGGCGGCCGTAGCTCGCTGAGGCGGGGTCGGTGTCGACGACGCCGAGCGCGTCGGTCTTGCCGTTCTCCCCGGTGGCCAGCAGGGCGACATACGCGAGGCCCTCCGGAGGCGCCTCGCCCGCGAGCGCGGGATTGGGATAGAAAGTTGGATCGGGGAGTAGCCGGTTCATTTCAGCACCTGGTGAAGGGGGTTTCTAACCAGGGCTACGTAGGGTGGTGTCCTTGGCGGACAGGCGACTGGCGACTGGCGACCGGCGACTGGCGACTGGCGACGCGAAAACAGCGGCGGCTGTTAGCACCAACCCCAGCAGGTGTCGTCCATCGGCAGTTACCCGTCGCGTTCGTTACGCCGCCAGGCGACGGTATAGGCCGAACAACATTTTGCTCAATTGATCGAGCCGCGACGAAAGCGACGCGATCTCACCGGCACCGACATAGCCGAGCGCTACAGCGACGGCGAGCTGTGTCTCGACTTCGGCGACGGACCCTCGCGCGATCGAGACAAAGCGGCGAAACTCGGCCGCACCGAGCCGGTTGCGCCCCTCGGCAATGTTGGATGGAATCGCGACTGCGGCACGTCGGGTTGCGCGACGAGCCCAAACTTTTCCTCAGCTGGAAACGCTCGGGTCACGCGGTAAACGTCGATGACGATGCCCATGGCGAACTGCCAGACATCCAGATCCCGGTAGGATCCGATTCGGGTCGGCTTTGCATGTCCCATGATCGCGCCGCCCGTCAGTTGAGCGTTATTTAGCTGCCGCCAGTCGCCCGCCGCCAGTCGCCAGTCGCCAGTCGCCTAAAAATCCAAAGGCCTCACCGGCTTCCCCCCCGCCTTCCTGCGCAGCTCCGCCGCCTCCGCCGGGCGATGTTGAAGGTCGCGCACCACCGCCATACGCGGGTACAGCAATTCGAACGGACGCGGCTGTCCGTCCACATGCTCCTGAAGGATCGACAGCGCGGCCGAGTAGAGCGAATCGGCCGCCGTGAGCTCGCCGCGCGCCGCGTGCATGTCCCCCAGGAGCGTCAGAGGGTTCACCAAACCGAGGTTTCTCGAGCCCACGGCGCGCTGGCGAATCGCGAGCGACTCGCGGCACTCCGCTTCGGCCTCGACAACCCGGCCAGCGTGGAGGTGGATCTCACACAGCCCCGCCATCGCGCCCGCGTACATGGGGTGCGCGCTGCCTAACACGGTGGCGAAGACCGCCATCCCGGTGCGCTGCGCCGACTCGGCCTCGGCCCACCGACCGACGCGTGAATAGACCTTCGCGAGATCGGTATACGCGTCGGCCACGGAGACGTCGTGGCCGCCGAGCGCTTTATCGTAGATCTCGACCGCGCGCCGCGACAACTGCTCGGCCTTCGCGAAGTCGCCGCGGCGCGACTCCACGCCGCCGAGGAGATCGAGCGCATAGGCCGTCCGCGGGTGGGCCTCGCCGAGCGACGCTCTCGCGATCGCGACGCCACGCTCCATGAGCTGGGCGGCTTCGGCGTAACCCTCGCGACTGTTGACGATTGCCTCGGCCAGCCGGTACAGCGGCAGGATGAGCTCTGGATCGTTAGGCCCCTTCTCACGCTCGTACAGCACGAGCGCCCGCCGCATGTAGCGCTCCCCCTCCTCGTACCTGCCGAGCCGGTGCAGCGCGCCACCGAGAATCTCGAGCGCGTGCGCGATCCGCGGGTCGTCCTCCCCGTACGCCGCGACCATGATGTCCGCGGAACGTCGCGCGTAGGCCTCCGTGGCACGCAGGTCGCTGCGGTACACCGCGAGCATGCTGAGCATCTGCCACGCGTCGGCCACGGTGGGATCCGCCAGCCCATTCACTTTCTGGTAAATCCGAAGCGCCTGCCACGCCGCCGAATCGGCGGCGGCATAACTGCCGGTCACGCGCAGCGTGTTGGCCATGTGGAGCAGCGTCGTGGCCGTCTCGGCACTCTCGCCGGCGCCATTGGCACGACGCAGTACGAGCGAGCGGTCGTATGCCTGCTTCGCGTCGGCGAAGCGTCCCGCATTCTGGTAGATGCGCCCGATTCCCTCGAGCATGCGCGCCTGCACGAGCGGACGGTTGCCGAGCTGTTCGATCTGCCCCATGCCGCGCGCGATCAGTTCCTCCGTCGTGCCGGGTGGCGCGCCCCCCGGGGCCGCCACGTTCACGTCGAACAGGCCGGCGAGAAAGCTCGTCGTCTCGTCAGATTCCCGAAGTGCTTGTTGCGCCTGCGTCAGCGCCGCGGTCGCGCGGTCGCGCTCGCGTTGCGCTGTGGCCCTCTGGGTGACGGCGACGGCGGTGCTCGCGATGAGCGAGAGCACAGCGATCGCGCCGAGAGTTGCCCCCGTGCGATGCCGCCGCAGGAACTTGCCGAGGTAGTAGGCGCGGCTCGGGTGGCGCGCGAGAACGGGGAGCCCGCGGAGATAGCGCTCTATGTCCTCCGCGAGAAGCTCCGCCGACCCATAACGCCGTCGCGGTTCCTTGCGCAGCGCCATCATGACGATGGCGTCGAGGTCGCCGCCGAGCACTCGCTGCAGCCTGTCGGGACTCGTGCCGCGCGCCGACGCGATCTGCGCCGGCGTCAGCGGCTCGGGATCATCGGGCGGCGGCGGGCGCTTCGCCCACGTACTCGGCCGCTCCGGCTCGCGCTCGCAGACCAGCTCGTGCAGCTCGCGCACGGCACCAGTCCTGATCTGGTACGGCCGACGGCCGGCGAGCAACTCGTACAGAACGACGCCTAACGCGTAGACGTCGCTCCCCGTCGTCAGCGGTTCGCCGCGAACCTGCTCGGGGCTCGCGTAGTCCGGCGTCATCACACGGAATGCGGTGCGCGTGTGCGGGACGGCCGTGGCGCCCATCGCGGCGTTGAGCAGCTTCGCGATGCCAAAATCGAGGAGTTTCACCTGCCCCGACGCCGTGACGAGGATGTTCCCGGGCTTGATGTCGCGATGGATGACCAGGTTCTGATGAGCCGAATTGACGGCGCGGCAGACGTCGACGAACAGTCGCAGGCGCGACGCGATGTCGAGGCCGTGGCGGTCGCAGTAGGCCGTCATCGGCAGACCGTCGACGTACTCCATCACGAGATAGGGGAGCTGTCCGTCGGTCGTGCCGCCGTCGAGGAGCTGTGCGATGTGCGGATGGCTCAGCGACGCGAGGATCTGCCGCTCGGCGATGAAACGCCGGTGCAGCTCCTCGGCATCGGGGCTGTTGCGCAGCAGCTTGATCGCCACCTGACGGCGGAACTCACCGTCGTCGCGCTCCGCGAGATACACCACGCCCATGCCGCCGCGACCGAGCTCGCGCACGACACGGTACGGCCCGATGCGTCGGTCGAGCAGTGGTTCCACGCCGAGCGCCGTTGTCGCAGGAGTCAGGCGTCGCTCGAGTATCCCCGTGGTCAAATCGTTCGCGGCCAGCAGGGCTTCGACCTTGGCGCGCAGCTCGGCGTCGTTCGCGCAGCGGTCGCTCAGCCATGCGCCGCGCTGGTCGGGGTCGAGGTCGAGCGCATGCTCGAACACGTCCTCGATCTCGACGCGTCGTGCCGGCGAGAGCGCCACCGGGCTCACGCCTCGGGGAGCGTGGTTCGGGACCCGCGCTCCGCCAGTGCGTGGTAGAGCCACGCGCGCGCCTTCACCCAGTCCCGCCGCACGGTGCGCTCAGTGACGCCGAGCGCCTCGGCGATCTCGCTCTCTTCCATGCCGCCGAAGAAGCGGCATTCGACGACCTGCCGCTGGCGCGGATCGAGCTCGTCGAGCGCGTCGTTGAGCGTCAGCAGCTCGTCGACGTCGAAGTCGGCGACCCAATGACCGCCCGAGAGCGTAGTCCGCTTCCAGCCGAGTCCCCCGCGTTTTGCCGCAAGGCGGTGTCGCGCCTCGTCGACCAGCACCTGGCGCATCGCGCGCGCGGCGATCGCGAGGAAGTGTGCGCGGTCCACGGCCGCGGCTGCGCCGCCGATGGAGAGCTTGACGTACGCGTCGTGGACCAGCTCCGTCGGGCGAACGGTCTCGTTGCCGAAGCCCCGGCCGAGCTGTCGCCGCGCCACTCGACGGAGGTCCTCATAGACGAGTGGGACGATGCGGTCGATTGCGCTCGCATCGCCGGCGCGGGCGGCGCGGAGGAGCCGCGTCACCTCTCCAGTCCGTGCTGCCGCGGGTGCAACCATAAAAGGGAACCCCTCGTTCGCAGCGAGAAGGCAAACTTGTGCGGCGGACCGGTGGGAGACAACTGCTTCGGAGCCGCGACCCCTTCCGGTCGTTCTTAGAGTCAGATGCGTTGGATCCGGCGGGGAGCGGACATGCCCGGGGACGGGCGAGGGGGGATGGGCGACGGGGAACTGCGGACTGCGCATTAAAGGCAGTTGCCGTCGCCCGTCGCCCGTCCCCGTTAGTTCAGCGACACACCTCCGTCCACGTCTGTTCTGTCAGTACATAGTCGCCCTGATTCACGACGAAGCGGCTGCTGACCATGAGCGAGTAGGCGTCACGCGATCCGGTCGCAACGAAGCGAATGATGTCGGTCGTTCGCACATCCTCATTCAGGTTGTCCGCGGCGCGCGAGGTGACGTGCTCCGTCATGAGACCGCGGAAGAAAGTGCCGGTCGTCAGGCCAACCGCAGTGAGCCCCGACGTGTTGGACCTGATGTTGAGGTGGAAGACGCCTGACGAGTCCTGCGTGAGATGCACGTCGTAGCGCAGGTCGCCCGTGACGCGTACCGCCTCGCCGGCGCCGCCGTTCGCGCAGGACAGCCAAACGTTCTGGTCGATCGACCGGCTCACGTTCGTGCCGCCGAAGACGGCGCGATGGGCTGAAGTGGGTCGGGTTGCCGGGCCAACGGAGTCGGTGCTGCTGCAGGCAGCGGTGAATGCTATGGTGGCGGACAGGATGCCGCGAAATATCAAGGAGCGCATGAGAGCCTCTGTGTCGTGTGGAGATCATTCGAATGTGTTCCAATCGGTCTACGCCACTCCGAGCCGCCACCGGACATCCCATTTTGAGCACACGCAGCACGTCGCCTAACGACAATGACGACGGAACCTTGGCGTCCTTGCGGTCCGTCACCATTCAGTTGCGGAATTACGGGGCCGCCCTAGTATCAACGGACAGCCCCGCTTGGCACGCCGGACCACTCTCAGCGACGCAGAATCAGGAGTCCAGGAATGGAAACCATTCTCCAGGACGTCCGCGTGACGCTCCGCGCCTTCCGCCGGTCGCCTGGATTCCCGCTCACGGCGATCGCCACACTCGCCCTCGGCATCGGGGCCACAACAGCGATTTTCACCGCGCTGAGCGCCGTCCTCCTCAAGCCACTGCCGTATCCCAATCCGGACGATCTCTACAGCCTCAGAACCGCGCTGACCGACGGGCGGATCACCACGGGCCTGCTGTCCGGCGGCGAGATCTATCGGCTGAACGATCCGAGCCTGTCCATCGAACGCGCGGCAGGATTTCAGTCGGGCGACCTCACGCTGCTCGCCGCGGATGACACGCCGTCGCACGTGACGGTGTACGGAGTGACCGACGGATTCTTCGAGCTGTTCGGTCTCCCGATGACAATGGGTGGCTTTTCATCCACCGACTTCACGCCATTCCAGCCCCCGGCGCCTAACGCGCCGCCCCAACAGGGCCCGTTGCCCGCGGTCGTGATCTCGACGCGGTTGTGGAAGACGCTCTACAACGGTGACCCCGCGGTCATCGGCAAACCGATTCGCTTCGCCGAGTTCAACTCGACGATCTCCGGCGTGGCGCCGCGGGACTTCGACATGCCGCATGGCGCGGACATCTGGATCGCGCAGCGAACGCCGTCCAACGACGTCAACCACGGGCAGCAGGGCTTCGTGCGTCTGCGACATGGAACGACGATCGAGCGCGCGAAAGCCGGCATGTCGTCGGTCATGAACGGCCTCGCTCGTGACTTTCCTGCTTCGGACAAGAACCGCATCTATGTCACGAAGCCGCTCGTGGAGTCGATCGTCGGCGACCTCGGCCCGATCCTGATCATCGTGATGTCGGCGACCGGATTGCTGCTCCTGCTCGCCTGCGTGAATGTCGCCAACCTGCTGCTGGCGCGCAGCGCGGCGCGAGCCCGCGAGATGGCCGTGCGGGCGGCGCTTGGCGCGGGATGGGGCCGACTCGTTCGGCAGCTCCTCACGGAGTCGATGGTGCTGGCTGCCGCGGGGACGATCGTTGGCGTTGCGGTCGGGGCACTAGGGCTCCGCGGGCTACTCGCGATTGGCGCATCGACGCTGCCCCGCCTCGACACCGTACCATTCGACACGCGCGTGCTGGTCTTCTCACTCCTGATGCTCATCGTCACGGGCGCGATCATTGGCCTCGCGCCAGCGGTTCGGCTGATGCGCAGCGACATGAAGACGCTCATGAACGACAACTCTCGCTCGGCGAGCGCGGGCCGCGGCACGACACGGTGGCTCATGACGATGACCGTGGCGGAGGTCGCGCTGGCCATCATGATGCTGGCGGGCGCGGGGTGGCTCGTTCGAGGATTCGCGAATCTTCGACAGACTGACGCCGGGTTCGTGGCCGACAAGCGCCTGCTGTTCGACGTCTCGTTCCTTGGGGCCCGGTACCCGAATCCTGAAACCGTGCGTCAGGCGCACCTCGACCTGGTGGCGGCGGTCAAGGGTGTCCGCGGCGTGTCGGACGTCGGTCTCGTTTCGGCGTACCCGATGCGCGGCACACTCGAGGGCTCGCTCCTCGCTCAGTTTCATGGCGAGCCGTTCGACGCACTGAGTGCCCCACACACGCGTCAGCGCCTCGCGAGCCCGGGACTCTTTGCCGCGATGGGCACGCCCATCATCAAAGGCCGCGATTTCGGCTCCGGCGATCTCCCGAACACGATCCCGGTCGCGATCGTCAATCGCGTGTTCGTCGAGCGCTACCTCAAGGATCGTGATCCAATTGGCGTGCAGTTTTCGGCGGGCTATCCAACGCCGGATCCGCGGAACGAGGTGACGATCGTCGGCGTAGTTGGCGACGTTAGGCAGAACTCGCTCGCCGAGCCGGCGGAACCCGCGTTCTACACTCCGTTGTCACAATTCCCACTCCAGAGCGCGACCGTTGTCGTGTCGATGTCCGGATCGGACCCGATCGCTGTCGAGCGAGCCATCCGGGCCGAGATGCGGAAGCTCAACCCGAGCATGGCGGTCGATTTCGAGCTCGCGTCGGACGTCGTTGGCGGCACGCTCCGCCGGCAGCAGCTCGGGATGGCCCTGATGCTGATCTTCGGCGGCATCGCGATCGTCCTCGCCGCCGTTGGCATCTACGGCGTGGTGTCGTACGCGGGGTCGCTGCGCCGTGAGGAGATGGCGACGCGCCTCGCGTTAGGTGCATCGCCGCGGTCGGTGTTCGTGCTGGTGCTGAAACAGGGCGTGATGCTCGGCCTCATCGGCGCGGCGATTGGGCTGACGCTCGCCTACTTCTCCGGTCAGGTCATCTCCAATCGCGTGTACGCGATCCGCGCGTCGGATCCGTTGATCTTGGGTCTCGCCACGCTGTTGATCACGGGGATCACCTTCCTCGCCACGACGATTCCGGCGTTGCGCGCGGCGCGCCTCAGTCCCGCCAATGTGTTGAGGCCGGAGTAAAAGCCAGCTCGCCGCCCTGAATCGCTGCGGCACAACGTCGCTCTTCCGCACGGAGGACATGCATGATCAGCCCGGGATTCGAGACGACCGACCCAGTGACGCAGACTCGTACTGTCGTGCTGCAGGGAGCTCGGGAGACGTCAGGCCGCGGCTGGGTGATCGAAGTTCATTGCCCCGAGGGTGCCGCACCGGCATTCCTGGCGCACGTGCACCGAACGTGGACGGAGACCTTCGAGATCCTCCAGGGCGCCGCCACCTGCCGACTCGGAGCGTCGGAGGTCAGGTTGGCCGCTGGTGAGAGTATCGTCATGCCGCCAAAAGTCCCTCACGTTCACCCATGGAACACCGGGTCAGGGGTCATGGTCTATCGGCAGACGAACGACTTTGGCGCGTCGACGCCCGATGCGGTGTACGATGTGCTCGGCGCATTTGCGACGATCAACGGACTCGCTCGCGAGGGCCGGGTCGGAAAGCGGGGGATGCCGAAGAACCTCCTCCAGCTCGCGGCGACTGGACGCGCGATGACGAGGCATGGGGCCTTTGATGTTGCCATGCCGATCTCGCTTCAAGTGGGGCTGAGCGCCACGCTGGGTCGACTCGCAGAAGTCCTGGGATATCGAGCGGTCTACGATCGGTACCTACGTTGAGCCAGAAGAATCGCAACTCCCCCACCCACGGCACATCGGAGGTTCACGTGAAGAGAGTCACTGGCATCGGCGGCATCTTTTTCAAGGCGAAGGATGCACCCGCACTGCGTGCATGGTACAAGCGCCATCTCGCCATCGATGTCCAGGACTGGGGCGGTACGGCGTTCACCTGGAGCGACTCGGATGGCAAGCCCACGGGCGGAATGACCGTCTGGTCCGTATTCCCCGAGGCGAGCAACCACTTTGCTCCAAGCAACGCCCCGTTCATGGTCAACTACCGCGTTGAAGACCTTCAGGCGGTCATCACAGCGCTCAAAGCGGAAGGCTGCAACGTCCTCGACAAGATCGATGATTCCGAGTACGGCAAGTTTGGCTGGGTCATCGACCCCGAGGGAAACAAGGTCGAATTGTGGCAACCGCCTGCCGGCCAATGAACGGGACATCGTGGACGCCTCTCGCGGTTGCGGTGCCGCTGATTTTGGCCTGCGGACGGTCGCCGCCTAACGTCTCCGACACCACGGCCGCCGCGTTCGTCGACGTCACGATCGTGCCGATGGACAGCGAGCGGCTTCTCCCACACCAGACCGTCGTCATCCGCGAGCGCAGGATCGCGGAGATCGGGCCAGCGTCACAAGTACGTGCCCCACGCCACGCACGTCGAATCGACGGCCGCGGGAAGTATCTGATGCCGGGCTTGGCAGACATGCACGCCCACCCGGAGACCAAGCTCGATCTCCTGCTGTACGTCGCCGATGGCGTGACCACCGTGCGCACCATGGGGAGCCCGCCGGACCTGCGGCCCTGGCGCGCCGACGCCGCAGCCAACCGGCTCGTGGGTCCGTCGATCTATACGGCTGGCGCCGTTCTGGACGGGCCATCGGACGTCAATCAGGGCAATCAAACCATCGGGACACCGACGCAGGCCGTGCAGGCAGTCCGTCAGCAACACGCGGACGGGTACGACTTCATCAAGGTCTACAACAGCCCCTCCAAAGACGTCTACGAGGCGATCGTCGCGGAGGCGCGCCGGTTCGGCATGCCGGTCGCCGGCCATGTGCCGCTGTCGGTCGGATTGTTCGGCGCTCTCGCTGCGCGGCAATCATCCATCGAGCATCTGCGTGGCTACGCGGCGGAGCTGGTTCGCACCGGCGCTCCCGTGCCAGGCCGCGACCTTCGTTCTCGGACGCTGGCCTGGAACGACGCCGACGAATCGCGGTTCTCCAAACTCGCCCAGGCGACGCGCGACGCCGGCGTCTGGAACTGTCCGACGTTGGTCTGGATGCAAACGCAACTGGTCCCGCGAGACGTGTACGCGCGCTGGGTCGCTCGGCCGGAAATGCGATACGCGCCGCCCGATTTACGTTCCGACACCCGATCCCAGCTGCCATTCCTGAAGAACTTCACAGAGGCCGATTACGTCGCCGCCCAACGGACGATGCCAGTACAGGAGCGGTTCGTGAAATCCCTTCACGATGCGGGAGCGCGTCTTTTGTTAGGCACGGATCTCGGGGGCTTCGCCGTCTCCGAAGAGCTCGGCCTCCTGGCGGCATCGGGACTCACGCCGTACGAAGTCCTGCGAGCCGGGACGCACGACGCGGCGGAATTCATCCATCAGCTCGACGTGTGGGGAACGGTCTCCGTCGGCAAGCGAGCCGATCTCGTGCTGGTGGATGCGAATCCGCTCGCGGATGTGGCCAACGCGACGCGGCGGACCGGCGTCATGCTCCGGGGTCGTTGGCTTCCGACCTCGGAGACAGCGCGGCTGCTGGAGGAAGCAGCCGCCGTGGCACGTTAGGCGAGTGATAGCGATTGATGCACAGGAACAACCCGTTCCAGGGAGGAGCCCCATGGATATCCGGCAAACGGTGACGCAATTGTATCGTGACTACGAAAGGCGTGATCTGAACAAGATCCTGGATGGGCTGCCTGACGACTTTCGCTTCGAATGGGCGTCCGATCCCCGGACGGCGCGCTACGCCGGTGTCTGTCACGGCAAGCACGAGCTGGTCACGCGGTTGCAGGAAATCGGAGAGAACTTCGAGTTTCACTCGTATCGCGCCACGACGATTCTGGTCGATGGCGATCACGCCGCCGCGCAGCTCGAGCTCGAGCTAACGTCCGCGAAGACTCGCCAGCGGTTCCCGACGAGAATCGCGCATTTCTGGTCGTTCAAGGACGGAATTCCCGTTCACCTCGTCGAGTATGGGGATACCGCGTTTATCGCGAACCAGAGCGCCTAACGAGTTCCTGCGGCGCGTGTTCGCTCAGTAAATGTGCAGCTTCTCCAGCAGGGCGTCCGTGTCACCGACACACCCCAACAGATCCTTGTTGTGCTTGATCATCTTGCTGCGGTTGTACACGCGAAGCCACTGCTTGTAGATGTACAGCTCGTAGCGATCGAACAGGTCGGCCAGCGGCACGTCTCGGTGCCCGAGCAGTCGCGCCAGGAACATCGCGCACTCGAAGCCGAGCGAGATGGACTGGAAATAGGGCGAGCCCATGGCCGAATCGCCGGCCAGGAACACCGCCGAGCGGGCGAGCGGGTGGTCGCCAGTCCCTGTCTTGCGCCACTCGCGACTGGTCGCATTGCGAGCCCGGTACAGATCGAGCGGTATCCGGACGATCTCGAGGTCCCCGACGATCTCGCCGTTCGTTTCGTCCTTCACCTTGGCGATGAAGCGATCCATCGACTCGGCGACGTGAGGGAAGTTGCTCCGCAGCCAGGTACCGTCGAACCGTGACGGCATCCGCTCGTAGTCCTCCGCCGAGATGGTGACGATGCCCGTGACGTGGCTGATGCTGCCGTCGTAGCACGTGCGGTTGACCGCCGGAATGAACTTGTACTGCGGGTTGTCGATGTTCTTTTGGTACTTGCACTGCTCGTTGCAGTCATACCGCTGGCCATACAAGAACGTGATGACGAGTGCGTACTCGAGCCGGATCTTCAACGTGTTTGGGCCGTCGGCCGTGAGGAACGCCAACGACGACGAGTCATCCACCGCGCCGGCGTTAGGCATCAGCTGATCCCGGAACACCGAGCGAGTGCCGGTGCAATCGATCAGCATGTCTCCCGGCTCGAGCATCGCCATCGCGTCCTGCGCCGTGATAGCGCCCGAGGCGCGCTGCACCCGATGCGACTCACGTGCATCGATCAGATCACTGAGCGAACGCTCGATGGTGTTGAGCGGGACGAACCCCTGCGTCCATCCGCGCAGCAGCGCCATCAGGTCTGATGGAATGGACTGTCGAATCGCGAGCCCCTCGTCGATCTCCCGAGGATCGAAGACGGCAAACACGCTCTCTTCATCGATGCGGTCGGTAGAGTAGTCCGCGACCGAATCCGCCACGAGGTACGACGCGAGTTGGACCATCCGCGTCCTCGTGTAATCGTGTCGCTTTTCATACAGCTGCACCGAGAACCGCTCGATGGGTTGGAGCAATGCCGCCAGGAGAAGGCCCACGGGGCCTGCGCCGAGGATGTGAACTCGGACCGACGGAGATGGGGTCGCCGAGCTCGTCGAGCCGCTGTGTTGGGACACTTGTCTTCTCGCTGAGAGTCCGAGCGCACGCGCGGTGGAAGGCGGCGCAGATCGGGTCGCGCCCGCGCCGGCACGCCGCAATATACCGGCCGCCGAGCGCACGGCTGTTGACCTTGCCTGGTTGTGCTTTGTATTGTAAAGTTATTGGCATTACAAGACTCGCGGCCCACAATGATGACGCGTTTCCTGCGTCGCACGCTCAGGGTTTTCGCCGCAATTGCGATGCTCGGTTGCCTCGCGATCGGTGCGTTGCTCGCGTTCCTGTGGCTCGAGCACAGGTCCATGGTCACGCTCCCGGTCCCCACGGGGTCCTTCAGCGTCGGCCGCACGATCCGCGATTGGACCGACTCTGTCGACGCAGACCCGCTGGCGCCCGTGCCAGGTACGAAGCGCGAGCTCCTCGTTTGGATCTGGTATCCGTCGGCAAGCGCGCAATCGGTAGCGGCGGATGACTACCTTCCCCTCGAGTTGCGCCCGCTACCCGAGAACGCTGATCGCGCGAACATCTGGACGCTGCTGACTCGAGCCCCGGCGAACGTTCGCGGCCATAGCGCTCGCGACCCCGACGTGTCGCGCGAGCAACGATCGTATCCGGTCGTGATCATGAGAGCGGGTGCGTCGGCATCCGTGCTGA
This sequence comes from Gemmatimonadaceae bacterium, assembly GCA_036509075.1. Lineage (GTDB taxonomy): Bacteria > Gemmatimonadota > Gemmatimonadetes > Gemmatimonadales > Gemmatimonadaceae > JAJKIV01. The sequence goes on from DATCGG010000393.1 coordinate 26,348, forward strand.
ACTACTCGACACTCGCCGAGGACCTGGCGAGCCACGGGTATGTCGTCGTCGGTTTCGACGCGCCGTATCGCACGGGACGTGTCATATTCCCGGACGGGCGCGTGATCCAACGCGCGGAGCAGAACAACCCTGAACGCTGTGTGGTTCCGGTCCAGACCCAAATGGAGCAGTGTGCAGCGCGTATACTGACTGCCTGGACCCGTGACATCGCGTTCGTGCTCGATCGCCTAACGCGAATGAATGCAGCCGACTCGTCAGGCAGGTTCACGGGTCGGCTCGACATGACCCGCGTGGGCGTATTCGGACACTCACTCGGCGGCGCTGTCGCCGCGCAATTCTGCCACGAGGATTCGCGATGCAAGGCGGGCATCGACATCGACGGCGCTCCGCACGGCAGCGTGGTTCGGGAAGGGCTCGCACAACCGTTCATGTTCCTGCTCAGCGACCACGGCTCCGAAACCGACTCGGCCAGCGTTCAGATCGAGCGGGACATCCAGTCCATCTATGACCGCATCCCATCCGACCGCAGGCTGCGCGTGTCGATCCGAGGCGCGTTCCACTTCATGTTCAGTGACGACGGCGCTCTGCTCAAGAGCGGGATCGTGCGTGGGGTGCTTCGCGCGTTGGGAAAGCTCGGTATCGATGCGCGGCGACAGCTTGCGGTGACGACGTACTGCGTCCACACCTTTTTCGACCACTTTCTCAAGAGCCCGGGCACCTCGGCGTTGAACATCGCATCACCGCGCTATCCGGAGATCCAGGTACTCGAATGAAGGTCGCCGTCGTGCGGACCGTGGTGTTCCTCGGCGTCGTGTACTTCGTCGTCGGCGTCGTCTTCGGAGCGTTCGCCGGTCGGGCCGCATCGAATCAGGGACGCGTCGCGTGGCGCTGGGCCGCATGGGCTCTGAGCGGCGTCGTCTTCGGAGCGCACATCCTGTACGAACGAGCTCGCGCGCGCGCCTCGCCAAGAACAACGGCGCTGCACGCATCCTCGGCCGCAGCGCTTGGAGCGTTCGGTCTTGCGGTCGCAGCAAATGTCTATACGTACACTGTGGGTGCGCGCGAACACGCATTGGCGCTGGCCCTGTCGCTTGCCATCTGGCCGATCATGACGGCACTGCCGGCGTTTGTCGCCGCGCTGGTTGCGGCACTCGTATTCGACTGGGCACTCCGGCGCGGAGCGTTTGGCGGTGCACGGGTCGATGACTGACGTCGACCTCCGCACCAACCGCCTGGAGTTACGGCCGTTGACCCCGGCCGATGCCGAACAGCTTCACGCGCTCTGGACCGCGCCCGGCGTGCGGCGGTATCTCTGGGATGACGAGGTCATTCCGTTCGACCACACGCGTGACGTCGTGGCGGAGAGCACGCGCCTCTTCGAGACCGCCGGATATGGGCTGTGGGCCGCGCGACTTCACTCCGCGGCTGACCTCGTGGCATTTGGCGGCTACTGGTTCTTCCACGAGCCGCCAAGATTGGAGCTGCTCTTCGGCGTCGCGGAGCCGCACTGGGGACAGGGGCTCGCAAACGAGCTCGCCTCGGCCCTGGTGACGTTCGGCCTAACGCGATGTGGCTTTCGAGATGTCCTGGCGAGCACCGATGTGCCTAACGTTCGCTCGGTTCGTGTCCTCGCGAAGCTTGGCTTCCGGCTCGAGCGGCAAGCGAGCTCGAACGGGCGGGACACGCTGTTCTTCCGCTACGCGCACAGCGAACGAGTTTGAACCGCACTCGAGCGGACCTCGTCGCCCGCGACGCAATGCTGGTGGCCCGCCCGGGCGTTGGCGTGGCGGTGATGGTAGCCGGTGCGATCGTCGCGGCCGCAGCCGTCTTTTTCGAGGGTGGCCGTTAGGCTGGCGATGCGCTGAAACCCGGGCTTTCACCAGCCCGTCTGGTGAAGCATGCCGATTCCCACGACCGCCCGCGGCCGGGCGCTGCTCCATCTGCGCACCCTGGCGAGCGGCGCTGGTGGATCCGGCGAGAACGCTGCGCGTCGAGTGATCAATTGGCCTCCAAGACCTAACGCGGAGGTCTACGGTCATGACGCCGATGAACGTGAATTTGGCAGTTCAGAAAAGAACCCGGCTCGTTGCGCTACCGTAAGCAGCTCTGTTCCGGGAGCGATCCGGCTCATCCGGGGCATCCGAAACACCCGAACAACCCTTTGTCATAGATGCCAGTCCCTGAGAAGGCCAGCTCCACAGACGACAGGGTGTTCGGATGCATCTGATGACTCGGATCCTCCGGATCGCTCCTCTGCCCTACAAGCTCCGTTCGCAACGAGCCGGGTTTGAATGGGACAACCTCGGGAAGCTCCGTAAGCGCCGGGGTCGCGCGAGCGATCCTCGCGCGTTCTATTATCGTCGCATCGACTCCGTGGCCGAACTGAGAACGCGATACCGCGTTAGGCGTCAGGCCCCGCACACCGATTGACGTGTCCACCACCAGCGCCACGAAGCTATCCACCACGCGACGCCGGGCGCTCTGCGCCGCGTTCTTCGGGCTGGCCACCGGATGCGTGGCGGTGCCAGCGTCAGGACAGCAGCCACTTCCGTTCGACAGCGTCGCCGCGCTGACCGCCCCGCCCCCAGATCACCGCATCGCGTATGGGCCCGGCCCGTTGCAGTTCGGGAACCTGCGCCTGCCAAAGCGTCCGGGGCCGCACCCGGTCGTGTTGTTCATTCACGGCGGCTGCTTTCTGTCGCAGTACTCGATCTCGCACGTGGCCGCGCTCGAGCAGGCATTCGCCGATTCGGGCTATGCGGTGTGGAGCATCGAGTATCGGCGCGTCGGCGACGATGGTGGCGGATGGCCCGGCACGTTCGAGGACGTCGCGCGCGCTGCGGACCATCTGCGCATCGTGGCGAAACAATATTCCCTCGATCTTCGGCGAGTCGTTGCCGCCGGCCACTCGGCCGGTGCGGATTTCGCGCTCTGGCTGGCGGCGCGAAACCGCATCCGACCGGAGAGCCCGTTACGAGTCAAAAAGCCACTCGCCATCCGGGCGGTGCTCGCGCTCGCGCCGGCACCCGATCTGGGTGCGCTGCAGGCACAAGGCGTCTGCGACCACGTGGTCGACAAGTTGATGGGTGGGTCGCCGACGACGGTCCCGGAGCGTTACCGCGATGTCTCGCCGGCGCTGATGATCCCTATTGGCGTTCCGCAGGTGGTCATCATTGGCGGGCAGGATCGCAATTGGGGTCCGCCGGGACGGGCGTACCAATCAGCCGTCGCGGCGGCCCGCGATACGCTCGTCCGGTTCGTTGACGCGCCGGATGCCGGGCACTTCGACGTCATCGCGCCGACGAGCACGAGCTGGGGACTCGTTATGCAAGCGTTGCGCGACCTGTTCGGTCGAATCGGCGCTGACAAACCCGTGTGACGGGATCGTTTCGACTCAGGGCGGAACGACCTCGACGAAGCCCCAACCGGTTACGCCTTCGACGGTCGCACTGATCATGGTGATGCCCGGCGCCAGCGCCGTCACGAGCCCCGAGCTCGAGACCGACGCTGCCCCCGAATTCCCAGTCGTCCACGAAATGGCTGCGCCAGTCAGTATCGCCCGCCGGTCGGTATACACCGTGGCGGTCGCCTGAGTCGTCTGCCCGACCGTCAGCGTCGTAGCCGCCACACCGATCGACAACGCGAACGGCGCTCCGGTGCTCAGCGTACCGCGGGCGCGTTCGTGACGCAGTAGAAAACTCGCCTCGTCCCGATCAGGAGATCCCCGACTGAAGGGCCAATACTCGAGACCGTCGCGCGAAAACGCAAGTTTCCGCTCGGGATCGCCGCAAACAGGATAGGGGCCCGGCCGCCGGCCAGGTCCCACTGCGTATCAACTGCGAATCGCACAATGAATCCTCCATGAACAGCACTCCGTCCCTCATGATCCTCGTTGCCGGCCCGTATCGAAGTGGTACCGGCGACGACCCCGAGAAGCTCGCGGCGAACGTCCGCGCCATGGAAGCGTACGCGCTGCCGTTGTTCCGAGCGGGACACATTCCGCTCGTGGGCGAGTGGCTCGCGCTTCCACTCGTCGCCCTGGCCGGTTCCAAGCACATCGGCGACGCGCCCTTCGAGGAGATCTTCCATCCGATCGCCGAGCGACTGCTCGCGCGCTGCGACGCCGTTCTGAGAATGGGCGGGGCGTCGAAGGGCGCAGACCTCATGGTCCAGACGGCGCGAGAGCACGGACTGGCCGTCTACCACAGTTTGCGCGAGGTCCCGGGCTGTCGCGACCTGTCACCGCCTTCATCCTGACGGCGAAGATGTCCGATCCGATCGGTTCGGACGACTATAACCCCGCCGTTTCCCATGTTCGAGGCGTTCACCAACGCGATCCGATCAGCGGATCGCCTCTCGAATTGGGGGCGTTATGACGCGCATATATCTGAACACCGCGGCGATGGCACTGACCATTGCCTTGATCCAGACTCCGGCAAGCGCACAGAGCGGTCAGCCCGTACTCCACGTCAATCCGAGATGGAAGGAATGCTCATTTCAGCTCGATCCTGCTCTGACGCAGACGGCGTGGCACCAGTTCACCCGGGAAGCCGCTCTGGTCGCGTACTTCCGGCCGATGTCCGACGCGCGGCCAATGGGCAAAGGACACTTCGAGCTGTCCGCTCTGCAGTACAAAACCGGCATTGACGATTCCGACGCCGCCTGGAACGACACGTTCGTTCACCCCGACTCCGCGCATTATCTGTTCGAGGGCGACGGGCTGAGCTTCCCGGGCCTCATGGCTCGCGTGGGCGTCACCAACAAAACGGACGTGGGTCTCTATTTCACGAAGAGTCCTGGCGCGAACTACGGATTCGTCGGCGGCCAGGTGCAGCACAATCTGGTTGGAGACGCCACGAACCCATGGTCGGCCGCGGCGCGAGCGAGCTTCGTGTCTATGTACGGTCCCGACGATCTGAACCTCAACGTGTTTGGCGTCGATGTCCTGGCGAGCCGCCGGTTCGCGCTGACCCACTGGGCTGCTGTGTCGCCATATGCCGGAGCCTCGACCTACCTGTCGAACTCGCACGAGAAGAGTGCGGTGGTCGACCTCGACGACGAGCACGTGATGGGTGCTCAGGCGATGGTTGGCGCCTCCGTCCAGCTCTCCGTCGCGCGTCTCGCGGTGGAGTACAACGTCTCGAAGGTCAATTCGCTGTCGTTCAAGGTAGGAGTCGGCAGGTAACCCAAGCGCCAAGCGCGGACGGCGAAGAGAAGCGAGGTCCTTTTCGCCGTCTGCATGCCGATTGGCTACTTTGGGCCCGTATGCCAGACGGAGGATAACGGTGACGGGCTATCACCTCGCGCAGGCGAACATCGGTCGATTCCGGGCGCCGATCGACACAGCGACCATGGAAGGCTTCCGCACCCAGCTCGATCCGATCAA
>DATCGG010000394.1:0-18412 GCA_036509075.1 Gemmatimonadaceae bacterium
GTCGTCGCCCGCCGAGCGGCAGTGGGCCGCGCGATCGGGCGTCACCGACTCGAGGACTTTCAACAAACCCTGACAGGGCTTGCAGTCGCGGTGTTCGGGCAGCAGGCCACCGTCGTCGCTCACCTGCGAGGCCCGGCGGGACGGCAGTGGGTGACCTTCGTGGTCGACGCCGCCGACCCGACGTCGGTCATGCAGTACGAGGGCTTCGTTCCCCGCGAGCACGCGTTCTGGACCGCGTACGCTCAGCTGGCGAAGCCAACGGGCGTGAAGTTCATGGTGGCGATTCGGCCAGCGCGCGGCTGGTGCCGAGTGGAAGCGCTCGCCCCGCTCTTCTCGATGATGCAACCTCCGGACACGCTCACCTAACGCTCAGGTGCCCCGGTGGCGGCCACGCGGCGAGCCGGGACGTCTCAGTCGCGACGGCTGGGCCGGTGGCGATCGTCGCCCCACCACGGCGACAGTCCGATCCCGAAATACAGGCCCCGTTTCGTCAGCGGTGCGCCGGATATCGAAATCGGGTAACCCACGTCGAGGCGGGCCGTCGCGCGACCCGGCCGCGTCGGCGTCAGGCGGAAGCCGAGCCCGAGAATCCCCACGTCCGTGTGCTCCGCCCCGGGAGAGACGGTCTGCCAGCGCGATGATGCCGAGCCGAAGAGCGCCCCATTCAGAGCCCATGACCTGGAAAGGGGGAACAGCGTGACATCGCGCTCCACCGAGAAGCCGACCGCCGACTGCGCCAGCCGTTCTCCATCGGGCAGCAACGGCGTGGTGGGATCGATCGTGACGAACGAACGAACGTCCGGGTCTGGATTCACGAGTCGCTCGGCAGTGAGGCGCGTGGCCCAGAAGCCGCGCGCCGCCGCCCGAAAGTAGCCGAGGGACGCCCGGAGGGTCGCCGCGTCGAACTGACCGCTCGACGCATAGCCCAGCGCCCAGAGATCCGCAACCGCGAGTGACCGACGCGACGGGAGCCAGGCTTTGCCGGCCCAGAGATCGACGTGCATCATCGGGACGTCGCGGACGAATTCACGACCGAGACCGACTACCGCTTCCGTCTCGAACGAGAGCGGAACGTCGACGATCCCCTTGTTAGGCAGCATCCACGTGAGCGTGTCGTACGCAACGGACGACCGTGCAGCGCCGATCGAGAGACCCAGGAAGTTTCGATTCGCACGGGTCGGCCCGGCGATCAACGCATTCGTTCCCGCCGTCAGCTCCGCACGCTCCGTCTCGACCCCCGTCAGCAGGGACGTCACCGACGCCCGTGTGTCGAAGAGCCGACGCCTCACGAGCAGGTGACCGGACGCGCGCTCGAATGCGTCGCTGCCGACCAGTCCTGGCTCATACGCCGAGACGATGCCCCCCAACTCGGCTCCCCAGGGCGCCAGGACGCTCTCCTCGCGCAGCCGCAGGTTCGCGATCCAGTCCTGTCCGTCGCGATACATGTCCTGGCCGAGCTGCGCACTGAAGCGCGAGTTGAAGAACCACGGGTCGTTCAGCGTAAAGCCCACGCCGACGCGCCCCTGCTGTGAGCGCGCATGCAGCGAGAGCTCGCGACCGGAGCCCAGGAGGTTGCGCTCGGTCACGCCAATCTCCGACTTGCCGGAGCGTACCTGCACTTTCGGCTTGACGCTCCAGTCGTCGCGCGTCGTAAGCACGAGATCTACCGGCCCGGCTCCACATCGAACGCCACTCAGCTCCACGTCGCGCAGGTAACGGAGCCTCCGAAGCCGACGGATCGATTCTCCCACGGCCAGCGTGTCGAGCGTATCACCGGCGCTGAACAGGATCTGGCGACGTACGGTCGCCGTGCGCGTACGCACGTGCAAGCCATCGAGCGCCCGAGCGAGGCCCGGAAACTCGGGCGGACCCTGCGTCTGGACCCGAACGGAATGGATGCGCACACCGGAGAACGCGCTCATCGACGTGCGGGAGGTTACCGTGTCGCACTGTTGTGCACGCACGAGCGACGCGCTCGACACAAATGCCGAGATGGCAACCGCGACCGTTAGGGACTTCACACCTCACAGCCTAGCCATCACACCTGAACCTCTAATGAACGCGCCGGCAGCCGAACGATTGGCTCAAACCAATGTGCCGAGCTCGTTCACAGGTTTGCGCGTTCATGGTCGTTTAATAGTCGAGCGCGACATTCCATAGCGATGAGATCTTCGAACGATGCTCCAGTCGCGGCTCCCAACGGTCGCGACGTATCACCGTTGGCCCGCTACGCCCCGGTCGGCGTCCTGGGTGTCGTGGTGTGTGTCCTCTCGATCGTCACGCGCGCCCTGCTGATCGCCGTCCACGGCGGCTGGCCGGCCGGACGGTGGCCCGCGGTCGCGCGTGCATTCGCCGTCGGCGCCGTGTACGACGCGACGGTGATGCTGTGGCTGCTGTTGCCGCTGACCCTCTACCTAACGATTGCGACGACTTCCTGGCTCGCCCGGCGGGTGAATCGGGTGCTGCTGTTCGCCACGGTCGCAGTGGCGACCGCCGGTGCCCTCTTCGTCGCCGTAGCGGAATTGGTGTTCTTCGCCGAGTTCGACGGGCGATTCAACTTCGTGGCGGTGGACTACCTCATCTACCCGACCGAGGTCGTCAACAACATCTGGGAGAGCTATCCGACAGGGTGGATGCTCGCCGGGATCGCACTCGTCTCGACGGCCGTGGTGTACGCGTCGCGACACCCGCTTCGCAAGGCGATCGACGCGGTGGCGCCGCTGCGAACCCGGTTCGGGATCGCGCTCGCGTACGTCGTCCTCCTGCTGGCCGGCTCGAGTCTCGCCCGGCCCAGCCTCGCACACGTCTCGGATGATCGGGCGCTCAATGAGGTCGCGTCCAACGGCTACTACGCCTTCTGGGAGGCCTTCCAGGGTCAGGGCACGAGCTACGACGCGCTGTACGCGAAACGCGACACGACCGAGACGCTTCCGCGACTCCGCGGGCTGCTCACCGATGCCGCGTCGCCCGCAGCCGCGTTCACGCCGTGGACCTCGCTCCGCCACGTTACTGGTACTCGTCCGGTCCGCCGCCTCAATGTGGTCGTGGTGCTCGAGGAGAGCCTCGGCTCGCAGTTCATCGGCGCTCTTCATCCCGACAGCGGAGCGAGCCTAACGCCCCACTTCGATTCGATCGCCAGCGAGGGGACGCTGATGACGCGCGCCTACTCGACGGGAAACCGAACGATCCGCGCGCTCGAGGCGACGACGACGTCGCTCCCGCCGCTGCCCGGGATCTCGGTCGTACGCCGACCTGAATCGGTGGACCTCTTCACGCTGCCTGCCCTGCTCCGCTCACGCGGCTATGCCACGGAGTTCATCTACGGCGGTCGCGCGATGTTCGATGGGATGGGCGCGTACATGCGGAACAACGGCATGCAGCACGTCATCGAGCAAAAGGACTACCCGAGCGGTGAGTTCACCACGGCCTGGGGCGTGTCCGACGAAGCGATCTTCGACAAGGCACTCGCGGAGATGGATTCGCTGCACGCGACAGGGCGGCCGTTTTATACGCTGGTCCTGAGTGTCTCGAACCATCGGCCGTACACCTATCCCGCCGGCCGAATTGCCGTCGATCCCAACGAGCACAAGCGGGTGAACGCGGTGCAGTATGCTGATTGGGCGCTCGGCCGATTCGTCCGCCAGGCTCGAGCGCACGCGTTCTTCGACAGCACGGTGTTCGTCCTCATGGGCGACCACGGCGCGCGCGTGTACGGGGCGGCGGAAATTCCGCTCGCGAGCTACGCGGTGCCGATGGTTTTCTACGCGCCGGGGATCCTGCCGGCAGGCGTGCGAGTCGACCAGCTGGCATCGTCCATGGACGTGCCGCCGACGATCCTCGGGCTGCTAGGCGGTGACTATGACTCGAAGTTCTTCGGCCGCGACGTGTTGTCTTCGCATGCGCGGCCGGGTCTCGCCGTCATGACGCACAACAACGAGATCGCCCTCATGCGGGATAACCGCCTGGCGGTTCTCGGGCTCCGTGGTGCGGCAACGGTGTTCGATGTCGACGCGAACGCAACCATGCACAAGGTCGTGACCCCGGACGCCGGCGCTCGCAATCTGGTGGAGGACGCGATCGCGTACTTCCAGTCGGCCGACGATCTGTATCGCCGCGGCGAGTATCGATTCCATCCGGTCCCGCAGACGGTCGCGACGTTAGGCGACCATCGGACACACACGCGCTAGACCGCTTCACGACCGTTAGGCGCGGCCTAACGACTGGTTGCGTTGAGTGGCGCGAGGAGCCGGACGATCTCGGCGGCGATCGCGTCGTAGTCGCCGTCGAAGTGATGGTGGCCCTTGCGCTTGTCGACGTGGACGGCGCTCGTATCGGCGAGGCGGCACAGCGACTCCTTCTCATCCTTCCCGTAGACGCACAGCACCGGTGTTCCGCGAAGGCGCTCGAGCTCCGGGAGGATGGGGGGATCGGATGGCTTCGACGTGTCGGTCAGCAGGTCCGTCCAGTGAAACTGGAAGCTGGCGCGCTCGGCCGGCCCGAGCAGCGCCACCAGCGCCAGCTCGGAGCGCAAATCGCTCGGGAGCCTGTTGACGACAAACGGAGCCATATCGGCGCCGCGCGAATAGCCAACGAGCGCCACGCGCTGCACCGCCCATTGCGCCGTGTAGTGGCGCATCATGCGGGCGACATCGGCCGCCGCCTCGTCAGGCGTCCGCGTCTTCATCAGATACGATCGCGAATCGAGACCGACAACCGAGACGCCATGCGCCGCAAGATCTTCGGAAACGCGGCGGTCCAGCCCCGCCCAGCCGCCATCGCCACTCAGGAAAATCGCGACCGCGGTGGGTGACGGCGACTTCGACGGCAGCTCGTGCAGGGGCAGACCCTTGACGTCATCGTCCCGGACGGCCGCTGCGTTCTGCGCCCGCAGGGACGTCCATGCCGAGCCTAACGCCAACCATGCCGCGGCCACCACCGATACTGCACGCGCGTTCATTTCCTCACCACGCCAACCAGACCGCCCGATACGAGCCCTGTCACGTTCGCCAGAATCCGCGGAATGGCGAGACCGCCCGGAGTCGCGAGATACCGCGGTTCCCATTCCGGATCGAACTTCTCCTTGTACTGGCGCAGTCCGCGGAAGTGGTAGAAGTGTTCGCCGTGGCGATACACCAACGCGCCAAGGCGCTGCCATGCCGGTGCGAGCGCACGACGCTCGAAGCCGGAGAGCGGGGCCATGCCGAGGTCGAACTCGCGGTAACCCTCGTCCCGGGCCCAGAGCATCAGTTTGACGAACAGGTACTCCATGACGCCCCGCGGTGCGTCCTCCGAGAAGCGCATCAGGTCGACCGACGCCGTGTGCTTCACGTCGCTCGTCCACACGTTTGCGAACGCGACGATCTCACCCCCGCGCCACGCAAGCGCGATCGGGAAGTTTCGGAGGTACTCCGGGTCGAAGAACCCGAGCGAGAATCCCTTCTCCCGCGTTTGCTTGGCGGTGAGCCAGGCATCAGAGACTGCCTCGAGCGCCGGCAAGAGGGGCGGGACGCGCTCGGGCGGAACGATCTCGAACGTCGTCCCGCTCCGCTCCACATCGTGGAGCGTCCGGCGGAGCCCGCGCCGACTCCCGCCTTCCAACGAAAAACTGGCGAGCGGCACGTGCGCTTCTTCCCCGAGCTTGAGCATTGTCAGCCCGAGGTCAATGCATAACGGGAGCAGGTCTCGCGTCACCTGGTAAAACACCGGCCAGCCACCGTGGCGGAGGGCAAGCTCACGGAACGCCCACACCAACTCGGCATGCTCGGACTCCGGACCGAGTGGATCGCCGAGGGCGACCCAGCTGCGGCCCGATATCGCGTACATGATGAACGCATTGCCACTCTCGCTGAACAACAGCGACTTGTCGCCTAACAACGCGAGGTGTGCGCGAACGTCCGGACCGCGACGCGCCACCGCTTTCGCCCGCGCGAGGTCCTCCGCACCGGGCGGCTCGCTGTGCGCAGGCGCCGGACGCAGAAGCCGGGCGAGCCCGAAGGCGATGATCACCGCTGCCGTGCCGGCCATGGCGCGAACGAACCGCGGTGCGTCCGCCACGGCCGCAAAGTGCCACAGGAGCCGGTGCGAGAAGACCGCGTGTCCGTACGAGAAGACGCCAAGCCAAACCGTCCCAGCGAGCACCAGCGCTACCGCCGCGATCCAGCCGGGCGTGAAGGGCTCGCTCGTGAGCGCGGCGGGACGGAAAAAGTGACGTCGCGCCGGCAGGAACGCGCCGAGCACCACGATGAGCGCGATGGCCTCCTCGTAGTCAGCGCCCTTCAGCAGCGAGCCCACGATGCCGACGACCAGCGCCAGCACGGTGAGATGGTACGCGACGTCCAATCGCCGACGGATGCCATTCGCTAACAGAATGAGGATCATCCCGGCCATGCTCGCCGCAAAGTGCGAGACCTCGATCACCGCGAGCGGGAAAAACGCGTCCAGCCAACGGAGCCGAGCATGAATCCCCGGCGTCGCGCCCGAGAACATGAGCAGCACACCCGCGGCGAACGTCGTTAGGCTCAGGAAGTACGGGATGGTGCCTGGCACCCATCCGCCGGCGACGCGCACGACGGACGCCACGGAGGATCGCCGCTTCGTCACCTCGTACACCGCGAGGCCGACGACTGCGATGGCGAACGGAATCAGGTAGTAGATCGCCCGGTATGCGATGAGCGCGGGCAACACCGCCTCGGGCGGCGCGATGGGACGAAGCGCGAGCAGGATCACCGACTCGAACACCCCGAGGCCACCGGGTACATGGCTCGCCAGCCCGAGCACCTGCCCGAACACGAACACCTGTACCAGCGTGCCGACGCTGACACCGAATGGCGCGAGCAGCGCGTACAGGACGAGACTCGCCAGCAACCAGTCGACGCTGGCCGTGATGATCTGCAGCGCCGCGAGGCGGGGGCCCGGAGCCGCGAACCGCCAGCCGCCGATCGATACCTGTCGCCGTGCGCGGACATTCCACACGAAATACCCGACAGGCACCGCGAGGAGGAGCACGCCTAACGACCGCAGGACGAGCGGCGACGTTGGCACCAGCCCGGTGATGGGAACGCTTCCCACGAGGCAGGCCACGCCACCGACAGTCGCGACGCCGAGCCACAGCGTCACTGTCGTAAATGCGACGCCCTCGGCGACCTCCCCCGCTGAGAGTCCCCACGCGGTCCAGAATCGATACCGAATCGACGCGCCGGCGAGCGCGGCTAACCCGATCGTCTGGCTGAACCCGTAGGCGACCAGCGAGGTGAATGTCGTCCGGCGCCACCCGATGGGACGACCGACGTAGCGAAGCGCCAGCGCGTCATACGCCGGCAGGATCGCATACGCAGCCACTGTCAGCGCCCCCGCGAATATCAGTGATCGGGCGGGCAGTGAACGGACCGCCGCGGCGACCTGACGGTAGCGAAATGCATGGAGCTGTGCGTGCAGGGAGAGGAGCGCGAGGCCACCGAGCGTAACGGCGACCGCCGGTACGATCCATCCGCGGATGGAGCTGCGCTCGACCCCGGCTCGAGTGGCGCGCAAGAGACTCGGTGCGGCCGCCGGCCCCGCCTCAACCGGGGGCTCACGGCGAACTCGCGGTTGCGCGTGAGAAGAATTCGGCCTAACGCTGTCGCCGGCGGTGCCCGGACGCGCACGCCTGGCGCGCCCGGGCGGAAGTACGGAAGACACCGTCTATGGCGCCGGTCAGGTCGCCGGTCAGGAAGACTTCTTCGTCGAAGACTTCGTCGTCGACGCGGGCTTTTGCGCGAACGCGCCCGTGTTCGCATCGACGGTGGCGTGCTGCGTGTGTGACGCACCCTTCATCTTGTAGCCGACTTCGTAGTACGCCTTGCCCGAAGCGTGATGCAGCTTCGCCGACGTCACCGTGGCACCGGCTTCGTTGGCAGCCACGATCTTCTTCGCGGAATCGGCACTGACCGGGAGCGCCTGGGCGGTCGACGTCTTCGACGACGACTTCGCGGCGGGGGCCTGTTGCGTCGCCGAGGATTTCGTCGGCGTGGTGGACTTCGGCTGCTGAGCGCCAGCGACCGCGGCGGTCAGGGCGGTAGCAACCACAAGAGCCAGTGCGTTGCGTGCGAGCATTCTCTCCTCCAATGTTGAAAGCAGCCGCATCATGCGGCAGCGTGTCCTCGTAACCGTTGCCAGAGCGGGCCGCGGTTGTTGGAGTGATGATGCGGGGCACGAGCTAAACGACGGTTAACGTATTCGCAACGCACACGAGGCAAACGAACCATGCGGTTATTGCTGGTTGAGGATGACACCAAACTGTCCGACGTGCTGGCGCGCAGCCTCCGTGAGCAGGGCTACGCCGTGGACGTGTCCCATGACGGAACCGATGCGGTCTATCAGGCATCGGTCAACGAGTACGACGCACTGATTCTCGACGTGAACCTTCCGAAGCAGAGCGGCCTCGATGTCAGCCGAACGCTGCGCACGAAAGGTCGCGCCATGCCGATCCTGATGCTGACAGCGCGCGACGCCATCACCGATCGCGTCACGGGGCTGGACGCGGGCGCCGACGATTACCTCGTCAAACCGTTCGAGCTCGACGAGCTCTACGCTCGGCTGCGCGCACTGCTGCGGCGGATGCCCGCACTGCTGCCAACGACGTTGACCATCGACGATCTGGTCATCGATACGCGAGGCCAGGACGTCGCGCGCGGCGGGCGGCGCATTCCGCTCACGACCAAGGAATACGTGATGCTCGAGTACCTCGCGCGAAACGCCGGCCGCGTGATCGGTCGCGCGGAACTGTGCGAGCATGTTTGGGATGCCAACCATGATCCGTTCTCGAACGCGATCGAGGTCTACATCAACCGACTCCGAAAGAAGGTCGACGACGCCGGCGGTACGCCGCTCATTCACACGCGCCGTGGCGCCGGCTACCTGCTCTCCGCCGAGGGGGGCGAGCGCAGCACCGGCGTTGCAACCGGACGTTCGACTCCTCCGCGTCTCGACGTGGAAGACTGAGCGGCATGAAAGCCGCGGCCTCCATTCGCACGCGCCTCTCGGCGTGGTATGCGGGAGCGTTCGCCCTGCTCATCTCAGTGTTCGCGCTCGCCGGCTATGCGTTTCTCGGACATACAACGCAGCAGCGCATCGATGAGTACCTCGCCGAGACCGCCGGCGCCGTTGCCGGCGCGATGGAGTTCGAACGCGTAAGCGGCAAGCCGTTCGACACCATCACCGATGACGTACTGGAGGAATTTCGGCTCCGCGACATCGCCGTCACGGTGCTCGACCGCCAGACGAATGAGATGTCGATGGTCGATCTCGTCGCGCGAAGGAGATCCACGCCTCCTCGCACACACGCCGCACAACAGCTCCCGGACCTTCGCACGATTCTCGCACGCACGAAACCCGGCGACCCGACGACGTTCGCCACCGGCTTCGGCGATGGTGGTCCGGTGCGCGTGGTCGCCCTTCCCTACCGGCTGGGACGCAGGGACATCGTCATCGGCGCGGCGCGATCGCTCGAGTCGCAGGAAACGACGATGCGCGAGGCGCGTTATGCACTCGGGCTGGGAATTCCGCTCATGCTGTTAGTGGCGACAGCCGGCGGCAGCCTGCTCGCGCGGAAGAGCCTCGAGCCCGTATCCGCGATCGCAGAGCAGGCCGCGCGAATCAGCGCGACGTCGCTGCACGAGCGCGTCGCCGTGCCGAACCCGCGTGATGAGCTCGGCCGTCTGGCCGCTGTGCTCAACGACCTGCTCGAGCGACTCGACAACTCGTTCGAGGAGCAGCGTAGGCTCATGGCGGATGCCTCGCACGAGCTGCGCACGCCCGTCGCCATCATCAGCGGCGAGGCGGAGCTTGCGCTGTCTCGAGACACGCGATCCCCAGAGGAGCTGCGCGAGGCCCTCGAGCGCGTCCGCGGCGAGAGCGGCCGGCTGAAGCAAATCGTCGATGACCTCTTCCTGCTGGCGCGCGCGGAGGCGGGCGACCCCATCATGGTGCCACGTGAGGTCTACCTCGGGGAAGTCGCGGCAGACTCGGTTCGCGCGGTGCGTTCGCTCGCCGAGCGGAAGCACGTCGCTCTCGCGTTCACCGGAAGCGAGGACCTTCCCTTCCGCGGTGACGAAGCGCTCCTGCGCCGGCTCTTTGTCAATCTGCTCGACAACGCCATCAAGTACACGCCGCCCGGGGGCGACGTGACGCTGTCGGCCCACCGACAAAATGGCTACTACCTCGTCACGGTCGCCGACACGGGCCCGGGAATTCCAGCGGAGGCACAACCGCACATCTTCGATCGGTTCTACCGATCGGATCGTGACCGACGCGCCTCGGCAACGAGCGGCGCGGGTCTCGGGTTAGCCATCGCGTCGTGGGTGGCGCAGACGCACGGCGGCACCGTGTCACTGGAGTCGTCGGACAGCACCGGCTCGCGTTTCGCGGTGCGATTCCCGCTTTCCGGCGTCGCGTCCAACTGACGCAGATCACACACGCCAACCGCTCGCTGGTCGGCAGGCGCTCGACGCGTTGCGGTGATAGGCAGACAGGCGTCTGCTAACCGCACATGCCCACGATCCTTCACGTCGACGAATCGTCCGTCGGGTTACTACTCGAAGCTACACTGAATCGGGCCGGTCATCGCGTCCTCAGTGCAG
Organism: Gemmatimonadaceae bacterium; assembly: GCA_036509075.1. Classification (GTDB taxonomy): domain Bacteria; phylum Gemmatimonadota; class Gemmatimonadetes; order Gemmatimonadales; family Gemmatimonadaceae; genus JAJKIV01. The sequence continues at coordinate 10,617 of DATCGG010000394.1, forward strand.
ACAACGTTGTGGAGACCCTGCAGGTGCTCGCCCGCGAGCGCGTGGATCTCGTCATCTACGATGACGGGATGCCGGGGATGACCGGGTCGGAGTTCCTAACGCTACTGCAGCGCGAGCGCCACGCTGTGCCGGTGATCGTGCTCACAAATTGCGCGAGTATCGAGCAGGCCGTGACGGCCATGAAGGCTGGCGCGGTCGATTTCATTCCGAAGCCGGTCAATCCACAGCAGCTCCAACTCGCCGTGGAGCGGGCCCTCGACTTCGCGCGACTGCAGCGAGCGAACGAGACACCGCGCCGCCAACTGACCGCTATCGGCTCCACGGATCACGGTGGCGCCGCGCCGATTCCACCCGGCGCGGTCGTGCTCACGTCACTCAACATCGATGAAGCCGAGCGAGCGCTCATCCTGCGGGCACTCGAAGTGACGAAGAACAACCGTACGCGCACCGCCCAACTCCTCGGCATCAGCGTTCGCACGCTGCGGAACAAGCTGAACGGCCCGCGCCGGATCGAGGTCGCCTAGTTAGGCAATGGCGAGCGATCGCAACCGATCGCGCGTCCACGCGAGTGACTCCACGTAACACGTTGCGACGTGCGCCGCTTCGATTCCCATGCGCTGTGCGAGCCGCCCGACCGTCGCCCATAAACCCTGTTCGTACGCTTCGGTCAATGACAATGCGACCGCGTATGGGCCGACACGCGATACCAGCGCGTCGCGAAGCGCCGGAGCCGGTGCGATGGCTTTCAGCAAATCCGCCATCGGCGTCCCGGAAACCGCATCGAGCAGCGACAGGAGCCCGACGAGAAACAGCGAGCGCGACTCGCCATCCCAACAGCTTGGTCCGCCCAGCAGCTCACACATTCGAGCACGCTGCACGGCGAGGTGAAACACCTCGCGGCTCGTAGTCCCACGTGCCGTCGAGTTGACGATGCGAAGGAGGTCGGCGAGAACAGGATCGGCGCTGGAGTCCGCGCCCGGTCCGGTGTGGCTCCAATCATCGCGCATGACGTTCACGGCGCGCACGATGCACATCTCGTCGCTCGTCAGCTCGCGGCTCGCCACCACCTCAGCGTGCGCATAGTAGCGCCCCTGAAAGAGCTCGTAGCCCAATCCTGCGCACGTGGCGCGCGTCTCGGCTGTCTCGACGCGCTTGGCGAGGAGGCGAACGTCGTATATGGCAAGCCGCTGCGCGAGATCATCGAGCTTCGCCGGTGATTGATTCGAGACGTCGACCTTCACGATCGACGCCAACTCGAGAAGCCGTCGGCAGTACGAGCTCCACTCGAAGTCATCCAGCGCGAGCGTGTATCCGTCGTCGATCAGCTCCTCGCACGCCTGCTCCAGGGCGCCGTCCGACTTCACGCCGATTGGTACGGCGACGATGACGGCATCGTGGGGCATCGGCGTGTACGCGCGCGTGAGCAGCATCTCGCGCGTGAAGCCCATGAACGCCGGACGACCGGAAGTCAGCTTCTCGAGTCCGAGGTCGATGCAGGCGCGAACGATCGACGGCACGACGGGCCGTCGGACGCCCCGATTGGCGGACGGCTCGATCGCCGCGGGATGGCAAAGCAGCTGGTAGCCGGCAACGTCGTCGGTGCTGCCAAAGATCGGCTGCCGGACAAGGTAGGCGGCATCGCCCGGCAACGGTCGACTCGACGCCCCTGAGGCGTTTGCGGCTGGCGCGGATAGCGCGGACTTCCACGGCTTCACACCACTGGGACTCGTGCGGCGCGCCGCGCGTCACGACGGCCATCCGTCGACGTGACGCGAACTTGTGTCACCCTTCCCGCCCCGATAATCTTCACGGCGTCAGCCGCATGACGTCCGTTGTGCGCTCGTAGCTCAGCTGGATAGAGCGTCGGCCTCCGGAGCCGAAGGTCACAGGTTCGAATCCTGTCGAGCGCGTGTTCAAGGGGCCACCGGCCTGCGGTCGCGGCCCCGTTTTGCTATCAGCCATCGGCTGATAGCTGGCGCGGGGCTTGCTTCCCGCGCCATCGTGCCTTACCGCGCTCTCCGCTGGCGAGATCTTCTCCCCGGCGCCATCACCCTTGGCGTCCTCCTCGCCACGACGGCAGCCACCCTGAAATACGCCCGGCTCGGGATGCTCCACGGGGGCACCGTGCGGTACTACGCCGCGTTCGCCAGCGCGCGAAACGTCCTGGGTGGCACGGAGGTCTGGATCAGCGGCGCCAAGGTGGGCCGCGTTAAAAGCGTCCGCTTCGCGCCTCCGACTGCCGACACATCGCGCCGGGTCATCATCGAGTTCGAGGTCCTCGCGAAGTATCGCGACCAGATCCGCGAGAACTCCGTCGCGCGAGTCGGCACCGGCACGCGCATAATGGGCCAGACTGTCCTCGCGGTCACCGTCGGCACGCGCGATGCACCTCTGGTTCCGCAGGACGACACGATTCCCGGCGTCGCCGCGGCCGACGTGCAGGCGCTCGCGGCGAGCTATGGGGACGTCGCGAAGGAGATTCCCGACCTGGTGGCCAACGTGAAGGTGCTTTCGTCGTCCCTGGCGTCGGCGCGCGGGACGATCGGCGCGCTCACGGGGCTCGACGCGCCCAAGCGATTCGAGACATTGCTCGACAACGCGTCGCGATTCACCGAACGAGCCATGTCCAGCAAAGGCACGTTGGGGCTCGCCCTGGAACGCGGTCAGATCATCGCGCGCGCGCGCGCTGCGAACGCGCGGGCCGACTCCGTGCGCGCCTTGCTTGCGAGCAATCGCAGCTCTTTCGGGCGCTTCCGACGGGACTCGACGTTGATCAGTACGGTCGCCGACCTCCGCGATGAGCTATCTATTACGGCTGCGCTGCTCTCGTCCCCGGACGGTTCGCTCGCGCGCTTCGGCCAGGACTCGATCATCGCCGTGCAGACCGCTGAAATGTCGAAGCAGATGACCGAGCTCTTCGCCGATATCAAAAAACGACCGTTCCGCTACATCGGGTTCTGATCCGCTCGGTCGCCATTGTACTTGACCCTGTTCCGAGCGCGTAATAGCTTGGCCGTCCTCGACGTACCCGCTCGTAGCTTTTCCTCTGGCGAGTCGCGGCCGTCGAGCCTCGCCCCAACCGCCTCTCCTCCCTCCGCGCGTCGTTCCTCATCCCACCTGGGCGCTCGGCATACCTAACGCCGCGGCCCGCTGTCGCCCGGATTCCTAAGCCCGTGGATATCGCTGAACTGAAGCGGAAGTCCGTCGCCGAGCTGCAGGAGCTGGCCGAAGGACTCAACATTGCCAACACCTCGGGGCTCCGAAAGCAGGATCTCATCTTTCGCATCGAGCAAAACCTGCTCGACGCCGAGACGGTGCTCCGGGGTGAAGGCGTTCTCGAGATTCTCCCCGAAGGCTACGGGTTCCTGCGAAGTCAGGATTGGAACTACCTGTACGGCCCCGACGACATCTACGTCTCACCCTCACAGATCAAGCGGTTCGACCTGCGCACCGGCGATGCGGTGCTCGGTCAGGTCCGGCCGCCGAAGGAATGGGAGCGGTACTTGGCCCTCTTGAAGGTCGAATCCATCAACGGCGATTCCCCGGAAGTCGCCAAACAGCGCGTCGCGTTCGACAACCTTCGTCCGCGCTATCCCGACGAGCGGCTGCGGCTGGAGGACGGCGATCTCAGCATGCGCGTGGTCGACCTCATCACGCCGCTCGGCAAGGGACAGCGCGGCCTCATCGTCGCGCCGCCGCGTGCTGGCAAGACGATTCTGCTGCAGAAAATGGCGAACGCGATCGCCGCCAATCACCCGGAGGTGTCGCTCATCATCCTGCTCATTGATGAGCGACCTGAAGAAGTAACGGACATGCTTCAGAGCGTGGAGCGCGCGGAGGTCATCAGCTCCACGTTCGACGAGCCGGCCGACCGCCACGTCCAGGTTGCCGACATGGTGATCGAGAAGGCGAAGCGGCTCGTCGAGCACGGCAAGGACGTCGTGATTCTGCTCGACTCCATCACCCGGCTTGCCCGGGCGCACAACACGATTGCGCCGCACACGGGCAAAATTCTCTCTGGCGGGGTAGAATCCACGGCGCTGTACAAGCCCAAGCGGTTCTTCGGATCTGCCCGAAACATCGAGGCGGGCGGGTCGCTCACCATCGTCGCCACCGCGCTCATCGAGACCGGGTCCCGAATGGACGAGGTGATCTTCGAGGAGTTCAAGGGAACCGGAAACATGGAGCTCGTGCTCGACCGGAAGATCGCGGACCGCCGCATCTTCCCGGCAATCGACATCAACAAGTCGGGCACACGCAAGGAAGAGCTTCTGCTGACTCAGGAGGAGATCAACCGAGTGTTCCTCCTGCGTAACTTTCTGGGCGACATGCCAGCGGATGAATCGATCGTGTTCCTGCTCAAGCAGCTCATGCGGTCGAAGAACAACAAGGAATTCTTTGTGCAGATGGCGCAGGGAGGCTAAAGCCTCCCTGTCATCGGCCATCAGCCATCAGCCATCAGCTCGAATGGCGAGGTTCGATTCCGCGATTCGTATTCCCGATTCCCGATTCCCGACGATGCGGCTACTCGCCATTGACTATGGCGACCGACGAATTGGTCTCGCTGTGAGCGATCCCACCGGCACGATCGCATCGCCCGCCGGGTTTATCGAACGTCGGCGTGGGAAGCGGCCGCCGATTGCCGAGATGATCCGGCGCGGGGAGGCGCTCGAGGTCCAGGGGTATGTCGTCGGGCTGCCGCTCGACGAGAATGGCGACGACACCCCACGTGCCGCGGAAGTCCGCCACATTGCGGCCGAGCTCGAGAAACGGACCGGCCTGCCCGTGCGTCTCGTGGACGAGCGGTACACCACCGCGGTCGCGCTTCGCACCGTCCGCGAGCTCGGCGGCTCGACTCGCGGCCGACGAGGCGACGTCGACTCGCTCGCGGCCACCGTCCTTCTGCAACATGCGCTCTCGCTTACTCGTTAGGCGCTGCATGCCTGCCATGGCGGCCATTCTGGTCGTCACCGGCACGGGCTGCGGCTCATCGAACGACGGCACCGTCCGGGTGACCATTCCCTCCGGGTCGAGCTTCAGCGCAGCGGTCGACTCGCTCGCCCGCGCCAGGATCATCGCCTCGCCGCGACTGTTTCGGCTGTACGCGTCGGCACGCCACCGGGATCGCGATCTCAAAGCGGGAACCTACGTGCTCGACCGCGGCGCATCGTGGAGTACCGTGCTGGACGCCCTCACCCGCGGGAAGGGGCTCGTTCACACCGTGACGATCCCCGAGGGCTTTGCGCTCTCGAGCATCGCGCCGCTTCTCGGCCGCGCTCTCTCGGTCCCGCCGGAGTCCGTGTTGTCGGCTGCGAGCGACTCGGCACTTCGCCGTCGGTTGGATATCCCGACGCCGACGCTTGAGGGATACCTGTTCCCCGACACCTATACGTTCGCCGAAGGCACTTCGCCCGGAGAAGCCGTCGGCATGCTCGTCGCTCGCTTCGAGAAGGTCTGGAAACCAGAGTGGACCAGCCGTGTCCAGGCACTCGCGATGTCGCGTCATGACGTCATCACGCTGGCCTCGATCATCGAGAAGGAGGCGCGGCTGGCGGAGGAGCGGCCCGTCATCTCCGCGGTGTATCACAACCGCCTCAAGCGCGGAATGCTCCTGCAAGCCGACCCGACGGTGCAGTATGCGTTAGGCAGGCATGTCGACCGCGTGCTGTACAAGGATCTCGAGATCGACTCGCGCTACAACACGTACAAGCACGCCGGCCTCCCGCCAGGGCCGATCGCTTCACCCGGCGCCGCGAGCATCGAGGCCGCGCTCTACCCGGCAAGCGTTCCGTACCTGTACTTCGTCGCGGCTCCGGATGGGCACCACGAGTTTCGCGAGACGTACGCCGAGCACACGGAAGCGCGCGCGCAGATCCGCCGTGACCATCCGCCGCGTCCCGCGGCGAGGTAGTTGCACCCGCCACCACGCATACCGGGTGGTCGATAGCCACCAGCACGAGCAGCCTTCCACCAGCCCGTCGTTGAGCGATTCCCGATTCCCGATTCCCGATTCCCTACGACTGGTCGCCATCACCGACGACCTCCGCGACGGCATCGAGGGTCTTCGGGCGCGTGCAGCCGCCGCTGTGCGCGGCGGTACGACCATGATCCAGCTTCGACTCAAGGATCTGGATCCGCGCGACCTGCTCGTCGCAGCCCGCGCGCTGGTGTCGCTCCCGGTTCCCGTGATCGTCAACGACCGCGCGGACGTTGCGTTGGCTGCCGGCGCGGCTGGTGCGCACATCGGCGTCGGCGACATTCCGGCGCAGGCGCTCCGTCGAGTGGTGCCACCTGGGTTCATCATCGGAGTTTCGGTTGGAACGGACGGCGAGGTCGCATCGTCCACGGGAGCCGACTACGTGGGGATCGGCCCCGTTTTTCCGACCACGACCAGGGCCGACGTCGGTGTCGCAGTCGGCCTCTCCGAGCTCACGCGCCTCGCGCAGCTCGCGGCGTTGCCAGCGGTCGCGATCGGCGGAATCAACGCATCGAACTATCGGGAGGCGTTAGGCGCCGGAGCCCGAGGGGTCGCGGTGATCCGGGCGATCTTTGCCGCTACGGATCCAGAGCGCGCGGCGAGGGAGTTGTCGTCCGCCACCTGAACTCGAGCTTCGGCACTGAGCGCTCAGTTTGCGTTTTGGACCGCGGCGCACGTCGCGGTCTCGGCCCGTGGTCGTCGCGCAAGGTTGCGATCACCCGATCGAACACCGGTGGGGACAGGAACAGGTCGACGAGATCAGCATCGAACTGAGTTCCGCGACCCGCCATCAATTTCTCGGCTGCTTCGTCGGCACCACGTGCCGAGCGATACCGGCGGCCGTAGGTGATCGCGTCGAATGCGTCGGCGATCGAGACGATTCGCGCCGAGAGAGGGATCGCCGTGCCGCGAAGGCCGCGCGGATATCCCGTCCCGTCCCACCGCTCGTGGTGTGAGAGTATGCCGGTGGGCAGATCGGGGTAGAACGCCGCCAGCGGGGCCAGCACGTTGGCGCCGCGCTCCGGATGCGTGCGTACGGCCTCGCGTTCCGCGGGGGTCAACTTCGAGTCGTCGTGAATGATGTCGAACAGCGCCTCGTCGATCTTGCCGACGTCGTGGAAGAGGGCGATGCGCTCGACGGTCCGGAGCGCGCGCTCGCCCAAGTTGGCGGCGTCGGCGAGGATGAGTGCATAACGAGCGACGCGCCGGACGTGCGCGCCGGTTTGCCCATCGTTGGCGTCGATCGCGCGCAGGAGGGTTTCGAGCACGGCGGCGGCGAGCCGCTCGGCGGCGAGGCGGCGTTGGCGCTCACGAATGAGGAGGGCGCCTGCTGCGGCCCCTGTCGCGAGCCCGAGATAGCGAAGCATAGGTGGGACGGAAGAAAAAAACGGGCCACCCGTTAGGGTGACCCGTCTTGAGGTGCCGGCAACGGCCTACTCTCCCGCGACCTCTCGGTCGGAGTACCATCGGCGCTGTAGGGCTTAACGACCGTGTTCGGGATGGGAACGGGTGTGGCCCCTACGCTCTAATCGCCGGCGAATTTTTTTATTCGGCTGACGGTGATGAAGCGAAAAGAAGAGGAAGAGGTAGACGTGGTCGCATCGTGTGTGCGATGCGCACTCATATATTGCGTGCTCTGCGGTTGAGAATCATTCCAGCGTGACCGAAGTCGTGCTGGGAGTAGTCAAGCCGCACGGGCGATTAGGACCGCTGCGCTCGGAGGTGGTTGCCCACCGTCCACGGGCGGCCTATCGACGTCGTCGTCTCCGACGGCCCTTCAGGGAGCTCGAAGCTCCGGGAGTGTTCATCTCGGGGGCGG
>DATCGG010000395.1:0-5702 GCA_036509075.1 Gemmatimonadaceae bacterium
CTCGCGAAAGGTGCTGACCTCGATCGAGGTCTCCGAACGCGGGCCTCGATAGAGCACTTTCGCCCCGCTCGTGAGCTGAAGGGTCTTGTTCGCCTTCTGAAAGGAGAAACCCAGGTCGAGGTATCCGTCCACACGATCGATGAGCCCTTGCCGGATCGGCGTGATGGCCACGATGTGGAACAGCGAAAGCGTGTCGAGGCCAATTGCCACCCAACCGTTCGACGCCTTCCCGAGGCTCCCGTAATACTTCTGCCCAGTGTTGACCTGCACCTCGAATGTCGCCTTGCTGCTGATGCGAACGACCTTGTCCCACTCGATGTAAATGGTGCCAAGGTCGTCGGTGGAATACTTGAGGAGGGCGCGGGAGAGCGACTTCACTTCTCCAGTGATCCGGTCTCCGTTCTTGATCCATACCGAATCGGTCTTTTGCGCCTTGGCCACCGCGGCGCCAAGCAGGAGCGACAAGCTCCCTACAATTACGCGCGCGAAGGGTCTCGAGGCGAAGGTGGACATTGCGATCAGGTTCGCCCGCTGAGGCGGCTCCGACAAGTAAACCTTGGTGAGCTAGCCGTACCACGCGGACCTGCCCAACGTCCGATGGCGTGCTGCAGCCGGGTCGCCAAACATCGGCTCCGCTGCACCGGGGCCGCCGCGTCTCGGCATCGCCTCAGGGACGGAAGGGGGAAGATCATGCGGAAGCTTCGCATCCCGGTTGCCTGGTTCGCGGTATGCCTCGGCTCAGCGTCCCCGTGGCCGCCAAGCGCTCGAGCGCAGGAGCCGTTGAAGACGTGGCAGTGGTCGATCACTCCGTACGTGTGGGCCGCCGGCACCAAAGGACGAGTCGGTGCGCGCGACGTGGTGGGCAGCGTCGACGTTACCACGGGGGACGTGCTTCAGACGGGGGACGTCGCGTTCATAGCGGCGCTCGAGGGAGGACGCGGCCGATGGCTCGGACACCTCGATGCGTTCTACGTCTCCACGACCGATGACGAAGACCTGGCGCCCGTGCTGGGCAAGCCGTCGACCCTCCACATCGAGCAGTACCAGACCATGCTCGCGTCGCAAATCGGCTATTCCGTGTTCACCGGGCCGGAGGCCACGGTGCACGCGGTGGCGGGGCTGCGTTACTGGCATGTGAAGGCTGAGCTCACGGCCATTCTGCCATCGATGTCCTCCGGCGCCGAGACCAGCGCGGATTGGGTGGATGGCATCGTGGGCGCGGATGTTCGCGCCACGCCGTGGGGACCGCGGTGGCATCTGCTCGCGTACGCGGACCTGGGCGCCGGCGGCTCGGATTTCACCTGGCAGGCATTCGGCGGCGTCACCTATGAGCTCTCGCGCTGCTGCTCCGTGGGGCTGACCTATCGGCACCTCGACGTCGACTACGAGTCGGATAGGGTCGTGAACGACGTGACAATGAGCGGCCCGGCGCTGAGTTTTGGCTTCCGTTTCTGAGGGATTGGGGTCAGAGTCAACGCAAAAATGCCTTCGCGCACCCCTTCATGGACTACCCTCGTCCCCATCGGCGCTGTCGTCGTGCTCGGGATCGCGTGGGGCAGGACTCTGTCGCCACTCGTCGTCGCCGGGGTTACCGTCTTCCTCGCCGGCGCGGTACTCAGTGCGGTGCACCATGCCGAGGTCGTCGCGCATCGTGTCGGCGAGCCATTTGGGTCACTCGTCCTCGCCGTGGCAGTAACGGTGATCGAGGTCGCGCTCATCGTGACACTGATGATCGCCGGCGCCGCGGCGGCCGAAACGCTCGCGCGAGACACCGTATTCGCGGCCGTGATCATCACATCCAACGGCATCGTGGGTCTCTCGATCGTCGCGGGAACTCGGCGCGGATCGGTCGTCTCGTTCAACGCCGAGGGAACGGGCGGGGCGTTGGCGACCGTCGCAACGTTATCGACGCTCTGCCTCGTTGTTCCGAACTTCACGACAAGCAGTCCAGGTCCGGTGTTCTCACCAGCGCAGCTCGCGTTCGCCGCCGTGACTGCCCTCGCGCTCTACGGACTGTTCGTCGCGCTCCAGACCGGCCGGCACCGCGACTACTTTCTGCCGGTCTCGCTCGAAGGCGACGTCATCGATGACGATGAGCACGCGACACCGCCATCCACTCGTGAAGCGTTGACCAGCCTCGGGTTGCTGCTGCTCGCGCTCGTCGCTGTCGTTGGAAACGCGAAGCTGGTGTCGCCCACGATCGAGCGAGCGGTCGCGGCCGCCGGCCTTCCCGTGTCCGTGGTCGGTGTGATCATCGCGATGCTCATTCTGCTGCCGGAGACGATCGCGGCGGTGCGTGCTGCCCGGCAGGGGCGAATGCAGATCAGCCTCAATCTCGCCTTCGGCTCGGCCATGGCCAGCATCGGCCTAACGATTCCGACGATCGCGATCGCGTCCATCTGGCTGCCGGTGCCGCTGCACCTCGGCCTCGACCCAACTCACATCGTATTGTTGGCGTTGACGTGCGTCGTGGGGGTGCTCACCGTTGTCCCGGGCCGAGCTACGCTCCTTCAGGCCGGTGTTCATCTCGCGGTGCTCGCAGCCTACCTGTTCCTGGCGATCAGTCCTTAACCCGAGAATATCGCCGAGGCGGTCATGTCGTTCGCCACTGTACTGGCATTTCTCCTGCTCACTCACGCGCTCGGCGCCCAGATCCCGAGAATCCTGGGCCAGCCGTCGACGCCTGTCCCACCGCAAGCCGTCGATCCGCTCGACCGCACGACGCCGCGAGGCACCATCGCATCGTTCATCCGGGCGGTGGAGCGCGAGGACTACGTGCTGGCCGCCAGGTACCTGCAGGTCGACGAGAGCCAGCGTCGAAACACCGCGAAGCTCGCCAGGGATCTCAAGTCTCTGATGGACCGCTATTTCAGCGAGCCGATCACGAGCGTCAGCGACGCGCCGGAAGGCGCGGTCGACGACGGCCTGCCGATCGACCGCGAACGCGTTGGCCCGCTGGCCATCAACGATACGAACACCGACATCACGCTCGTGCGCGTGACCGACCCGCTGGCTGGCCAGATCTGGCTGATCTCATCCGAAACGCTGGCCCTGGTCCCGTCGCTCAACCGTTTGATCGCGCACACATGGGTCGAGCGCGTGATGCCGAGTGCGCTGGTGAGCCGCGAGCTGTTCGGCATCTCGCTCGCCCATTGGATCGTGCTGGTGGCAACGCTCGTCATTCCGCTCATCGTGTTCGCGCTGGTCAGCGCCGGCCTCGCATTCATCGTTAGGCGCACGCTGACCAGCGCCTCGCGCCGGCACGATCTGGACGTTTGGTACGCCGCGACGCGGTGGCCCACCATCGTGGTAGTGGCGCTCCTGATGCAAAACTCCTCGCTGCGCCTCCTCGGCTACCCGCTCGCGTTCCGTATCACGTATGCGCACATCGCCCTCATCGCGGTAGTCATCGCGCTGACGTGGTTGCTGCGGCGGGTCCTGACGCTGGGGTTCGCCCGTACGCGCGCCATGGTGTGGGGGAAGGATCGCACGAGCACGCAATCGCTCATGCTGCTCGGCGAAAAGCTGCTCAAGGTGCTCGTGGTCGTCGTGGCCATTCTCGCGATCCTGACGATCGCTGGCGTGAACACGAAGACTGCACTGGCAGGCCTCGGCATCGGCGGCGTGGCACTCGCCCTCGGCGCGCAGAAAACCGTCGAGAATTTTCTCGGAGGTGTCTTCCTGCTGAGCGACCGGGTGCTCGCCGTCGGCGACGTGTGCAGCATCTCGAACCGCATGGGCACGGTCGAGGACATCACGCTGCGGTCAGTGCGGCTGCGAACGCTGGACCAGACCCTCGTGTCCGTGCCCGCCGGCGTGCTCGCCCAGGCCGGGATCGAGAACTACGCCTCGCGCGAGAAGATCCTGGTGCAAACCGTTCTGCGGTTGCGATACGGCACGAGCGCCGACCAGCTCAACGGAATCCTTGCCGGGGTTCGTGAGTCGCTCGCCACGAACCCGAAAATCGAGAAAGGGTCAGCGCGCATCCGGCTGATCAACTTCGGAGAGCGCGCGCTGGAGCTGGAGCTCTTCGCATACGTGCTGACGGCGGACTTCGCGGAGTTTCTGGCGGTGCGCGAAGGGCTGTTTCTCGACGTCGCGTCGATCGTGGAAGCGTCCGGCAGCGCGTTCGCGCAGCCCACCGAGTTCGTCTACGTGGACCGCAAGGATGCTGGCGACGGTCAGCCTCGAGCCCCGGCGACTCACGACGACGTGCGGCTTGCCCGCTAGCGGCTGGCCCTTGGTTCAATGGCAAGGCCTTTCGCCAAGACGCCATCATGGCTTGCCTCCTGGGCGCCGTTGCTGTGTCCGCACCGTACAAATCGAGCCGGGGGTCGGAGGCCAGGACCATGCCGGTAGGGCGTCGGTATACGTTTGCGATTGTCGGCGCTGCGCTCGTCTGGGGCAGCGGAGCGTCGGCACAGGATTCCGCTTCGGTCCAGAGCGCCGAGCGTCGCGCGGCGGCGGAGTCCGCCGTCGAGCTGCCCACGGCGCCAGTGACCGTGGACGGGGTTACCCTCTTTCGCGTCCGCGGGATCTCTTCCTACCCCGCCGAGCGCCGCGCCGCCGAGATCGCGAACCGCATCGCCGATGTCGCGGGTGACCGGACGATCCCCGTCGATTCGCTCACCGTCCAGGACACGCCAACGGCATCGATCGTGGTGGCAAAAGGCCAGCGATTGTTCGGCGTGCTCGACGCCGACGCCGAGCTCGAGGGCCTAACGAGGCAGCTCGTGGCCCAGGCGTACCGGGATCGCGTGGCCGAAGCGATCACCGAGTTCCGGCGTGACCGTGAAGCGTCCACGCTCTGGAAAGACTTCTACAGGGCAGCGATCGCGACCGTCGCTGTCCTCCTGCTGGTGGAGCTGGATCGGCGCACCCTGCGACGCGTCCGCGCAGCGGTCGCTTCACGGTATCGATCGAAGGTTCAGGACGTGCGTTTCAGGACGCTCGAGATCGTGCGCGGTGAACAGCTCTGGAACGTCGGCCAGCACGCGGTGAGGGTCGTGGCAGTGCTCGTCGCTCTGGTGGCCGGGTACGTGTACCTCAACTATGTCCTCGTGCTCTTCCCGTGGACGAGAGCCCTCGGCCGCAGCCTCACGAGCATTCTCCTTCAGCCGTTGAAGACGCTCGCCACCGGATTCCTCGCGTTCATCCCCGATCTCGTCTTTTTGGTCATTCTCACGCTCATCACCCGCTGGGCCTTGCGCCTCGTGCGGCTTTTCTTCGCGCGGGTGGCCAGAGGGGAGAGCGAGCTCCGTGGTTTCGAGGCAGATTGGGCAAAGCCGACGGAGCGGATCGTCCGGTTCGCGCTGATCGCCATGGCGCTCGTCATTGCGTACCCGTACATACCCGGCTCCGGCTCCGAGGCGTTCAAGGGCATCGGTGTCGTCGTGGGTCTCATGTTCTCGCTCGGATCCGCCTCGATCGTCGGCAACCTGGTGGCGGGCCTGGGCATCGCGTTCCGGCGCGCCTTCCGGGTCGGCGACCGCGTGCGTATTGGGGAAACGATCGGGGAGGTCACTCAGGTCGAGCTGTTGACGACGTATCTCCGGTCGCCGAAGAACGAGCAGATCGTGATCCCGAACTCGCTGATTCTGAACAACGAGGTTGTGAACTACAGCGCGCTCGTGCGCAGTGGTGCGGGGCTCATCGTGCACACCAACGTCGGCATCGGGTACGAGACACCGTGGCGGCAGGTG
>DATCGG010000396.1:0-10041 GCA_036509075.1 Gemmatimonadaceae bacterium
TGGGCTCCGCTCTCGTTCACGGAGCAGGATCGCCAAACCTACGGGACCATGAACCTGGCGGCGGTCGCGCGACTCACGCCTGGTGTCGCGCCAGCTGCAGCCCAGGCCGAGGTCGACGCGTTCGCCAAGAGGCGATTCAAGGAGCTCGGTCTACCAGACGGGCGATTCGCGTACACGATTGTTGGTCTCGAGGAACAGGCCGCGCGAACCGTTCGCCGAGGACTCCTCGTGCTGCTTGGCGCGGTGGGATTCGTCCTGCTCATCGCCTGCACGAACGTCGCCAACCTGCTCATCGCCCGAACCGGGGCACGCGAACGGGAATTCGCCTTGCGCGCCGCGCTGGGGGCCGGCCGTCTCCGGATCATGCGACAGCTCGTCACCGAGAACATTGTCCTCGCGTTAGGTGGCGCGGTCGTCGGCGTCACGATTGCCGTCTGGGGCTCTCGTGTCATGCTGTCTCTGGTGCCGGGGAGCTTGCCGCGGGCCGATGACGTCGGCGTCGATGATCGGGTGGTCGGCTTCGCGTGTGCCGTGGCCGTCGTGGCCGGCGTTGTGTTCGGCCTCGCGAGCGCGCTCCACATCGCGCGACAGACCGTCGCCGCCACGCTTCAGAGCGGCGGGACGCGGCTCACCGGGAACGCGCGCCAGCGATTGGGTCGTCGCTTGATCGTCGCGGCGGAAGTCGCTCTTTCGGTTGTGCTGCTCGTAGGGGCTGGGCTTCTCGCGGGAAGCTTTGCCCGCCTGCAGCGCGTCACGCCGGGGTTCGACCCCAACGGCGTGCTGACCGGAAACATCGTCCTGCCAGTGGGAGCCAGCTTCGACCCCGTGCGGGACGGACCGGGATGGCAACGGTTCTTCGACCAGTTCACTGCTCGGCTCGGGGGCCTGCCGGGCGTCAGCCACGCCGGCGCCGTGAGCTCGCTGCCACTCTCCGGCGCGGTGGAGTCGGGCGGGTTCTCCGTAGAGGGCCGCCCGCGGCCGGCGCCCGGTGAAGGCCCTGTCGCAGAGTACTCGGTCGTGAGTGGCGACTACTTCCCTACTATGGGGATTCGTTTGCTCAGCGGACGAGCGTTCGACAGTCGTGACAAGAGCGACGCGCCGGGAGTGGTGATCGTGAACCGCGAGCTCGCGCGCCGCCACTTTCCAGGGACGTCGGCGATCGGACAGCGGCTGCGCACCGGATTCGACTTCTCGAATGGTGCGGCACCCCGGGAGATTGTCGGCGTCGTCGAGGACGTGAAGCAGACGGCACTCGACGCCGAGACGAATCCGGCGGCGTACGTGCCGGTGACGCAGATGCCGTATCCGTTCATGTCGATCGTCGTTCGCGCCAAGTGTGCCGCCGGCGGGGCCGCGTGCGATCCCGACGCGGTCCTTCCATCCGTTCGTCGAGAGCTCGGGCGAATGGAGGCGACGCTCGCACTGTCCGACGTGCGTCCTCTGTCGAGCGTGTTCGCCGACTCGATCGCCCGACAGCGGTTCAGCATGGCGGTGCTGGGCGTGTTCGCCGCGTTGGCGCTGCTACTCGCGCTCGTCGGGTTGTACGGCGTGATTGCGCTGAGTGTCGGTCAGCGCCGCCGCGAGATCGGCGTGCGCATGGCGCTCGGCGCGCAACCACGTGACGTGCTCTCGCTCGTACTCGGCGAAGGAATGCGCGTGACGGTCCTCGGCGTCGCGATCGGGTTGGCGGGGGCGTTCGGGCTTACCCGGGTGCTCCGCAGTCTGCTGTTCGACGTGAGCGCGACGGACCCACGATTCTTTGCCGGCGCCGCGATGCTCGTCGCGATCGTGTCGCTCGCCGCGACGTACATCCCTGCCCGTCGCGCACTCGGCGTCGATGCTACGTCTGCGCTGCGGGACGCATGATTAGCTATTAGCTATTAGCTATTAGCTCTCTGGGCGTCAGCGGCCATCGGCCGCTGATGCCCAGAGATGCAGCGTCGCGTACCCGCGCCACGGCCGCCATCGGTCGGCAACGTCGAGGATCGATTGGCGGGCGACACCGGCCGCTTGCATCGCCTTGATCACGCCCAGATCCGCGCTCGGGAACGCGTCGCGGTCGCCTAACGCCCGCATGCGCACGTACGACGCTGTCCACGGGCCGATCCCGGGGAGCTCTTCGAGCGCGGCCTGCGCTTCGTCCGCCGGGACGGTCCGAAGCCGCTCGAGATCCAGCGCGCCCTCGGCGATGCGCTGCGCGGCGCCGGCCAACGTGGCCGCCCGCGTTCTCGTTAGGCCCAGTCCGCGCAGGCGATCCGCGCCTGCCTCGGCAACGTCTGCGGGAGTCGGGAACGCGAGAAAGCCCGCGTTTCGTGCGCCGGGCGCGGGGTGCGAGAAAAGACGCACCAGCCGATCGGTGATCGTGCTCGCCCCCGCGACGCTCACCTGCTGTCCCAGGATCGCGCGGGTCAGTCCCTCGAAAGGATCGAGGAGTTGCGGAAGCCGAATGCCGGATCGCCGGCGAACGATGGCCGCGAGAATCGCGTCGCGTCGGGCGAGCCGATGAAAGCGCACGAGGTCGACATCCAGATCCAGCATGCGCCTAACGGCTCCCTCCAGCACACCTGCTGGCAGCCGGGGATGCGAGCGCGCGACGAGCATGCGCTGTCCACGGCCTCCGGCGACGGACGCGCCGGGCACAACCTCCGTCAGCGTCAGCGTGACGGCCTTGCCGTTCACACGGACCGATCGGTGGTACGCGCGGTCGCGAATCGTTTCGAGCGACGCGACGGTCCGGGCCGCGAGAAACCCAAGCACCCAACCGAAGTCGAAGTCGGCCGGAAGGGCGATCCGCGCGTCGCCGTTGTCTCGCGAAGGCATTGCGCAAAGCTATGTCGGAGTCCGCTGGCGGCGACCCGAATCAAGCGATTCGGTCGCTCAGTAACGTCCGCCCGCTCCCCCGCCACCGGCTGACCCGCCACCGAAGCTGCCACCGCCACCGCCGCCCCCGCCACCCGACGCTCCAGAGCCTCCGGAGCTTCTCTGCACGCGTGGGATCGTCCGCGTGTATGTGCGACCCCACCCGCAGTTTCTGCAGCGCTCGGTCACTTCCTCGCTGCCCTCGTGACTCGTCGTAGCACGCACCAGCGTTCGCGACTCCGTCTCGAGCGTGCGGCGTCCGCACGACTGGCATTTCGAGTAACGGCTGAACCAGGCCTTGTGCGGCACAATCGACACGTGCTGACATGTCGGACACACCCAGACATCGTAGTTCACGCTTTTGAGACGCTCTTCGAGCTGTTGGCCCCGTTCGAGGTGAGCGTCATCGGCCCGTTCATCGAGACGAACCATTTTGCCGTGGCCGTTCGGGCACTGCCGCGACCGTCGCCGGCGGTACGCGGCGACGCCACCCACCCCGCCGACGAGCGCAAGGAAGCCGCCCATCGCGCCGAATACGATGCCCGTTCGTCGACCAACTGTTCGACCCGACTCGCTCTCGACGAGCGGCCGCCCGTTAGGCGGTGGGTTCGTCGAAGACATCGTCGAGCCCCGGGCATCCGTTTCCTCGCGTGCAATCGTCGAGATCGCCTCGACACCACCTAGCATGCCCGCGTCGAATTCTCCGCGGCGAAACGCCGGAAAGATTACTTGGTCGCGGATGCGCCCGATGCGCGAATCCGGCAGCACGCCCTCGAGGCCGTAGCCTACGCTAACCTGTACGGCGCGCTGTGTCGGGACCCAGAGCACCACGATACCGTTGTCGCGACCTTTCTGTCCCACGCCCCACATGCGATGCAGCGCGAGCGCGACGTCGAACGGCTCGAACCCCGACGTCGAGTCGATAGCCACGACGGTGATCTCGGTCCCCGTTTCCCGCGACAGCCTGGCGAGGAGCGAATTGATCGAGTCGATTGTCGCCGGCTTGAGGTGTTGGGACGGATCGGCAACCCATGTCCCATTCGTCACTCTGGGATTTGGCACCCACCGGAGGCGCTCGGCTTGCGCGGGCGTGATCTGAAGCAGCAGGGTCGCAGCCAGCAGCAGTGTCGTCATGCGCGCGGCTCCCCAACCGTGAGCGACTTGGCGGACTTATCGGGCACCCGATACCTGTCCGGGTGTATGGTGACTGGCTTCGAACGGCTTCCATGGGTGTGTGCAGCACGGCATACTATGGAGGCTCAACCCGTGATCCGGTAACCTCTTCGAACACCGTTGCATGCGTTCCTCGATCGTAATTTGTCTTGCCGTCGTCGGCCTGGGTGGCGCTTGGAGCGCCCCTCGCTCTGCTGCCGCTCAGCAGGGCACCATGGCCAGTGTCACCGGGAGCGTCATCGACAGCATTCACGGCGGAGTACCTCTCGCCGGCGCGGTCGTGAAGGTCGTTGATACGAAGCTCGAGGGCACGACCGACAAAAACGGACGCTTTCAGATCGACAACATTCCGCCCGGAGAGCATAGCCTTTCGCTCGTCCACCCGCTGCTCGACACACTGGGCGTCTCCATCAATACGAAGGCGGTGCCGTTTCAGGCGGGTGCCCCGCTGGCTGTAGAGCTGGCGGTTCCGTCGGCTCAGACGGTGCTCGAGATGTCATGTGCCCCGGCGTGGCGCCGTCGCGGGCCATCCGCCCTCGTCGGGAAGGTCCTCGACGCCGACAATGACACGCCCCTTGTCGGCGCCACGGTGTCACTCACCTGGAAGGAGCTGGACCTAACGAACCTCCGGAAAAGAGACGTCGTCCGGAAAGGGACCGTCGGCGCTGACGGCACGTATCGCATCTGCGGCCTGCCCGGCGGCATCGATGGAAACGTCCAGGCCGAGTTCAACGGCAGAAAGACCGCCGAGGTTCACGTCGCGATGGACGAGGCGAATCCGCTGGGCTTCCAGAGCCTGCGGATTGGCACCACGGTTGTTGAGGAGGCGGTCGACACGACGAAGGGCGTCGGGAAAGGCGTTGCCCAAGGCGACACGGCGAAGCGATTGCGCGGTCCCGCGCGCCTAACGGGCAGGGTGATCAACGCGGCCGGCGCACCGGTCGCCAATGCGCGCGTGGACGTGAGCGGGACTGGCGCAGCAACACTCAGCCGCGAGGACGGCTCGTTCGGGTTCTCGGACCTGCCGAGCGGCACACAGGCGCTCGTGGTTCGGCAGCTCGGCTTCGAGCCCGTGGAGGTGGCCGTCGAGCTGTCCGGCAAGGCGCCGAGGCAGGTGACGGTAACGATGTCAAAGCCGGCCCGCGTGCTCGACCCGGTTGCCGTGACCGCGACGAGCTCGAAGGACGGGCTCGATCAGGTCGGGTTCACGCAGCGAAAGAAGACCGGTTTTGGCTACTTCATGACGCCGGAGGAGATCAATGATCGTCAGGCAACGCGAATGACGGATCTCTTCCGCACGATCCCCTCGCTCCGCGTCGTGCCCTCCGGGAATGACTACACGGTCGAGAGCGCGCGGGACGCCACCGGCGGCTGCATGAACTACGTCGTCGATGGGGCGCCGTACAAGTCGCTCTATCCGGGCGATGTCGATCGACTCATGCCGCCCTCCGATGTCGGGGCCATCGAGGTGTACACAGGGTCTTCCACGCCCCCGGAGTTCCAGCAGGCGGGCGGCTCGTCGTGCACCACGATCGTCATGTGGAGCAAGTTCAAGGTCAAGAAGGACCGTTAAATTAGCTCACGGGCGGAACACCACCTCGGCCGGGAGGGACCGCACGAGGACGCCCCCCGACGGACCCGCGGCGCTCGGCACGCCATTCACGCGCACTTCGCCGACCGGCTTCGCGAATGGCGAATGCACGATGATCCCACCAGGTGGAATCGTTAGGCCGGCGGACATCGACACGCGTGCCCTGCCGTTCTCGTTGCGGACCGTGTAGCTGAGCGGCCCGTAGTGCGTCGAAAGTCGCCGGACTGTCACGCCCGGCTTCTCCATCACCCACGCCTCGGGAATCCCGGCGCCAATGACCAGCGACGAATCGGCTTCGCGCTCGTACGCGAACATGTCGAGGAGCGACCGGATGTAATCCGATCCGACCCACGTGTGCGGCATGTCGCCGATGAACTTCGGCGTCGCGGGGTCGCGCCAAACGACTTCAGCCCACTGATACCACTCGGAGGGCCGCTGACCCTTGAAGAACCAGTCGAGCAGCTCGTGTGCGCGATCTCTCTTCCCGAGCCGGACCAGTGTGCCGACGGCGCGGAGCTCGTACGGCGTATAGCTCTCCCACGGCTTCGTGCCATCACGTCGCGCGACGAACTCGCTCCAGTACCGGTCGAACGTGCGGTCGAGGGCGTGCGCGACGCTATCGGGCATACGACCCAGCTCGGCGACGGGCGTCACTGCGATCGTTGTCGACGTGGCGTCGAAATCGCCGAGGTCTGCCGCGCCGGGGATGAAGTCGATTCGATGCTGCGCCATCGCGAACTGGATCGACGCATAAAGGTCGCGCCTGAACTCGTCGCGCAGCGACATCAGCTGTGGCTCCTCCGGTCGGCTCAGCGCGTGCGCGAGCTCCACGGCGTCTTTGAGCCCGCGCAGCGCGAAGAAGTCGTCCCAGTACGAGTGCATCGGCTTGGCCGAATAGCCCTCGTGGCTGATGGATGGCGGGAGGATTCCGTAGAACGCGCGCTTGTCGCCCGACTGGAATTCCGGCTTGCGACGCTGCTGCCGAAGCGAGTCGATGTACAGCGCCGCCCGCATCACGTTAGGCCAGATGCGATCCGCGACCGCGCGATCGTGCGTGTGTCGCCAGTACTCCGCCGCGAGGTAGATGAATTCGCCGTTGCTGTCGTGCTCCGGCACGGGGTCGGCGCCGCGCGCGTCGACACAGCATGGGACTTTGCCGTTTGGATACTGGAAGCCTGCGTACCACTCGAGAAACTGGCGCGCGACGTCGGGTCGGCCCATCCGCAGAAGCGCCGTCGCCTCGAGCGACCCGTCGCGGATCCACGAGCGCTCGTAGGATCGCGAGCCCGGCTGCAGACCGGCGTGATCGCGGTTGACGAGGATGTACCCGAGGTTCGCGTACAGCGAGTTGACCAGGCGCGAGGCGGACGGCGGGAGCTCGATCGTCACGCGCTCGATCGCGTCGCGCCATAACCGGCGCGCGTCGGCCACGCGGTCGCGCGGCGCTCGAGCGCCGAGGACGCGTTCGCCTTCGAGCTGAGAGATGGACGCCTCCTGCAGCGGCAGCGCGAGCTCGACCACGACCGCGGCGCCACTATCGACATCGGCGGTGTACGCCAGGGCCCCGGAGGCCTGGCCGAACGGGTCCTGCACGCTGCTGACTGAGGGCAGCGAGCCATCGCGAAGAAAGTCGACGATGTTGCCCTGGTCGAACGTCGCCGCGCCGAACCCGTTAGGCGGCGTCAGCGACATCGCCCCCATCTCGCCGTTCACGCGGACCACCTGTCCGTCGGCCGCCAGTTGCCGGATGGTCGCCACGCCGCCCGGCGTGTTGAGAAACTGCCATGGTGGATTCACCTGAAACGGCCGTATCGCGAGGTACAGTCGCATGGCCTGCCGTCGGCGTCCCGTGTTCGCGAGCCGATATTGCAGGTAGGCGATGGAAGAGTCGCGCCCTCCCAGCACGGCAATCGGCGCGAGCGTGAGCTGCCAGTCGTCGGCGGTCCATACGACACTCGGCTCTGGAAAGTGCGATCCCGCGAGGGACTGCGTGGTTTTCACATCGCGCCAGGTGGAGAGCTTGCCGCCCACGAACACGAACGGCTCCACGGAGAAGCCACCTTTCCGTGCCTCCACCATCCCTTCTTCGTTGACAAGGACCTCCGCCTGGTCGCCGTCTGCGCCGGCGACGGTCCAGTAGGACTGGACGCCACCTAAATACTTGGGGTAGCTGCCGGGCGGTGCGTCCCTAGCGACCGCGGCGAAAAAGTCGTTCTTCGACGCCGACCAGGTGAGCGGCTCGACGGTGATCTCGTGTAGTCCGAACGTGTCTGACGGCCCACGCTCGAGCGCGAGCCTCACGAACCGGGTCTCGCTCTCGGGCAGGTAGATGTAGTCCCTGCCGCCATTGCCGCCCGCGACGCGATAGCGGGTCTCCCATATCTTGCCGTCGGGCGAAAAATCGACGGTATAGTCGGACGCCTGATGTCCGGGCTCCCACTCGACCTCGAGACCGCCGAACTCCCGGTTCTGTAGGAAGTCCACCTGCACCGCCTGTCGCGCGTTAGGCGGCAGAACGACCGACGGCGGGGCGCCCTTTGGCGTGGGCGTCGGAGGCGTGGTTGGGGCCGGCGCCGTGGCCGATCGCCACAGCGTCGTTCTGTCTCCGTCGAGCGCGCGCCGGGCCTCGAAGCCAGCGGCTTCCGACGTGGCGGTGACGGTCGGGGTCAGCGCGTACGGTCGGTCGGGCTCGCGCGGCCGTAGCTGCAGCTCGTCGATCCACACCGTTCCCTTTCCACCCGTGCCGGCCGTGATCGAGAACTCGATGGCGGCGACGCGCGCGAGCTCTCCGCCGCCCTTGGGGCCCCACGCGAACATGATCTGACGTTTCTTCCGAACGACTTCGGTCCACGCGCGCGGAAACTCGAACGCCGGCTGGTTGGACCACCACACGTTGTCCCCGCTCGGGTCAATGAGCTTGAACTCGAGCGTGTTCGCCGGCGCATCGCCTCGAATCCGAAATGAGAACTCGTAGTTGGCCGGAACGGTGAAGTTGAAAGTGCGGTGCACGACTGCGTAGCCGCCGCGGCCGTGGAAATCGAAGTCGAGCCGCATGGCGCGTCCGCGGAAGCCCGAGTCGGTCGAAACCTGGAGTGACACCCCGTCGGACGGGGTCGCACGCCAGTCTTTCACCGACTCGAACGCGTCGAGGAGCGTCGGCTTCTGCTCCGGCGACCCGGTACCAATAGCTCCCGTCAGCAGCAGCGCGGGCGCCCACCATCTCATTCCCTCACACTCCCGGCCATGACACCCTCGATGTAGTAGCACTGCAGGATGAGAAGGACGACCAGCACCGGAGGATCGTCAGAGTTGGTCATCCCGAGCAAAGCGAGGGATCGCGGTCGTCCCGAATGAGGGCCCTCTATCCGGAGGAGCGCGATCCCTCGCCTGATGGCTCGGGATGACAATTCACTCTACCGTGAAGATCGCGATCCCTCGCTTCGCTCGGGATGACTACCTCGCTCGGGATGACTACCTCGCTCGGGATGCCAGCTCACTGATCTAGCCAACCCCCTGTGAACCCGGCCCGCTTCAGGCCCGCCTTGATGTACGGGTTCGTCCGCATGACCCGCCACACGAGCCCCGACCGGTGATTCTCGATCATCGCGATGATCGGGCCCTGGTCGATCCCCAGATAGTCACTGTCGAACCACGCGATCCCTGGCGCGACCGACCCTGCCTGTGGCGTTAGGCCGGTCTTTGGAAACGTGGCGTTGAACGCGTCGAGGAAGCCATACTTCGTGAAGAGACGGTCACCGTACTTCTCGCGCATCGCGATCAGTGTGGGGATGGTGATCTCGGGCGCAAACGGGACCGACCCGCCTACCGCCGTTGGCGCGAGCGTTCCGTCGTCACGAATCTCGTTCCACGCCGCGCCGCGAGCCGAGTAGGTGAAGAACACGCGCGGGCTGCCGTCGACTGTCACCGGCCCGTCGCGCGGCCCGTCCGACGCCGTCAGCCCCCACTCGGTCGCGCCGTACCCGACCCACTTGTACGGGTTGTCGATCGCGTACTCGCGCTGCGCGATGGTCGCGCGCCGTGAGTTCTCGAAGTAGTCGATCCCCTTCCCTCGCATGTACGCGTCGCGGATGCCGCGGAAGTCGACCCACACGTGCGAGTACTGATGCCCGAACAGCGGCGCGAAGTTCACGTGTTGCTGGCCGTAGAACTCACGCCATTGGTAGTTCTGCGTCCATTCGTCCCACGCGGACGACTCGATGGCGTGAGTCGGCGAGCCTAACGCGAGCACGTAGAGGATCATCCCCTCGTCGTAGCCGCGCCAGTCGAACGGCTCGAACGCACCTCCAGCTTCCGGCCTCCATCCCATGTTCACGGCTGGCGGACGGTTACGCGGCCACGTCCACTCGACGCGACGGTAGAGCGAATCGGCGTACGCGCGAATCGCCACCTCGGCGCGT
>DATCGG010000397.1:0-6123 GCA_036509075.1 Gemmatimonadaceae bacterium
ATACATCCGCAACAGCATCTGGGCCCAGTCCTGCGCCTCCGTGCCGCCCGCGCCGGCGCTGATCTCGACCTGCGCATCACGGAAATCGTCCCGGCCGCGGAGTAGCGATCGAAGCTGGAACGCATCGACGTCGCTTTCGACCGCTGCCACTTCCTCGTCGACCTCGGCCGACATAACGGGGTCGGGTTCGGCGGCAAGCAGCTCGTCCAGCTCCAACGACGAATTGATCCGGCCTGCGAGGCGATCGTACGGCTCGATCCAGCCTTTGAGCTCCTTGACCTGTTGCACGGCCGTCCGTGCGCTCTCCTGATCGTTCCAGAATCCCGCCGACGCCATTCGCTCCTCGAGCTGGGTCAGCGACTCTCGCTTGTGATCGAGGTCAAAGATACCTCCTCAGCTCGAGCAGCCGACTCTCGGCGTCTCGGAGCCGACGCGTGCGCTCGGTGTCTCCCATGGTTCGCGCCCCCCTGTCGATCCAGCAAAAATGCCCCGGCAAAATATGACACGAGCCGCCCTCCCCGGTGGAGAACGGCTCGGCTTCATTCGTGTGCCTTCAAGATAGCGACCGCGGTAGTGTCGAACCACCCCGGGACGCACGCACGTTCTTGCCTAGAACACTTTCTTGCCCCCGGCGAGAACGTCGTTCAGGGCGTCCTGGAAGTGAGATGTCGATTCGGCGAACTCCTTTCCGATCTGCTCGACGTATTCCTCGTAGCTCTTCTTGATCTCCTCTCGAAACAACTGCTTCAGCGTACCCGCACGCATTCCCTCATCGCGTTTCTGGGGGTGGTACGCCACCATGTCTGAAACGAGCGCGCGGGCGAGCCGTTTCGCTTTCTGGTTAGGGTCGTTCGCAAGGAATGGGTTGATCGGAACCTTTGACGGCGTGGGCGCCGCCACGTCCGCTCGAGCGGGTACGGACGGCGACTCGGCGGCGGCGATCGGCCGGGGCGCAGGCGGAGGACTCGACACCGGCTGGCCTGGTGCTACTGGCGCCGAAGGGCGGGCCGGTGGAACAAACGGCGCATCGGATGCTCTCGCGGGACTCGCGGGGGCAGCCGACGCCGGCGGCCGCGGCGGCGCGTCTGAATCGGGACGGCTCGGCGGTCTCGGTGGCGCCGCGGGCGGCTGCACGGCGACGGTCGCCGATGGCGGAGCCACGTTGGTGGGAGCGACGGGCGGGACGCTTCGCGGCTCGACACTCGAAGCCTGAGGTGTCGGGACAGATGGCGGCGGAGCGATTGATCCCGCGGGCGGAGTTGGCCTGCGACCGGGGGCGAACGGCGGGACACGCGCTGGAGTCGAGGTTCGCGGCGCAGCGTTTGGAAGAGTCGCGGCCGGACTCGACTCCGCGATCACGGCTCGCTCAACGGGAGTCGGGCTCGAGGGCCGAGCGCCGACCAACGTCCCTGTGCGCGCGCCAGCCGTTAGGCTGGCCGCGTCGTGCGGCGTCGCGAAGTCATCCGTCCAGCTCCGCGCAGCAGTGATCGGAATGATTCCTCCGCACACCGAGCAGCGCGCTCGAACCCCCGGTCCGGGGACTCGCGCTGGATCTACTCGGAATACCGTTTGGCACTCCGGACATGAAACGTTCATGACTCGTCGCCTAGGCTAAGCGGAACATCTGATCGAGCCGTTGACGACCGTACCAGGCGCGGCGGGTCTTGTCGACGATCGATCGTGTACACCGAACCAGTCAACGTCTTCGCGTAACTCTTCATCTCCGTGGCCAGCTCGCTGACCTGCGCCGCATTCGCAAACTGTCGCCGCTCGTTCGACACGACGCCGATCGACACCGTCATGAGCGGAACGCGATGCAGCTGGCCGCGTCGGTCCTTGCCGAAAAAGTAGCCCGCGCGCCGATCCTGCTCGGAGTACTGAAACGGCACGAGCGCATCGAAGATGGATACGATTTCGCCGCACGTTTCATTGACGATCGCCGCCGGGATAATGAAGATGAAATCGTCACCGCCGATGTGGCCAACAAAGCCTTCCTCGCCGCACATACCCTTTACGACATCGTGAAGGATCTTCGCCAGAATGCGGATCACACGATCGCCATCGTAATAACTATATCGATCGTTGAATTCCTTGAAGTGATCCAGGTCCGCATAGCAGACGGCGAATGGTGTCTCCTGATGCAGTCGATGCGTGATCTCTGACTCGATGTCGATCGTGCCAGGCAAGCGCGTCGACGGATGCACATAGACGTCGCGATCTGACCGACGCAGAAGCACGTCCATCCGGATTCGACATTCCTCGGCCGAGTTGCGCTCGGTCAGCACCTCGTCCGCTCCGGCATCGAAGGCCGTCGCCACCGCCGGTTCGCCCTTCGCGCAGACGAATAGCGCCGGGACGATTCCCGTATACGAATCGCGCTTCATCCGCGTACACACGACAATGCATGCGTCGATGTTCGCGCGGGCGTCGAACACGACGAGTCTGGGTCTGCCTCTCAGCGCGCGCGCCATGAGATCGTCCTCATTTTGGACGACCTCCGCAGCGATCCCGCGGTCATCGAGCCAGGCAGATACCGTCGCTGGTATCGGCGCACCGTCAGGGCAGAACACCATTGCCGATGGCTTCGGCACGCTACGCGATGCTCATGCTGGGGGGCGCGAAATGATCGGTGGCTCGGGAGGACTTCCAACGGCGTTTGTGTGCTTCATCACGCGATCGCGCGCCGCAACGTCAGCGATCATCTGTAGACGCCGTGAGGGTGCCCAAAGTCATTCGCCTAAGCCTAAGGTCGCCGCCCGAGCGGAAATGAGCCAGTGAGCTCGTACCGCTTCCCACTGGCATCCTCCTGACGGCCGAGCCGGACGGTAATGAACGCGTCAACCGTACTGAGCGCGTGGTTCGCGATGACGAGCCCGAGATCTTCCAATGAGTTTCGATACGCGTTGTTGCTTCGGCGAATCGTGCGCCGAAATTCCGCGTACTCGAGCTGCGCATTGCTCCACGACCAACGGTACGCCGGACCAACCGCTCGCTCGCGATAAAACTCCTCGGCGAATTTGTACTCGGCGGACTCGCGTGGCGGCGGCTCCGATGCGTTGGACCAGAAGGTTTGTCGAGCAAGGAGCCAGGTGGCACCGTTGGCGGTCGTCGTGTCGGGTTCGGGGTCGAGCTCACCGCCGGGAACCGCGTCGAAAGCACCGCTCTCGGCGAAATGCTCCATCCGCTCGTAGTACTCGAAATCGCCGACCGGGCGCGCTGCGCTGAAAGGTCGTCGCGCAACCTCGCTCGCGAGGCTTCTGTACGAGCTGCGCGCCTGGCGGCCCTCGCGCGCATCGGCGGCGTACCGCGCCCAGGCATACGCTTCCACGGCGAGGTATGCAACGAATCGATCCTGCCCGAGCCATGCCTGCCCCGTGCCCGGAACAATCGCAGAAGCGAGAATCGACCACGGCGTCGCGCGCGCGGTGTCCTTCGCCTCGCCAAAGTACTTCCACGAGGTACCGAAGACGGCCGCCGGTGCCGCGTCTCCGCGCGTCGCGGGAAGCGTGCGCGCCAGTCGTTGGCCGGACGTGGTAGCGAGCGGTATCGCGATGGCCGCAATGGCGGCCAGCGTCGCCGTACGTGCTGTCAAAACAGGTATCGCAGCGAAAGGTATGTTGGAGCTTTACCTGCGTCTGCTGAAAGGCCAGTAAGAATGCGCGCGACGTCGAACACGAGGTTGCCGGTGCTCAGTCCGAGGCCGATCGATGGCCCGCCGGCCTCTGACTGCGATGCTTCGACGGCGTAACCGCCACGAATGTGGAACCGCTCACGGAATGCGATATCCATTCCGAAGCGCGGTGCCGGATTCCCGACGTGGATGCCATCCGCAAGGTCGAACGCAAACCGGATCGCGGTCTCCGGCGCGATCGACGGTGGAATGTCGTAGCGATACTGCATTCCAACCTGGAGTCGGCGCGGAATCGGGTCCGCCTGAGGGCTGTCGTTCACCTGTACCTTGAGACCCACGATGTTCCGAGCCGCCACGCCGATGACCAGCGGAATGGATTTCTTGACCGTGAATTGTGCGCCGAGGTCCAGCGCGCTCGTCGTGGCCGAGAAGTTGATGTCCGGACACGGCCCCGTACAGTCGATGCGAAACTGAATCAGTTTGTAGGTGAGCCCGGCGGTGACGTAGCTGCCTAACGACGTCGCGTACGTGGCCGCGTAAATGAAGCTCCGTGGAATGATGGTCCCGGTGACTTCGTCCGGGCCGTTGGGGTCGGGGTTCGACTGTTGCTCACCGTAGTCGAAGATGTTGACCGAGAGCGCGAGCACGCCGAGCAGTGACGATGGCACCAGGATTGTCACCGCGTCGCCGGTCCCAGCGACGCTCTGCGAGTGGTGAATCGCCGCTTCTCGATGCGTGGCTGCGCCGATTGCCGCCGGGTTCCACCATACCGCTTCGGTACCTGGCCTGTCCGCTACCACCGCCTGGCCCATCCCAACCGAACGCGCGCCCACAGGCAGAAGGAGAAACAACGCTCCTTCCGTTGCCAGACCGGTCTGCGCGTGTGCGACGTCGGCAGCCGAGATCAGGAGGGCGCCGAGAAGGGCGAACGATGCTCGACTAGAGCGGCGTGGCCTCATCCGCGAGCATAATGGGAATGTCGTCCCGCACCGGGTACTTCAGTCGGCAGGTGTGGCAGACGAGGCTCGGCTCATCGGATCGGTACTCCAGCTCGCCCTTGCACTTCGGGCAGACGAGAATGGACAGCAGTTGTGGGGAGAGCGTCACGCTGGCTCCTGAGGCATCCGGTATCCAAACCGCTCGAGAGCCCGCGCGTCACGACGCCAGTTGGCGAGGACCTTCACCCAGAGGTCCAGATACACGGCGCCGCCGACGAGTCGTTCGATCTTCGCGCGGGCAGCGCGGCCGATTTCGCGGATCCTCGAGCCTTTCTCGCCGATAAGAATCCGCTTTTGGCTATCGCGTTCGACGTAGATCGTCGCCCGAATGTACACGGGCGACCGGTCTTCGCGAAACTCCTCGACCTCGCACGCAACACTGTAGGGTACTTCCTCATCCAACTGTTCGAGCGCCGTTTCGCGAATGAGCTCTGCTGCAAAGAATCGGAGCGTTTGGGTACTGATGTCATCCTCGGGATACAGAAACGGGCTCTCGGGCAACCGTTCCTCGATGGCGGACAGCAGGACGTCCGCGCCCTCGCCGGTCAGCGCCGAGAACGGAATCGCATCCGGGACGTGAGCGACCAATGCTCGACGCTCTTCGTTCGATAGACGGTCGATCTTGTTCAACACAGTGATGACGTGCGGCCCGGCCGGCGACCGAAGCGATGCAGCCTCCTCGAGGCCCGGCGGTGGTCCAAGTGTCGCGTCGGTGACGTACACCACGACGTCGGCATCGGCGAGCGCGTTCAAGGCAGTCGAACGCATGACCCGCTGCAATTCGTACCGCGGCTCCAGCAGGCCTGGCGTGTCGAGCAGCACCATCTGCGTGTCGCCGGTCGTTCGGATGCCAACGATTCTGTCGCGAGTCGATTGAGGTTTTTCGCTGGTGATGCTCAGCTTCTGGCCGACGAGGCGGTTGAGCATCGTCGACTTCCCGGCGTTGGGTTTTCCTGCGACGGTGACGATCCCGGCACGCTTCATTGGCGAAAGATACATGCGCGAGTTACGCGAGGTTCCGTATGGGTGCCGCTTTCGCGACCGGCGGGTGCAGGATGCGCAAAGCCCTCGTCCGAGCGTAGCTAAGCTCGGACGAGGGCTTTGCAATGAGGTGCCGGCAACGGCCTACTCTCCCGCGACCTCTCGGTCGGAGTACCATCGGCGCTGTAGGGCTTAACGACCGTGTTCGGGATGGGAACGGGTGTGGCCCCTACGCTCTAATCGCCGGCGAATTTTTGGTTCGCCAAGAAAACAGCGGGTAGGAAGCAGTGATCGGGTCAATCGAATTCGAATAAGAAATAGATCGTGCAGTGCTCTGCTCGGATTTGCGACCGAGGATCTCGGTCGACATGCGAGTAGTCAAGCCGCACGGGCGATTAGGACCGCTGCGCTCGGAGGTGGTTGCCCACCGTCCACGGGCGGCCTATCGACGTCGTCGTCTCCGACGGCCCTTCAGGGAGCTCGAAGCTCCGGGAGTGTTCATCTCGGGGGCGG
>DATCGG010000398.1:0-2132 GCA_036509075.1 Gemmatimonadaceae bacterium
GTTCCCATCGGGTTGACGTTCGAGCGGAAGGACGCACCGCGCACGCGCGTGCTCGTTCAAATCGGCGAGCCGATTGCGATGGACGCCTGGAGAGAACCCACCGGCGGCGTGGCCGCCGAAGCGCTGACGTCGGAGATCGAGACGCGTCTCCGAGCGGTGACGTTCAACTATCTCACCGCCGACGATGCCGCGCGCGCGGTGCGTCTCGCCTCGCTCATCTCGGCGCTGTTCGAGCCGGTGCCGAACATGGGCGTCGTCGACCGGCGGCTCGGCGCGCAGACCGCGATCGCCCGTCGTATTGAAGAACTCTCATCGCGACTGCCGTTTGCCGACGCGGCGCTTCGCGCGCAGGCCGACCAACTCGTCAGGCGTCTCGATGCGGTGCAACGCGTTGCGGCGAAACATGGCGTGCGGATCGAGGACATCGGGATCACCCTCGAGGCCCGGCGCGCGTTGCGATTCATCGTGCGCGAAGGGTGGCTCCTCGCGGTCGGCGGACCCATCGCGCTCTGGGGGCGAGTGAATCACTGGATTCCGTTTCGCGCGGCGCGACTGGTCGCGATGCGTTCGGTGGACAGCGCCGCCGACCCGGCAATGCGGACGCTCGTTGCCGGCGCGGTGTTCGTTCTGTTGACGTATCTCGCGCAGACAGCTGTTGTCGCGGCGATCTGGAGTCCGCTCGTCGCGCTCGCGTATCTGGTCAGCTTGCCAATCGCGGCGGACATCAACTTCTACTTGAGCGATCGGCTCAGGCGTGCGGTCGACCGTGCGCGCGCTTGGCTACGCTTTCGCCGAGATCCGGGGTTGCATCAACGGCTGATGGACGAGCTGTCTTTATTGCGTGCGGATGTGTTGTCGTTCGATCGCGAGTTGGGCGATCGCATTGCCGCGTCGTCGCCTGCCTGACCTCAGCGACGATCGGCGCGCGGCGGCAGGTACGGCCCGCCGAGGTCCCAGTGCCAGGCGGCGCGGCGAATACCCGTCCGCGGATCTTTGAGTGGCTTGAACTGCAGGCGATCGGCATCGATGCCGACGGCGGCGCCGTAGCGCAGGAGAAGGTCCCTATCGGTCGAGACGAGGTGGGCGAGCGAGCGGCCCTTCCATCGGTGTCGGTGCAACCAGAGCCCGCCATCCATTGCGTAGATCATCCCCTCGCGGCGTTTGTCGAATTCTCTAAACTGAGGTCGCTCGCGAGGGGGACGAGTGGCCATCCTTACTGACAGGTCACCACCCCAGCGACCGTCGCCGGCGCAACGGCGGCAGCCGTGCCGATGAAGAGGGCGCAGAAGTGTGGGTACGACTCCGGGTGCGTTGCGGTCGCCGACCAGCCGACGTTGGTCGCCTCGGTCACCACGACCTGATCACCACGCGACGGCTTGAATTGCATCGAATCCAGAACGAGGCTGTAGTTGGCGTGATCGTAGAAGTAGGACTCTTCCGCGGTGGTGAGGTTGTGCAGGTCGCTCTTCATGGCCGCGAAGTTCGCCTTCCCCTTCGTGTTTTGGAATTTCGGGATCGCCATCGCAGCGAGAATGCCGATGATCACGACAACGATCAAGAGCTCGATGAGAGTAAAACCGCGGCGTTGAGACATAGAGGGCAGGACTCGGGAGCACGAGACAAATAGGATTGCGGCTTGTTTGAGCCCGCTGACTACCTAACGGTCGTGCCCGTCTTAAGGCAAAGGGAATGCCCAGGCCGCATTGCTTCCGCCTAACCGATTGTCGTATAATGGTTTACATGCCTATGCAGCCCCTTTCTTTGCACCGCTGTTTGGCCTGATTGGTTCGTCGATTTGCGAGAGACATGGCAACCTGCATTGGCCATTAAGCCCCGTTTGAGGGTCTCAACCCTCCATTTTGGTGGCCAACCAGTTTTCTCCGGACCCGAGGTCGACGACGAGTGGGACAGAAAGATCGGCGGCATGCTCCATCTCGAACTTCACGAGTGCCGACACCTGCTCGAGCTCCGGGCCGGGGACCTCGAAGACAAGCTCGTCGTGGACCTGGAGCAGCATTCGCGCGTTGAGTCGATGGTTGGCCAAGGACGCGTTGATGCGGATCATGGCGACCTTGATCAGATCGGCGGCCGAGCCCTGGATCGGCGAATTGGCGGCCGTTCGCTCCCCGAAC
>DATCGG010000399.1:0-14410 GCA_036509075.1 Gemmatimonadaceae bacterium
TGACATAGGCGCCGGTCCGGATCGCCACGCCCGCCTTTCGCGCCAGCGCCTCGGCAGTCACGGTGAACGCGTCGGGACCGTCGCGCCACCAGCCACGCGCGTTCACCGAGCCGGCCGGCGCGCCAACGAGATGATGCAACAGCACGAACGACGTTCCACCCGACCGCGGACCCTGCCGAATGTCGCGGACCCCTGCGGCGGCGATCGCGGCCTTGAGCGGCTCGTACTCGAACCACTCATCCACGAGGTCCTGGACGGACATCGGGAGCACGCGCAGCAGCTCCGTCATGTCGTCGCGACCTAACGAGCGGAACTTGCGGCCGAGGCCGAGGAGTGGAGCGACCTCTCCGAAGGACAGCCCCGCATCGAGGTCCGGTGGCGGCAGCTGGTACAAGGCCTCGAGAAACCCGGCGAGGGCACGGAGCCGCGCGACGAATTCGGGCCACCGATCGGCATCCTTCGCCGAATGATGCCGGATCCTGTCCGCCGCGTCTCGCGGACTGCACGGCAGCGCGAGCGGATCGCTGGCGCCACTTGCGATCGTGACGCCAACGGCGGGCTCCGTGTCCACGAGGTCGCCGATGCCCATGCCCATGGCGCGCGCCACGGCGGGCGGCAACCACCCTGCGTCGAGTCCAAGCGGGGCAGCGCGAAATCCCGGGTGGAACTCGAGTGGTCGCCCGACGCCGCCGATCGACTCGGCGGCCTCGAGCACGAGTACACGGCGTCCCGCCCTGCCTAACGTGGTAGCGGCCGCCAGGCCGTTCGAGCCGCCGCCGATGACGATCGCGTCCAGTGTCTTCGTCATGGTCAGGCTCCTCGCGCGAGGATCTCGAGCGCGGCCAGGCGCCCCGACGCGCCCATGATACCGCCGCCCGGGTGCGTCCCCGCACCGCATTGCCAGTAGCCCTTGACCGGCGTGCGGTACTTGGCCCACGCCGGGGCCGGCCGGAGGAAAAAGAGCTGATGCAGCGCGAGCTCGCCCTGGAAGATGTTCCCCTCGGAGAGCCCGGTAATCCGCTCGATGTCGGCCGGCGTCAGCACCTGACGATGCCGAATGACCGAGCGGATGTTCGGCGCGTACCGCTCGAGCGTGTCGATCACCGCGTCGCCGAATGCCTCGCGCTTCTCGTCGGTCCAGCCGCCGTTCAGGTTGTATGGCGCGTACTGCACGAAGATGCTCATGACGTGCTTGCCCGGCGGCGCCATCCCGGGGTCGATCATCGATGGGATGACGATGTCCATGTACGGATGACGGGAGAACTCGCCGTACTTCGCGTCATCGTACGCGCGCTCCAGGTACTGGAGACTCGGACTGATCGAGACGGCGCCACGCAGCGCGTTCGCCATGAGCGGCGACCGGTAGCCGCCGTTGTCCTTCAGGAAGGAGAAATTCGGCAGCGCGTCGAGCGCGAGGTTGACTTTGCCTGACGAGCCACGGAAGCGGAAGTTCGCGATGCTCGAGACGAGGTCGTCCGGCAGCTCCTTCGACTCGACGAGATCGACGAACGTGCGCCGTGGGTCGAGACCCGACACGACGATCGGCGCGGAGAGCTCATCGCCGTTTGCGAGTGCGACGCCAGTCGCCCGACCATCGCGCACGAGCACCCGCGCGACGGCAGCGTCCGTTCGGACTTCCGCCCCGAACGATTTCGCCGCGCTGGCGATCGACTCGCTGATCGCGCCGGTACCGCCCTTCTGGAAGCCCCATGCGCGGAACGCGCCGTCGATCTCCCCCATGTAATGGTGGAGCAGCACGTACGCGCTCCCTGGAGAGCGTGGCCCGAGGAACGTACCGATGATGCCGCTCGCCGACTTCGTCGCCTTGAGTGGATCGAACTCGTACCACTCGTCGAGGTAGTCGGCGCTGCTCATCGTCATGAGCTTGAACAGGGCATGGAACCGCTCCGCGCCTAACGAGCGGAAGTGGCCTCCCAGCTTCATGAGCCCGCGCAGATCGGACGGGGCGAGCGATGCCGGGTCCGGCGGCACCATCCCGAGGATGGGCTTCACGGCCATCGCCATGTGGTGCATGAGCCGGCCGAATTGCGACGCCGCCTCGGCATCGCGCGGCGAATGGCGCGCGATCTCGCGGCGCGTCTCATCCGCATCGGCCCAGCCGGCCAGGTAATCGCCATTGTCGAGCGGCGTGACGGTGCTCTCGAGCGGGAGGATCTGGAGCCCGTGCGCAGGCAGATCGAGGTCGCGGATGATCTCGGGCCGGAGCAGACTCACGACGTACGAGAACACCGAGAACTTGAACCCCGGCACGACCTCCTCGGTGACAGCCGCCCCGCCGACTAGCGGTCGTCGTTCGAGCACCACGACCTTCTTGCCTGCGCGGGCGAGGTACGCCGCGGTGACGAGGCCGTTATGTCCGCCGCCAATGACGATCGCGTCATAGCGGCCGTTGCTCTTCGAAGTGGCCGTTGGGCTCATGCGCGCTTCCGCTCGGGGTCGTAGAAGGGAAGCTTGCGAACGACCGCGTCCGCCTGCTCGCGATGGTGCTCCACCGTCACCTCGATCTCGACGTGCGTGCCGGGTTCGTAGTGCGGTGCCTGAATGTGGGCGAGCGCCAGCGATCGCTTGAGCAGCGGCGACCAGCAGCCGCTCGTGGCATAGCCGATCTGCTCGCCATCGCGGTACACCGGTGCGCTCGCCCGCCAGGCGACGTTAGGCAGGTGCGGCGGCAAGCCGCGCGCCGCGTGCAACCGCTCGAGCGACTCCCAATTCACCTCGATGCCAACGAAAGCCCAGGCCTGCTTCCCTGCCCGTGCTTTCCGCAGCGCGCGGCGGCCATTGTACGGACCTTTGTCCAGGTTCACCGTCCACGCGAGGTTGATCTCCTCGGGGAACGACTTCTGGTCTTCGATGAGCGCGTGGTGGGCGGAGTAATAATCGACGTCGAGCATGACGAGTCCGGCCTCGATGCGCGCAAGGTCGAGCGCCCAGATGCCGGCCGGTGTGATCCCGAACGATTCCCCGCACGCCATTAGCGCATCCCACAGCGCAACCGCCCGCTCGGCATCCACCCAGAGCTCGTATCCGAGGTCGCCGGTGTAGCCGGTGCGAGAGATCGTCACCGGAATGTCGCGCACCGTGGTCTGCACGAGTCGGAAATACTTGAGTTTTCCGACGTCGGCCGGCGTGAGCTGCTGAAGGATCGTGCGGGACAACGGGCCCTGCAGGGCGAGTGCGGCAGTGCGGGCGGAGACTTCCTCGATGGTCACGTCCATCCCCACACCGTTCATCGCCAGCCATCGGATGTTCGGCTCGGCGCTCGTGAGGCGGTATGTGGTGTCGTCCAGCCGGCTGACCGTGCCGTCGTCGATCACTTTGCCGTGGGCGTCACACCAGGGCGTGTAGAGAATCTGGCCGACGGCGCATTTGGTGACGTCCCGCGTGACCATGCGATCGAGGAGGCGCGCGGCGTCGCGTCCACGGATCAGGTACTTGTAGAGCGGCGACACGTCGAACAGCGCGGCCGCGTTGCGGACGGCAGCGTACTCGCGGTCCGGGTGCGGGTCGTACGCGCTCGCGACCTGGTACCCTGCCCATCGGCGCCAGGTCTGTGCGCGGACGAGCGGGGCCGTGCGGACGTGAAACGGCGTGGTTTTTAGCATGGAGCAAAGGTACGAACTGAAGCAGGGACTGGGGACTAGGAACTCGGGACATCGGGACATCGGGACTCGGCCGCCAAGCTATTGCTGCAGAGGAAGGCTCCTCGGTGCAAATGGCTTCCCGGCCGAGTCCCGATGTCCTGAGTCCCGATGTCCCTATTCCTCAATCCCCTCAGCAGCCCCGCCGTACCCTTGCTCGGGCCCCGCTTACTGCGGCGTGATCGCGAAGTCTATCAGGACTTCGTTCACGAAGCTCGCGGAAATCTTCTGGCCGTCCTTGCGATACGTCCGCTTGAGGACGGTAAGCGTCCCCTCTTTCGTTTCCGTCGCCATCGCCGCGGGACCGAGCAGCGCCTCGACCTCGTCCAACAGCAGACCCTTTCTGAGCGATGTGTGCGCCTTCGCGGATCCGTCGCTGCCTGACGAGGCCACCCCGGACGCCGTCCCGAAATCGACGTACTGCGCCAACGCGCGCATCAGGCCGTCCGGCGTCAAGGCATCACCCGGAATGCCGTTCCGATAGCGCACGTTGAACCGGCTCCCGCTTTCGGCGCGCTTCGCGCGCAGGTTCGCCTCCATCACCGACTGCGCCTGCTTGGCCTCCGCTTCCGCGCGCGCGTTCTCGCGTTCGCGTTCCTCGCGGAGACTCGCGAGCTCCTTCTCGAACTGCTTCCGCTTCGTGGGACCCGGTGCGTGCTTGATCGAGTCGCGCAGGGCCTTCTCGGCTTTGGACTCGCTCTGGTTCACCACGCTCACGTCTGTCGACGTGTTGTCGCCGAATGTCCCGTAGCCACCGCCGCCGAGCTGAAACTCGATATGCGAGTTCTTCTTGACGACGACCTTGGTGACCATCACCGGCTGGCCAACCCTGAGCGCCGTCGAATTGTCCTTGAGGCGCTGCGCGACCTCTCGGAAGTCGACCGGGATCTGATCGAGCGGATAAACGTCCACACCTTGCTGCGTTGCCGGCATGTCGATTTTGACGGCGACGACCTTACCCTCGAACGCCTGTCGTAACATTGCTTCGTTCTGTGCCTGAAGCGGCGTCGCAACCGCCATCACGGCAGCGGCCAACATCGAGGGGAATATCGAGATACGCATCGGAGCTCTCCAAACGCGCCCGGTTTCCTGTGAGCTAACCTGTGAGCGTGAACTCGCCCGTGCTGGAGCAAACTGCGAGGTTCGACCTTCGGCCTCCTAACGAGAAATGTGTGAGGGGTGTTTCCGCATCGCATGGGTCGTTCGACTCACGCCCGCGCTGGCCGTGGCTCTCTGGCGGCTGTTCGTTCCGCGGCCGAACTTCAGCCGCCTTCGGAGTTGAGATCCCCGAGTGACCACTTCGCTTCGCGACACGCTCCAACAGGCCCTCGGTGACGCCTACCGGCTCGAGCGCGAGCTCGGCGGCGGCGGGATGGCGCGTGTCTTCCTTGCAACCGACGCGGCGCTTGGCCGACGCGTCGTCGTGAAGGTGATCGCTCCCGAACTTGCTGCGGGAGTGAACGTCGAGCGATTCAAGCGCGAGATTCTGGTCGCCGCGCGGTTGCAGCATCCACACATCGTCCCCGTGCTCAGCGCCAGCCAGGTGCGCACGAGTGCCGGCGACGTTCTGCCCTACTATGTGATGCCGTTCGTTGCAGGCGAGTCGCTGCGCGCTCGCGTCGCCGAGCGAGGCCCGCTATCGCCGTCCGAGGTCGTGAGCGTGCTTCGCGATGTCGCCAAGGCCCTCGAATATGCTCACGCGAACGGCGTCGTCCACCGCGACATCAAACCGGACAATGTGCTCATCGCCGGAAGTGCCGCGGCAGTTCTCGACTTCGGCATCGCGAAAGCGCTTGCCGCAGCGACCGCCGGGACCGCGCCATCCCAGGGAGCCGACCGTGTAACTGTTGAGCCGTCGACCCAGGCACTGACTCAGCTAGGCAGCTCGATAGGCACACCGGCGTACATGGCGCCGGAGCAGGCGGCCGGCGATCCGACGATCGACCACCGCGCGGACCTCTATGCGTTTGGCTGCACGGCGTACGAGCTGCTGACCGGCCAGCCTCCGTTCGCCAATCGGTCCGTCGCGGCGCTCTTTGCTGCCCATCTGACGGAAGCACCGATGCCCATTGCATCGCGCAGAGCGGATGTACCACCGGCGCTGGCGGCGCTGGTCGAACGATGTCTCGCGAAAGATCCCGACGCTCGCCCAGCCGACGCGTCGGACATCATCAGCGCGCTGGATCTTGCCGCTGTAGAGGCGCTGCACCCCGCTCCGCTGGGGAGCGCGACGTCGACACGCACCGACTCGCGGGCTGCCATCGCCGTCCTTCCGTTCGCGAACCTCAGCCCCGACGCCAACGACGAGTACTTCGCCGACGGCCTCACCGACGAGCTCATTACCGATCTCTCGGCGATCCGAACGCTGCGCGTGACCGCCCGTGCCGCGGTCATCCGTCTCAAGGGAAGCGCAAGAGACCATGGTGCGATCGCCGCCGAACTCGGAGTCCGATACGTCGTGACCGGCAGCGTACGGCGCGCCGGCGATGGCATCCGCGTCACTGCGGCGCTGCACGACGCCAAGGCCGACGCCGTGCTCTGGACCGACAAGATCAACGGCCCGCTCGGTGACGTGTTCTCCATCCAGGAGCGGATCGCCGGCCGGATCGCCGGCGGGCTGCGCCTAACGCTGAGCGCCGATGAGCAACGGCGACTGCGCGAGCACCCGGTCACCGATCTACGGGCCTACGAATATCTGCTGCAGGCACGGCACGCACTGTGGACGTTCGCGACACCGGCGCTGGACCGCGCCCGTCTGCTGCTCGAGAACGCGCTCGCCATCGTGGGCGACAACGCGCAACTCTATGCGGCGTTAGGGCAGGTGCACATGAACTACATCGAGACCGGCCAGCCGGGCGCCGCAGAGCACTTCGTGCGCGTGGAGCAGTACGCCGCGAAGGCATCCGCTCTCGACCCCGAGTCCTCTCCGGTACTCTGGCTGCGCGGCGCGATCCGCTGGAAACACGGCGAGATTCGCGAATCGATTCAGTTGCTCGAGCGCGCCCGCGCGCTCGATCCGAGCAACGCGGAGCTCATCACCTTCCTGGCGTACGTCTACCTCCTCGCGGGGCAGGACGACCGAGCCTGGGAAGCTGCCGAGGAGAGCACTCGACTCGACCCACTGACGCCGCTGCTGCAGTGCATGCCGGGCTTCTGCCATTGGCTGGCCGGTCGCCCCGCCGCCGCACTGCCCTACTACCGAAAGTTTCTGGCGATGGACCCCACGAATCCGGCCGCACACCTCTTCCTGGTGGTGATCCTCCGTGTGACGGGACACCCCGACGAAGCAGCGACGCGCGGCGAGTCGCTCCAGCGCGAATTTCCCGGCACAATCTTCGGCGCGCTTGGAGCCGCGTACGCCTTCGCCATCCGAGGTCGGCGAGATGACGCGCGTTCGGCGGTGACTCCGGACTTGCTCGCCGCCGCGCAGCGCGTCGAGTTCATCGCGCGTTTCATCGCGCAGCTCTTTGTGCTCATTGGCGACGCCGATGCCGCGGTCGACGCATTGGAGGATTCGGTCCGGCTTGGCATGTCGCACTACCCCTTTCTTTCGCGGCACGACCCGGTACTGCGTACGTTGCACGGCCACGCGCGCTTCGAGCAACTGCTGGGTGTCGTGCGCACGAGGTGGGAGCGCGGCGGCGCCTCGGCGGCGGACCGGGGACCCGACTGAGGTCGATGGCCGGATGTTACCGGCGAACGTCCAACACACGGCCTCCGCTGTGGTGGCCGAATGTGGCACCTTCAGGGGCACCATTCACCCTGAGGTCACCAATGCTCACCATAGATGAAGTGCCGCTCTCCCAGTCCGCCCTGCTCGTCATCGACGCCCAGGACTCATTCAAGGTCGACCCGAAGTGGGAGCGACGGAACAATCGCAACTTCGAGCGCCACGTCGCCGCGCTCATCGACGCACATCGCGCCGCCGGGCTTCCGGTGTTCTTCTTCCTGCACACCGACGGCGATCCGGGCTTCGAGCGCGACGGTCCATACCTCCGTCTCATGGATTTCATCCACGTGAATCCGGGGGAGCCCGTTATGCTCAAGGACACACGGAACGCGTTCACGAGCACGACGCTTCAGGCGCAGCTCCTCGCGTTGGGCGTTAGGCGTCTCGCGATCACCGGGATTCAGATGGAACAGTGCTGCGAGACGACGGCGCGCGTCGCCGCCGACCTGGGCTACGCGGTGGACTTCGTCATCGACGCGACCATGACCTTTCCGATCCGGAACTGGGACGTCCCCGGCGACGAGCTCGGCGTCGAGGACGTGGAGGAGCGGACCGTCTATGCGCTCCGCAAGCGGTTCGCGCGCATCGTGACCACGGCGACGCTGGTAGGCGAGCTCGAAGCGCTCGCGACGTCCCTTCCGGAACCTGCCTTCTCGACATGAATCCCATGAACCCGGCCCCTCGGCGTATCATCTTCGCGTTGTTTCCCGGATGCGAGATGCTCGACCTCGCGGGGCCGGCGCAGGCGTTTTACGAAGCGAAGGTGCTCGGCGTGCCGTACGAGATCTCGTACTGCGCGCCGACTCCCGAGGTGCCGTCGGCCCAGGGCCTCCGATTGAGCGGACTCGAGGCACTGCCTCAGGTTCGACCGGGCGACCTGATCATCCTGCCCGGCTACCCAACGCACACCATGCCGGTGCCGGCCAGACTCGTCGCGTGGCTGCGCGACGTGCACCGGGCCGGCGTGGAGCTGTGCTCCGTGTGCACCGGCGCGTTCGCGTTAGGCGAGGCCGGTGCGCTCGACGGCAAGACGTGCACCACGCACTGGAAGCGGGTGTCCGAGCTCAAAGTCCGCTATCCCCGTGCGCAGGTGGTCGGCAACCGACTCTTCGTCATCGATGACGGCATCGTGACGAGCGCCGGCATTGCCGCGGGGATCGACATGGCGCTCGCGCTCATCGAGCGCGACGCAGGGCCGCTGGTCGCCGGGGAAGTCGCGCGCGAGATGGTGGTCTACATCCGGCGTGACGGGGCGCATGACCAGGAGAGTGTGTACCTCGATTACCAGACGCACCTGAGCCCCGGGATCCATCAACTCCAGCAGCACCTCGTCAGCAATCCGGGGTCACGCGAGACGCTTGGGCAGCTCGCGCGGATTGCGGGGATGAGTGAGCGGAATCTGACACGCGTGTTCAAGCGCGCGACGGGCATCTCGATCCACGATTATCGCGAGCGACTGCGCGTCGAGCGCGCTCGGGACCTGATGAAGAATCCGATGATGACCCTGGACGCGGTCGCGGCGGCGTGCGGGTTCGCCGACGGGCGTCAACTTCGGCGCGTCTGGGCAGCGCGCTTCGGCGCGCCGCCAAGCGCGAGCCGCGTCAATTTCCGACCCGCGCCTTGAGCTCTTGTGCAGCTGCCAGATGCACGACGATGTGCGGGCGAACGTCGTTCTGCAGCGCGGTCTTCAACTCAGCTTTCTGCGCCTTGGCGATGAACGCATCGACCAGGGCGAGTGTACGCTGGTGCACATCGACCTGGAGCGACATGTAGTGGAAGCCGAAGTTCGCGGCGCTGAGTCCGGCGATGCCGTCGATCTCCGAATTCTGCAGCTTTTGCAGTGCGTCGCTCGGCACCGTCGGCGTGATGTTGAGCTGGGCCGCCAGCGACTCGAGCTCGGCGTCGATCGCCCCGTGCTCGGTCAGCATGGTGCTCGCGAACGCTTTCACGTCGGCGTTCGATGAGATCTGGAGTGCGAGCTGGCCGGCCTGGAGCTCGCCCCGATTGGCCTCGTGCATGAGCCCGAGGATATCGGCGTCGGATCGCGCCGAGTTGGCGATTCCGCCAGCGGTTTCCTTGGGGTCGGTGGGACCGTCGCCGCCTTCCTTACAGGCGTACGCGGCAATAGCGGAGACGGCGAGAGCGACGGCGGCGGCGGAACGACGCAGATGGCGATGCATAACGGCTCCCGAGGTTGTTCACAGCCGATCGCATGCATCGCGATCCGGAACCATTATAAGCGCCGGTACATCGTTGGAGCAGACCCAGCTTTCGACCACGACCGACGGTACCGTATCCTTATGCGGCGCCCGACCTTCGGCGACCCCACGTCTCTAAGTCAAATAGTCCTCATGCGTCCAGTTCTCTCGCTTACGATCTGTCTCTTCCTCGCGGCGCGCGACTCCGGAGCGCAGGGAACGTTGTCCGCCCAGCAGTCGCTCGGCAGGGACATCCTGCGAGAGCTGATCGAAACGAACACGACGTATTCGAACGGCGTGGCGGCGTGGGTCTCGGCCCTCCTGCGAATGAAGCAGGAAGGCATAGTCCCCGCCGGTGACTACATCCTCGCACTGACGGCAGGTGAGGAAGGCGGCGGCGGTTACAACGGCATCCAATGGCTGCT
The DNA here is from genome assembly GCA_036509075.1 of Gemmatimonadaceae bacterium. Classification (GTDB taxonomy): domain Bacteria; phylum Gemmatimonadota; class Gemmatimonadetes; order Gemmatimonadales; family Gemmatimonadaceae; genus JAJKIV01. The sequence goes on from DATCGG010000399.1 coordinate 10,013, forward strand.
GGCCCATCGGCGAGACCTTCTGAACGTCGCCTATACGCTCAACTCCGACGCGGGCGGTGGCGAGCTGCGTGAGGGGAAACCGGTCTCGTTCGACGTGCAGGCAGCCGAGAAGGTCTTTCAGTCGTATCGCCTCACTGTGCTGAATCCAGGCGGGCACAGCTCCCTGCCGGAGAAGGACAATGCGATCTACCGACTCGCCGCTGCCTTGGGTCGCGTGGGAGACTACGAGTTTCCGTTCGAGCTGAACGCCATCACGCGCGAGTACCTGGCGCGAACCGCGCCTCTCAGCGAGGGCGAGCTGGCTGGCGACCTCCGGGCGGTCGGCGCCGGCGGCCGCCTGGATACGACGGCCGCGCAGCACCTGGCAAATCGGTCACCGTTCTACAACGCACTGCTCCGCACGACCTGCGTGGCAACGCTGATCGAAGGCGGCCATGCCGTGAATGCGCTGCCACAGCGTGCAGCGGCGACGATCAACTGTCGCATACTGCCGGGCGTCGACCCGGCGAACGTCGAGCAGACCATTCGGCGCGTCGTGGCCGATACCGCCGTCAGCGTGACCCGCGCCGACACAGCGACACCGAGCCCGCCATCACCGCTGCCGCCGCCGCTCGAACAGACGATCAGTGCCGTGGCAGCGTCGATCTGGGGATCGGTGCCGCTCGTTCCAACGATGGAGACCGGCGCAACGGATGGCCTATTTCTGCGCAACGCCGGCATCCCGGTCTACGGCGTGAGTGGGTATTTCGCGGACCCGAACGTTCCCGCCGATACGCGAGCGCACGGGCTGAACGAGCGGATCGGCGTCAAGGCGTTCTACGATCAGTTGGAGTTCACGTACCGGCTGCTGAAAGCGATTGGGGATGGGAGTGCGATGTGAGGTCGCGGGTTCCCGTCAGAGTCTGACGAGCGTCTCGATCATCGGCGTCCACGCGGCCATCTGGGTTTGGGCCGTCACGTCGGATAGGACCACGAACGCCGCCTTCACGCCGACCTTCGGGACGCGAACAGGGATGATCTGCGCGCTCACCCACCGACGCGGCGCTCCGAGCGGAGCGATCGCGATCTCATCTTCGCGCACGTTGTCCTCGATCAGCAGTGCGCGCGTGATCGCCCACTGCAGCGGCTCCAGACGATCGATTTGAAGGGATCGCGCGGCCGCGTTTGCGAACGCGACCTTGCCGTTGGCGTCGACGACCATGAGGCCCACAGGGATGTGCTCCAGGAGGTCGTCGACGGCCGGTGGACTGATCTCGTGCGCTTCCGCGATGCGTGAAAACGACTCGGCGTGTGTGGGAGTGACTGTCGTCGTCATCGGGCCTCCTGAATGGGTCGTCGCGCAGCGTAGCACCGGCACGGTCGATTGGGAGTAGGAGAGTCGCGTCGCCCGTATCGGGAGATCCCCGACGGACGCCGAAATGGAGGAGACCGCGTACGGTGAACGCCGGACCCGCCATCACCGTTCGCCCGACTGACGTCACGGACGGCGACCGGCATCTATCGCCGCATGATGCAGACTGTCCTGTCTCGCTCGCCGGCCGACGCGACGACGCTCGACCCACCGATTCCGGCTCCCGGGTCACCGGAAGAGCTGCGCGCCTTCGCCGAGCTCCAGCGAGGGCTCACGCCGATGTTCAGTCGGGTGTTCTCGAACCCCGAGGCACCACGGACCGTCGTCGTGATCCCGAGCATGTCGCTCGATCACGAAGAGCTGACGAAGCTCACGGGTGCGTCGCGGTACGAGGAGCGGTTCCTGTGCTTGCTCATGCTACTTCGGCTGCCCGCGACCCGCGTCGTTTACATCACGAGCGAGCCGGTCGCGGCGGCGATCATCGACTATTACCTCGGGCTGGTGCGCGACGTCGACCCGCGCGATGCACGCCACAGGCTCACGATGCTGACGTGCGACGATCCCTCGGCGGCTCCACTCACCGAGAAGATTCTCGCACGGCACTGGCTCGTTGCACGAATCCGTCGCCTTATCGACGATCCCGGGTCGTCGCACTTGACGTGCTTCACCGCGACCGCGCTCGAGCGCACGCTCGCCGTACGACTCGGCATTCCGCTTTACGGCTGCGACCCTGCGCTCTGGCACCTCGGCACGAAGAGCGGGAGCCGCGATGTGTTCCACCGAGCTGGCGTGCTCGCGCCGCCGGGTTACGAACATCTCCGCGGAGAGGGGGACGTGATCCGCGCGCTCGTCGATCTCAAGCGCGAGCATCCAGCGGTGCGCCGCGCCGTGATCAAGCTCGAGGAGGGTTTTTCCGGCGAAGGCAATGCCATCTTCTCGTACGACGGTGCGCCATCCGATCCCGACCTAACGGGATGGGTGCGTGACGTGCTCCCGCGACGTGTGCGGTTCGTCGCGCCGGATGAGAGCTGGCCCACCTACCGCGATGAGCTTACCCGGATGGGCGGCATCGTCGAGGCGTTCGTCTCGGGGACCGAGGTACGATCACCCTCGGTGCAGTGTCGCATCGACCCGAGCGGCGCCACGCAGATCATCTCCACCCACGACCAGGTGTTAGGCGGTGCGAGCGGCCAGGTGTACCTCGGTTGTGAGTTTCCGGCGGAGCTCTCGTGTTGCCCGGGACTGCACGCGGCAGCGCGGCGAGTGACGGACGTGCTCGCGGGCGACGGCGTCGTGGGCCGATTCGGGATCGACTTCGTGTCCACGCGGGTGCATAACGAGTGGCGTCACTATGCCATCGAGATCAACATCCGGAAGGGTGGGACGACGCACCCCTTCCTGACGCTCCAGCTCCTCACCGATGGCACGTACGACTCGGTCACCGGGCTCTTTCAGACGAAGGCTGGCCGGCCGTGCTTCTACGTCGCGTCCGACAACCTGTGCGATCCGTCGTACACGGCGCTTTCGCCTCAGCGCGTGATCTCGGCCGCGGCCGTGCGCGGACTCGCGTTCGACGCCAACGGCGAGCGAGGCGTGATCTTCCACCTCATGGGCGCGCTGCGGGAGTACGGGAAGCTCGGCGCTGTGTGCATCGGGCGCACGCGTGAGGATGCACAGGATCTATTGGCGAAGACGACCGACATGCTGAAGCGCGAGGCGGCGGTGAACGTTAACCGGGGCACGAGCCACGAGCGTCGCGCACCTTGCTGATTCGCCGGTTGGTCCCGCGGATCGGCGGTTGGTCACTCCGTAGTAACGCGGCGCCGTGTCAGCGGGCTTAGTATGAGGTAGTCGTCGCCTATCACCTCCTTCCCGGAGCTCGCGATGCGCCTCTCGTGCCTGGTCGTTTTGCTGCTGCTGCCGTGCGCGTCGGCCGCTGGCGCGCAGGCCGGACCTAACGCGTATCCCGTGAAGCCCGTTCCTCTCGCCGACTCCGTGGAGATCGCGCTCGCGGTCTCCGCGGCACCTCCGGAGCTGTCGAATCAGGCGACGGTGTACGCCGTGCGAGACGGTCAGGTGCTCACGCTGCGGCGCGGCTCGAACGGGTCGGCGTGCGTCGTCGCGCGTGACCTGCACGGGGGAAGCCTGTATCCGATCTGCTACAACGCTGAAGGGGCACGTACGGTGCTCGCCCGAGAGCTGCTCGAGGTCCGGCTTCGCTCGTTAGGCGCATCGGAAGACTCCGTCGAGCGCGCGGTGGCGGCCGGCTACGCGAGCGGTCAGCTCGAGACGCCGAAATCCCTCGCGATGGCTTACATGATGTCGCCGCGCCAGGTGCTGTTCTCGAGCCCTCGGCCCGAGGGCCGACGCGTGGGCGCCTGGCATCCGCATCTCATGTTCTACGTGCCGGGGGCAACGCCATCGATGTTCGGGCTGGCGAGTGAAGACGCCGAGCCGATCTCCGTGAGCGGGTCCGGGACGCCGAGGGCGGAGGTGGTCGTGAAGGTCCAGAAGTGGTCGGACGGGACACCAGTGGCGGTACCGGCGAAGACACCCTGACCCCATTCGTACCATTTTAGCCGTTTACGACTCGTTATCTCGGGCAATAAGACTGATGAGGGTGTTCGTTAGGGCGCCGAACCGTTCGACATGGCTCGTCTTGGCTGTCGTGTGCGTCGCCGGTCTCAGCTCGGCGGGCTGTGCGTCGGCACGCATCCGGAAGGAGAACACGCTCGCCCTCGCCGCGGCCGATGCCAAAGTTCTGGAAGGTTGCTAGACTGCCTGCAGGACGCGCGGCGCACTTTCGAACGGCTCGCAGCGGGGAAGAGGTCGAAGAGCTCGCCGGCCACTGTCGCGCGGCTGTTCGAGACCGACGTCCTGATCGCGCTCCGGGAGAGGAACTAGGGCTGGACTCGCGCGGAGCGATGAAGCGCGCGCAGGCGCTCGCGCCGCGAATGCCTGCGACGTTCGAGGCCGGTCGCGTGATCGCGCTGGCTGACCACGCGCTTCCCGACGGCAACGCCTACCCGCTCAAGGCGACCGCGGTG
>DATCGG010000400.1:0-4303 GCA_036509075.1 Gemmatimonadaceae bacterium
CGCGGGCAGAGCAGCCGCGGGCAGAGCAGCCGCGGGCAGAGCAGCCGCGGGCAGAGCAGCCGCAGGCGCGACGTTCGGCGCCTGTTTTGGCCGCTCCCGCGTTTTCGGCACAGGGCTCGGAGGTGTCCGCACCACGTCCGCGAGCTGATCGAGCCGCTCGGCTGCCGCCGCGAGCTTCTGGAGGTCGGCGTGCAACGGATCGTCGTGCGAGAGCGGCACGGCGCCTAACGATACGAGCGCGTCCGAGAGGCTCGGAAACCGCTCTTCGGGCGTCTTGGCCAGCATCCGCATCACCGCCGCCTCCATCGCCGGCGGGACGTCCGACCGCACCTCGTGCAGCGGTGGCGGCGGATTGTCGGTGTGTGACCGCATCAGCGCGAAGCTGGAGCCCGAGAAGGGCGGGCGACCCACGAGCATCTCGTAGGCAACCACACCCAGCGAATATTGATCGCTCGCGCCTGTCAGCTCCCGCGCGTAGCACTGCTCCGGGCTCATGTAGACCGGCGTGCCCACGACGGTCCCGGTCTGCGTTTGATTCGGACTCTCGGCCACCTTTGCAATGCCGAAGTCCGTGACGATCGCCTCGCCGTCGGCGTTCAGAAGAATGTTGCCGGGCTTGATGTCCCGATGGATGACACCCCGACGATGCGCGTACCCGAGCGCCGACCCAATCTGGAACAGCCAGGCGCGAACCACCGGAATCGGAAGTGCGCCGACGTCGCGCAGCACGCCCTCCAATGTCCGGCCGGGCACGAACTGCATGACGAAGAAATGCAGGTCGCCGATCTGGCGGACGCCGTAGATGGCAACGATGTGGACGTGCTGCAGGTTCGCGACGGTGACCGCTTCCTGCTTGAAGCGCTCCATCATACCGGGGCCGAGCAGCAGCCCGGGCGCCATCACCTTGATCGCAACGCGGCGATTGAGCGCGAGATCGCGAGCGAGGTAGACGGCGGCCATTCCGCCTCGGCCAAGCTCGGTGAAGATCTCGTACTCGCCTGCTGTGGCGGCCTGCAGCCGGGCTCCTACGACCGACCACGGCGAAGCTTCGGTCAACGCGTCCGCGGCGGTCGGAGCTGAGGGATCCACGCGCGCGTCCAGCGGAGTCGGATCCGATCCCGCCGGAGCAACTGGCGTCCCGCAAATGCCACAAAAACGGTCGCCGTATGAAACGGCGCCGCCACAGCTCTTACACGTCGTTGTTGTCGTTGGCGTCATCGAGTGAGGAAGCGCCGCCGTGACCATTGCGGGTCGCCTTAGCCCTCGGGCGGCTCGACCCGTAGCGCCTCCAATCTAGGGTGTTGTGCCCGAGAGTCGCTACGCGCGCGCGCGCAACGCGTGGCAACAACTGTAACGCGAGCGTGGCGGTCTTGCGGACATAAGGCGTGAGGATCACGCGAAAAGTGTCATTTCAACGGTACGCGGGTTTGATCGGCAATTAGTGCCGTCCGGCGGACCTCGTCGTCCAAACAGATGTGGCCGAGTCGTCAAACATCTGAAGTAACCGAAATGTTGCTTCGGACAACCTCGGCCGTGGTCGCGCATCTGTCGTTCCACCTTTAGATTGCGTCTCGTGCCAAGATCATCCGTCTCCAGAACGGAACGGTTGCGTCCGCCTACCGCTGCGCCCGATCAGTCTGTTCGGGAGCTAATGGCGGTACGCGAGGTGATCCACGCGTTCCTCACGGCAGACCGGCCGGAGGAGGTCTACCAGTTTGCGCTCGAGCGGGTGAGCCCTCTCGTCGGCGCCACCTTTGCCTCGGTGTACCTGGTTGACGGAGCGTCGGAGCTCATGCGGCTCGGCGCGGCGTACAACTGGCCGCAGCGTTTCAGGCCGTGGCTGGGCGAGGCTCGGGTGCGACTCGGGTTCGGACCGAGTGGTGAGGCTGCGAGCGAGCGCCGCACGATCGAGGTCCCGGATGTCTTCGCCGACGATGACCTCGAGGATTGGCAGGAGGTCGCGTCCGAGCTTGGATTCCGCTCGCTGATCGCGCTGCCGCTGCAGACCGGATCCAAGGTTCTTGGCGCACTGACCTTCTATTTCGCGGACGCGGAATCATTCTCGTCGGAGAAGCGCGGGCTGCTGCGAATCGTTGCCGACCAAATGGCGGCGACGGCCGAGAAGTCTCTGCTCATCGACCAGCTCCGTCGTTCCAATGCGGCGCTGGTGGAGGCGAACGCCGAGCTCGAGCGTCAATATGCCGCGGTACTTCAGGCTCGCCGGCTCAAGGACGAATTCCTCGCTAACATCTCGCACGAGCTGCGCACTCCGCTCACCGCCGTTCTGGGATACATCTCGATCCTTCAGGACGGCATCTCGGGTCCGCTCACCGACGGTCAGCGACACGACCTGACGCACGTGAAGCGCGCGAGCGAGCGTTTGCTCGACCTGATCGAGAGCCTGCTCGAGTTGACGACGCTAAAGCGCGGTGAATTGGACGTCTTCATCGAGGACGTGGACCCGCGGGCGCCGTTGCGCGACGCGGTCGCGTCGGCGCCAGCGCCGATGCCCGGCGTCACGATGCGCCTCGACGAGCCGACCACCATGTTGCCGCGGATCCGCAGCGACCGGAAGAAAATCTTCCGAATCCTGGTTAGCTTACTCGGCAACGCCGCAAAATTCACCGAGCGCGGCGAGATCGTTGCAAGCGTATCGCTCGCCAACGACCGGGTGGTGTATCGCGTACACGACACCGGGATCGGAATCGCGGCGGATGCGCAGCAGTACGTGTTCGACGAGTTCCGTCAGGCTGACGGCTCGCCAACACGCCGGTACGGAGGGTCGGGGCTTGGCCTGTCGCTCGCGCAGCGCCTCGCTCATCTGCTCGGCGGGACCATCGAGATGGCGTCCACGCTGGGTGAAGGCTCCACGTTCACCGTGGAGCTGCCGCTCGAGTACGAAGCTCCGGTCGCGCTACCCGGAGATACCTGACGACAGCCAGTCCAACACGCGGATGAACATTCAGGAAGACCGAACGCTGCAGGAAGCTCGCACGACGCTCAGCGTGCCCGAAGTGATCGAGGCCGCCAAACGATTCTTCGCCAGGCGCAACAGCCTGTACGCGGCGTTCATCGACCGGGAGGGCCCGACGTTCGTCAGTCTCCGCGGGCAGGGCGGTGAAGAGGTGGTGATCGGCGCGACGCCAGCCAAGGACAACGCGGGAACGCTGGTGACCGGCTCGACGTACCTGTTCGACCAGCAGGTCGCGAGGTTCTTCACGACACTGCCACCGTGGGACGGTGTATCGTGACCGCTCCCTTCGTCGCGCAGCTTCGATCTCGCCCCGGCGTCATTCGTCTTGGCGCGGACGGGCAACCTCGGATCACGATTCGCGTGCAGCTGGCCGAGGCCTGGGATACCGTTCGTATCGAGACAGCGCCGACGGAACCGGTTGGCGTGGTCAAGGCGGAGGCGCTGGCTGCGTTGCGCCCGAACCAGGAGCCGGCGGATGCGTTCGTGGTCAAGTTGAACGGGTTCGAAGTCCTCGATGAGAATGTCTCGGTCGCCGACAGCGGCGCGACGAACGGGTCGACATTCCTGCTCAGCTATCGCCGTCGCCGTCCGGTCCGCTGAGCACGACCTTTCCGACGCCTAACGCGGTCACCTCGGCCGCGGAGCGCGACGCGTTGCGCGCCGCCGCCGTCAGGCTGCGTGACGAGGTCTCGCGGCGAATCGTGGGGCAGCGCGACGTCCTCGACGAGATCCTCATGGCCGTTCTCGCCGGCGGCCACGCGCTGCTGGTGGGCGTCCCGGGCCTCGCCAAGACGCTGATGGTTCGCTCGGTCGCCGAATCCATGCGACTCGACTTTCGGCGAATCCAGTTCACGCCGGACCTCGTGCCGAGCGACATCACCGGCACGGAGCTGCTGGAGGAAAATGCAGCAACGGGCGCTCGCAGCTTTCGCTTCGTGCGTGGGCCGGTGTTCGCCAACATCGTGCTCGCGGATGAGATCAACCGGGCGCCGCCGCGGACGCAGGCGGCGTTGCTCGAGGCCATGCAGGAGCACCGGGTGACGGCCGCGGGCGAAACCATGCGGCTGCCCGAGCCCTTCTTCGTTCTCGCCACGCAGAATCCCATCGAACAGGAAGGCACGTACCCGCTCCCGGAAGCACAGCTCGACCGGTTTCTGTTCGATATTCGGATTGGCTACCCTAACGAGGAAGAAGAGGTCGGCATTCTGCGGGCGACCACGGGCGCGACCGAGGTCTCGCTCGCGCCAGTCATGGATTCCGCGCAGACCGTGGCGCTGCAGCGTTTGACGCGAGAGCTCCCCGCGGCCGACCCCATTCTGCGGTATGCCG
>DATCGG010000401.1:0-6454 GCA_036509075.1 Gemmatimonadaceae bacterium
GTCGCTCGCGCCGGCCGAGGGAAGGATGCCCGTGCCCCCGCGAGCGAAGTCGAATATCCCCCGCCCCTCGAGAAAAAAGTCACGCTTCTCAGGAAAGAAGAGACTGAAGCGCGTGAGATTCACCTGCTGTTCATCGATCTCGACCTGCGCAAAGTCGGTATTGACGGTGAAGTCGGCCGTGAGGTTCGGCGTGATCCCGTATTTCGCATCGCCGCCGACGTCGCCCCCCAGGTCATTCGAAACCGGCGGAGTCCTGACGCGGTCGGTCGTCATACGCGCCACGCCGTATGGCTTGAGCTCGATGTTCTTGCCGGCCTCGGGGAGATCGAGTCCCACCAGCGTACCACCTGCTGAAACGCGGTTGAGCGCCTGCGGCCCGGCGAGACTTTGCGGCACCGGCGTGAGGTAGCCCCACTCGTTCTTCCGTCTGATGGATCGCCGCAGCTGGATGCCCCACACCTGATTCCTTCCGGCGCGGTAGCGAATCGACTTGAAGGGAATCGCCATCTCGACGGTCCAGCCGCCGTCGAACCGACCCGTCTTCGATGTCCAGACGGGATTCCAATCCGTGTTCGAGCTGCCCTCGTCGACCACGGAGTAATCGGCGCGCGCACCCAACGGATTCGTGTAGAACATGAATCCGTTGCGTCGGTCGTAGAACGTATCGAACATCACCCCGAAGTGATCGTTCTGGCGTAGCCCGTTGGTATCACGCCGGAGCTCGTTCACGATCCATTGGTCGGGCGGCGCCGAGTCCCAACAACGGCACGTGACGTACATGTTGTGGTCATCGTAGGTGATCCACACCTCGCTCCGCTCTGTCTGCGGTTCGCCGTAGCGCGGCGTGACCTGAATGAGACCACCGAATGGCTTCTCGCGGGCGTATACGTCCTCGTCGAGCTGGCCGTCGACTTTGAGTGGCGACGTCAACTTGATCGCCCGCACCGTTGCCTGGCCGGACGGCGCGCGAGTGATGACCTCAGGCGCGACGGGCGCGGGAGGACCGTCGATCGGGGGCGCTACCTGTCCCCGCAGCTCGACGCCACCGAACGACGCGATAATCGCCGCAACGACGCACGCTGACCCTTTCACTCGCGCATGACTTGCCGGATGTTCATAGCGGTCAGCGGAAGTCCCGGTGCGGAAGTCGTGCGACCGCTGGAGTCCGGAGAAAGAATGAGCTACCCAAACGCACTCCACTAGACGCTGAGATGCCGGCAGGAGAGCTCGACGCCAGGACCGCCATCGTCACGGGCGGTGGATCGGGGATCGGACGCGCCATTGCGCTGCGGTTCGCCCGCGCGGCCGCGCGGGTGGCCATCATCGATGTCGCGGCCGAGTCGGCGGTCGCCGCGGCGGGCGAAGCGATGGCGTTAGGCGGTACATCCATGGCGGTCGCGTGCGACGTCAGCCAACAGACCGGCGTCATCGACGCCTTCCAGCAGGTCGAAGCGCAGCTCGGCCCGGTGGACATTCTCGTCAACAGCGCCGGCGTGGCGCACATCGGCACCGTCGAGCAGACGACGGAAGCGGACCTCGACCGCCTCTACGCCGTCAACGTGAAGGGCGTCTACAATTGCCTCAAGGCCGCCGTCGCCAGCATGAAAGGCCGCGGCGGCGTCATCCTCAACATCGCCTCCGTCGCAGCTACCGTCGGCATACCCGACCGCTTCGCGTACTCCATGACCAAGGGCGCGGTGCTCACGATGACCTACTCGGTCGCGCGCGACTACGTGTCGCACGGCATCCGCTGCAACGCCTTGAGCCCCGCACGCGTGCACACGCCGTTCGTCGACGGCTACCTCGCGAAGAACTATCCCGGACGTGAGCGAGAGGTGTTCGAGCAGCTCTCGCGCACTCAACCCATCGGGCGCATGGGACAGCCGGAGGAGATCGCCGACCTCGCTCTCTTCCTCTGCTCCGACGCGGCGGCGTTCATCACCGGCAGCAACGTGCCCATCGACGGTGGGTTCGTCACCCTGAAAATGTAAGGTGGCGGTGCATAAGCGGATTGTCATTCCGAGCGGAGCGAGGAATCGCGATTTTCCCGGTAGAGGGGCCCCTCTGCCGGGACGACTGCGATCCTTCGCCTGACGGCTCAGGATGACAACCATCACCAGAATCCCATGCCGATCACCATCACCCGCCTCGACGCGTACGACATCCGCTTCCCGACGTCCCTCGCGCTCGACGGGTCCGACGCCATGAACCCCGACCCCGACTACTCGGCCGCGTACGTCATCCTGCGCACCGACGCGCCTAACGGCAGCGCGCTGGAGGGGCACGGGCTCACGTTCACGATCGGCCGCGGCAACGAGCTATGCGTGGCAGCTGCCCGGGCGCTCACGCCACTCGTCGTCGGCGTGTCGCTCGAGGAGATCCGGGCCGACATGGCCGCGTTCTGGCGCCGCCTGACGAGCGAATCGCAGCTCCGCTGGGTCGGCCCGGAGAAAGGCGTGCTCCATCTCGCGACCGCCGCCGTCGTGAATGCCGTGTGGGACCTGTGGGCAAAGGCCGAAGGGAAGCCACTGTGGAAGCTTCTCGCGGAGATGAGCCCCGAGGCGCTCGTCGGGTGTATCGACTTCCGCTACATCACCGACGCGCTCACGCCGGCTCAGGCGCTCGAAATCCTGCATCGGCACGAGGCATCGCGCGCCGACCGGGAACACGAGATGCTCCGCGAGGGCTACCCGGCGTACACCACCTCCGCGGGTTGGCTCGGGTATCCCGACGACAAGATTCGCCGCCTCTGTCGAGACGGGGTCGCGCAAGGGTGGTCACACTTCAAGATCAAGGTCGGCCGCGACCGCCGCGACGACGTTCGCCGGTCGGCTCTCGTTAGGCAGGAGATCGGCCCAGAGCGAAAGCTCATGATGGACGCGAATCAGGTGTGGGATGTCGGCCAGGCCATCGACTGGATCGCCGACCTGGCGCCGTTCGATCCGTGGTGGATCGAGGAGCCCACGAGTCCCGACGACGTCCTTGGCCACGCGACGATCGCGCGCGCCGTCGCGCCGATCGGTATCGCGACCGGCGAGCAGTGTCAGAACCGCGTCTTGTTCAAACAGCTCATGCAGGCCAACGCGATCCGGTTCTGCCAGATCGATGCGTGCCGACTCGGTGGTGTCAACGAGTGTCTCGCCGTCATGCTTCTCGCGGCGAAGTTTGGTGTGCCCGTCTGCCCGCACGCTGGCGGCGTCGGACTGTGCGAGTACGTGCAGCACCTTGCGATCTTCGACTACATCGCGGTGAGCGCCTCGCTCGAGAACCGAATCGTCGAGTACGTCGACCACCTGCACGAGCACTTCGTCGATCCCGTGGTCATCCGAAACGGGCGATACGTCCCGCCCAGCGCTCCCGGCTACAGCATCGAGATGAAACCCGAGAGCCTTCGCGACTACGCGTTCCCCGACGGCGCGATGTGGGCCGGGAACCTCGTAGCCAGCCACCGCTGATGCGCGCCGTCGTACTCACCGGCGTGAATCGCCTCGAGCTGCGCGACGTGCCGTCGCCATCGCCTACCGCGTACGAAGTGCGTGTGCGTGTCGCTGCCGTCGGCCTGTGCGGGACGGATCTCCACATCGTCGCTGGCCACGCCAATTACAATCAGGACGCAAATGGGCGCGTCATCCCGTTCGCCGAGGAGCCGCAGATTCTCGGGCACGAGATTGCAGGCGTCGTGGAGGATGTCGGCCGCGATGTTACCGACCTCCGCGCGGGTGACCGCGTCATCATCGACCAGGGACGGAACTGCATCAGCGAACGTCGCTCGCCGCTCTGCGAGTTCTGCTCGACCGGAGACTCGCACCAGTGCGAGATGTATCGAGAGCACGGGATCACGGGACTGCCTGGCGGGTTTGCGGAGTACGTGACGGTTCCAGCCGTGAATGCCGTGCGCATCGAGTCAGACGTTGACGTCGCGGAGGCGGCATTGGTCGAACCACTCGCGTGCGTCGTCCATTCCACCGACCTGCTGACACGAGCCGACGCGCGGTACACACTCGGCTCTGGCGATGGCCACGCGGTTCGCACGGCGATCGTCTGCGGAGCCGGGCCATCCGGACTCCTGTTCGTCCAGTACCTGCGGCGCGTGCTCGGCTTCGACGGTCTTCTGCTCGTGGTGGAGCCTAACGCCAGACGCCGCGCGCTGGCCGAGCGCTTCGGGGCTGAGGCGGTGGATCCGGTGGCGGTCGACGCGGCCGACGTCGTCCGAGCGCGAACACATGGACGAGGTGCGGAGCTGGTGATCGAGGCATCGGGGTCAGGTCCGGCACTCGCCGCTCTGCCGCGCCTGATTCGCAAGCAGGCCACGGTACTGCTCTACGGCCACGGCCACGACGGAGTCGACGCCAGCGTGCTGAACCTGCTCCAGTTCAGGGAGCCGAGGCTGGTGTCCCCGGCCGGCGCATCCGGTGGATTCGAGCCGGACGGACGCCCCACGGTCTATGTGAGTGCCCTCGAGCTCATCGAGCGCGGACGGATCGAGGTGGCGCCACTCATCACGCATCGGTACCGGTCGCTCGACGCGGTGCCTGACGCGTTTGCCGGAGATCACCGATCGCCCGAGTACGTGAAGGGAGTCGTCTTACCATGAGAGGAAGACCAGGAGGACCTGTGCACATCAGCAGGTGGATTCGGCTTGGCATCGTCGCATTCGCGGCGGCGGCGTGCAGCGGCGGGTCCGGCGGCGGCGCAAAACGGTCGGCTGGGGCAAAGAAGCCGCTCACGATTGCCGTGATCCCGAAAGGGACGACGCACGAGTTCTGGAAGAGCATCCACGCGGGTGCGATCCAGGCGACGCAGGAGCTCGCGCAGCAGGGCGATACGGTCTCCATCATATGGAAGGGCCCACTGCGGGAGGACGACCGCGAGCAGCAGGTCCAGGTCGTGGAGGGATTCCTGAGTCAGGGCGTTCAGGGCATCGTGCTCGCGCCGCTCGACAGCCGGGCGCTCGTGCGGCCGGTGGAAGAAGCGAAGGGCGCCGGGATCCCGACGGTGATCATCGACTCGGGGCTCCAGTCCGACGTCATGGTCAGCTTCGTCGCGACCGACAACCGCAAGGGCGGCGCGCTCGCGGCACAGCGCATGGGTGAGGTGCTGGGTGGCAAGGGCAAGGTGCTCATGCTGCGGTATCAGGAAGGCTCCGCGAGCACGCAGGAGCGCGAGGCCGGATTTCTCGAGACGATTCGTGGCACGTATCCCGGCATCCAGGTCGTGTCGTCGGATCAGTACGCGGGCCCCACGCGCGAGACCGCCAAGCGGGCCGCGGAGAACCTCCTGAATCGCTACGGGAGCCAGCTGCAGGGCATCTTCACACCTAACGAGTCATCGACGATCGGCATGCTGCTCGCGCTCCAGGACATGGGCAGCGCGGGAAAGATCAAGCTCGTGGGGTTCGATGCGAGCCAGATTCTCATCGATGCGCTGCGGAACGGCCAGCTCGAAGGAATCGTGGTGCAGAATCCAATGCGCATGGGCTACCTGGGCGTGAAGACAATGGTCGACCATCTGCGCGGCAAGCAGGTCGATCCGCGGATCGATACAGGCGTGATGGTCGTGACGCCGGCGAACCTCGATTCGCCGGAGGCGAAGGAGCTGGTGAATCCGCCCGTTGCTCGGTACCTGCCGGGCGGCTGAGATGCTCGACGTCAGCGGGATCGTAAAACGGTTCGGCGCGACGACCGCCCTCGACGGCGTCGACTTCAGCGTGCGGGCGGGCGAGGTCCATGCGCTCGTGGGGGAGAATGGCGCCGGCAAGAGCACCCTCATGAACGTGCTCAGCGGCGCCATTCGGCCCGACGCCGGGACGATGAACCTGGGCGGTCGTCCCTACACTCCGGAATCGGCGCTCGACGCGCGCCGGAGCGGCATCACGCTCATCCACCAGGAGCTGTCGCTCGCCCCCCACCTCACCGTGAGCGAGAACATCCTGCTCGGTGCCGAGGTTGCACAGTGGGGCTGGATCGACCGCACCGCATCGCTCCGCCGATCGGTCGCGCTGCTCGAGCGTCTCGAGCACACCGATCTCGATCCGGACGCTCGCGTCGGCGACCTCTCGCTGCCCGCCCAGCAGGTCGTCGAGATCTGCCGAGCGCTGGCGGCGGATACCCGGATCGTTCTCATGGACGAGCCCACGAGCCGGTTCCAGCGCGAGGACGTGGAGCGGCTCTTCCGGCTCGTCAGAAATCTGGCGTCGCGCGGCATCGCCGTCGTCTACATCAGCCACTTCCTCGAGGAGGTGCGCGAGATTGCCGATCGCTACACCGTGTTGCGCGACGGACGCACCGTGGACACCGGCACGCTCTCGGCCACTACCGACGAGCGGATCGTCGCGCAGATGGTCGGCCGGGAGATGGCGCGGCTCTTTCCCGAGCGACCAGTGAGAACGTTAGGCGATGTCGTCCTCTCCGTGACGGATCTTTCCGCACCACCGGGGCTCGCGCGCGCGAGCTTC
>DATCGG010000402.1:0-21193 GCA_036509075.1 Gemmatimonadaceae bacterium
CGCGAGCGCGCGCCGCTCCTCCGGGGGCTTCCCCGCCTGCAGCAGGACAAGCGACGCTGGATCCGTGATCGCGACGACTCCATGCGCCGCTGCCTCGAGATCGTTCAGGAGACGAACGCGCGGGATCTTGAGACGCTCCGCGAGGCCGTCCTCGCTGACCTGCCACGGGAGGTTCGTCGCGCGAACCTGTCCTCCCACGACCGCCCCTGCGACGCCGAAGCACGCGGCCGTCGTCTCGGGCTTGCCGCTCTCGTCGAGAAAGCGGAGAACGATTTCCTCGAGCGTCGACGCCGACCTGCTCTCGTATTGCGTTGACGCGATGCGACGAAGCGGGCCGGCCGACTCGTCGTAAAGCGCAAGTCGGGTTCTGGTCCCACCGATGTCACCGGCGAGCAGCACGGGTCACTTAATCGTGAGGGCGGCGGTGAGGATGTGCGTCAAACGGCGTCGTCCGTGTCGCGGGCAGGCACGACTCGAACCGCGGTGCCATAACACAACACCTCGGACACACCTGCCATGATCTCTGTGGCGTCGTAGCGCAGGGCCACGAGCGCGTTGGCACCGAGCTGGCGCGCGTGCTCGATCGCCAATGCGAACGCATCGTGACGCGTTCGCTCGCAGAGCTCGGTGAGAAAGGAGATCTCACCACCGCGCAGTTGCTGCAGCGCAGCGCCGAGTGTGCCGAAGACTGACCGCGATCGGACGGTGATGCCTCGAACCACACCGAACGTCCGCACGATGCGGTAACCGTCCAGGAAGTTCGCCGTCGTCGTCATGAACTCGGAAGCGGGCAATGCCATCGGATCACTCCGCGTGAAGCCGTCGGCGGTCAGGCCGTTACGACGAGCAGCCGCCGGGCATCCTCGTCGAGAAAGAGATCGACTTCGCTTCCCGCCGCGAGCGATCGAAGAAGATCGCTCGCGACGAAGTAATGCACGTGTGGCTTGTCGTGGCCGCGGCAGGTGCATGGCATCGTGCCGAGCGCTCCGTCGCCATGCTTGCCGTCGACGAGGAGTGAAAACTGCGCGCCTAACGGCTCGAGACGCTCCGCCGCGGACTTCGTGATCTCGAGCTTGCCGTCGCCGGGAGTTTTACGTGATACGGTGCGGTGCTCGATCGCGCGGGCGCCGCCCATGCTCTCACCCGTCACTTGAGCTTCCGCTTGAGCTTCAACGCCGCCTTGTCGGCCTTCGGGTACCGCAGGCCGAGCCCCTCCAGCGTATCCACCATCGTCCGCGCGATATAATAGTTGCGCGCCTTGTTGTCGTCGGCCGGTACCACGTACCACGGCGCCCACGGCGTGCTGCACAGCCGCAGCGCGTCGCGATACGCCTTCGTGTATTCGTCCCACAGCTCGCGATCGTCGAGATCGCCCGCGCGGAACTTCCAGTTCTTCTTCGGATCCGACAACCGGTCGCGCATCCGCTTCGCCTGCTCATCGCGCGAGATGTTCAGGAAGAACTTGATGATCTTCACGCGATTGTCGTCGAGCATCTGCTCGAACTCGTTGATCCGGTCGTACCGCTTCGACCAGACCGCTTTCGGCACGAGGTCCTTCACGCGAACGACCAGCACGTCCTCGTAGTGAGAGCGATTGAAGATCCCGAGCATTCCGCGCGCAGGAACCGCCTGATGAATGCGCCAGAGAAAATCGTGGCTGAGCTCCAGGGGTGTTGGGACCTTGAAAGCGGTCACCTGACAGCCGAGTGGGTTGCACGCGCCAAAGACCTTGCGGACCGTGCCGTCCTTTCCGCCGGCATCACGGGCCTGGAGGACGACGAGCACTGCATACCTCGCGTCGGCGTACAGGGTCGCCTGCAGCTCGCCGAGCCGTTTCAGCAGCTCGTTCGTTTTTGGCTTCAGCTCGTCATCATCAGGGAGCTCGGACGGCCGTGCCGCCGAGCGATCGTCCAGCGAGAGCGGCGTCCGCCGCGAAACTGGTGTGAGGTGCATGGGACGAGAAGGTACGGGTGGAGGGCGACGGCCACTAGGGAATGTCCGCCAACGAGGACGCGGTGAGCGAGCGGACCGCATCGAATGTCCGGTCGTCGCACCAACGCCAACGCTCGAGGCCTCACCCGCGTATTTCGAATTACATCACGCGTGCACGCTCCGTAGCACGCAACCAGTTTCATCGGTGACGCTCCGGTACGCTCCGGAGTCGCCGCCTCTGGCTCCAGGACGGATAAAGATGCCTGTGTATTTGCCAATCAAGCCGAAGGAGCGGCTCTACCAGGAGATCGTCGACCAGATCCAGCAGCAGATTCTCTCGAGGGCCCTCAAGCCGGGCGACCAGATTCCGGCCGAGCGTGATCTCGCTGAACGGTTCGGCGTGAGCCGCACTGCGGTTCGCGAGGCGATCAAGTCGCTCACGGAAAAGGGGCTGATCGAGGTCTTCGTCGGACGTGGCACGTTCGTGACGAACCTCTCGCCGGACCGGGTGGTCGAGTCGATGACCCTCCTGCTCAGAAACGAGCCCCATAACGTCGCCAGCGTTCAGGAGGCTCGCGAGCTGCTCGAGATCCCCACCGCTCGCCTGGCGGCCATTCGGCGTACCGACGCCCATATCGCGCGACTGCGCGCGATCTCGGCCGAGCTCGAGGAAGAAAACTCCATCTCCGCGCGGCTGGTCGACGGCGACACAGAGTTCCACGTCGAGGTGGCTCGGGCGACCGGCAACCCGGTGCTCGTCCTGCTCAGCCAGACGATCGTCGCGCTCCTCAGGACCGAACGGCTCTATCGCGATGACTTCGACGGTAGTCGGCTCCCGACGGCGCTCGCCGATCACCGCGACATCATCGATGCCATCGCCGACAGGGATCCCGATCGGGCGGCGCAGGCGATGAGCGACCACCTGGCGCGCGTGGCCCTTCCGCTCGCTTTGCACGAGAGTGGCATCGAACGCGTGGCAAGCTGATTATTGAGGGCATGCAGACATTGACTGAGACGAGACGCCGCGCCAACGCGGCGTCTTCGTTTTCACGCGCCCTGGTCGGCGCGCTGATGGCGTTCGCCGCACTCGCCCCGCCTGGACTGGTCGCGCAGGCTGCGTCCCCCTCGTCTTCCCCACCTCCGGCGGTATCGCGGCTCTTCGACGTCGTGCGCCCGGCGTACTCCGGCGATCGGGCGCTCTCGACCGTCGCGTTCGTTGAGCAACGCTGGCGGTGGCCGGGCAATCGCGGATTCGAGGAAAGCATAGACCACATCGCCGAGCAACTGCGCGCCGCCGGATACGTCGAGGAGAAGGCCGCGAAGCCCGCCGATCGCCTCACGTTCCGAATCGAGCAACGACCCATGTCCGGTCCCGCGTGGGATCCACTGGATGCGTCGCTCACGATCGTTGGATCGGCGACTCCGGTTCTCCGATTCGCCACGAACCGCAACATGCTCGCGGTCAACTCATCGTCCACGCCGGAGGGCGGCGTGGAGGCCGAGGTCGTATCGGTCGGCAAGGGCGACGATGGTGGGTTCGACCGCGTGCCAGTCGCCGGAAAGATCGTGTTCGGTGAGATGCCCGTTGGCCGCCTGTCGAACGAGGCTCGCAAGCGAGGCGCGATCGGCGTGCTCGCGTACGCAATGCCCGCCTACACGCAACCCGAGTCGCACGGCACCTCCATCCAGTTCTCATCCATTTCGGCCGATGCGGACACAAAGGCGTGGGGACTGTTGCTCTCGTTCGACGCCCGCGAGGCGCTGCGGCGAGCGCTCGCCGCCGGTCCCGTGCGCGTGCGAGTGATGACGCGGTCCCGGTTCTCCACGGCCTCCGAGCGTACCGTCATTGCCGACGTCCATGGGAGCGCGAGGCCTAACGAGCGGTTCGTCTTCAGCGCGCACGTGCAGGAGCCCGGCGCCAACGACAACGCGTCCGGCGTCGGCGCCCAGGTGGAGATGGCGCGCGTGGCAGCGTCGCTCGTACAAGCCGGCACCGTCGACCCACGTCGGTCGATCACATTCATCTGGGGCAATGAGATCCAGGCGACCCGTCGCTACCTGGCGGACGAGTCGCGCGCGGCGACGGTCAAATGGGGGCTCAGCCTCGACATGGTGGGCGAGGACACGCAGAAGACCGGCGGGACCTTCCTGATCGAGAAGATGCCCGACCCGTCCGCGGTCTGGACACGAGGCGACGATCACCATACCGAATGGGGCGGAAGCCCGCTCACGGTGGATCAACTCCGGCCGCACTTCTTCAACGACTTCGTCCTGCAGCGGTGCCTGGACCAGGCCGCCGTAACCGGGTGGGTCGTGCGCACGAACCCGTTCGAAGGGGGAAGCGACCACGTGCCGTTTCTCGACGCCCACAAGCCCGGGGTTCTCTTCTGGCACTTCACCGACGTGTTCTATCACACGGACAACGACCGGCTGCCTAACGTGTCGCCGCGCGAGCTCGCGAACGTCGGCGTCTCGGCGCTCGTGTCCGCGCTGACGCTGGCGTCGGCGGACAGTGCGACGGCGCGCGGGCTCATCGGCGAGCTCGAGCGCGCGGCCATCACCCGGCTCGACGCCGAGACCGCGCTCTCGCGCGAAGTCATTGCCAAGGGCGGCGATCGTGGCAGGGAACGGCTGATTCTCGACACGTGGACCGATTGGTATCGACGTGCCGTTCGCACCATGTTGGAGATCGAGGTCGGCGGATCGTCCAGGGCGACCGCGCGTGCGATCGACGCGGCCGATGCCACCATCGAGAAGGCCGGCAAGGACCGAGTAGCGAAGCTACGGTAGGCGCGGCTACATTTTCGGGACTTCAACCGTATTCCGAACCCAATGCAACCGACGACCCGACGGATCGAAGGGAATTTCTCGCAGGGCTGGGGAGTTGCCCTGTTCATCATTGCACTCGTCGCGGGAGCGTTCACGACGGCCGGTATGATTCACAAGAAGACGTACCGGCACCCGAGAGATGTGACAGGGGAATACAAGCGGCAGGAGCAGCCGAAGGGCGAAGCTGCCGCGGCAGAACGAGGCCACTGATCGCGTCGTCCGACCGCCACCGTGAGCATGGTTGCGGCTCCGCGCTTGCGCGGGGCCGCTCGTGTTTCTAGCGTCGAAGTCGATGAGTCAACTGCCCGACCCTGCGTTTGCACAACCGTCGACCGGTTGGACCGAGGAGATGGAGGCAGCCGCGCGGCGCACGCGACCCGCGCCGCCGCCGCTGCCCCGTTGGCGTGTCGCGCTGCGCGTATCGGCGTGGGGCGCGGTGATCGCGCTTCTGGTGGCGATCGTCGGGGGACTTTTGTTCGTGCATCGTGGTGACGCCGAGGGGTCGGCCCGGGTGGCGAACAGCGAGCTCGAGCTCATGCTCGAGCGCGGTGAGGGGATCGACTGGCGCGCGCCGGTGATCGCACGGCACTGGTGGAACTACTTCCGGGTCACGCACGGCGTCGTCGCGGCAACGAACCGCCGGCTTCTCTACGTTGGCGTTCCGCCGGAAGAGATTCTGCCGCGCGAGCCGGAGCCTCAGCTGCTCGAGGAATCGTCATTCCCGTACGATCGGCCAATCGATCTGTGGCGCGGGCGAGTTTTCCTCGGGAGCCTCAACGGCGTCGTGATTCGCGCGCCCGGCCAGATGCGCACGTTCGGCGTGACGCCGGCCGAACGGTCGCGACTCGACCGCGTGCTCACGCTCATGACCCGGCGGCAGCAGGCGATCCGCGATAGCCTGGAGGCCGAACGGCAGAAGGCGCTCGAGGTCGCGGACGCCGCTCGCCAGCCGATCTTTTACGTGGTCTCGCGCGGCGACGCGCTGGAGCTCATCGCCCGCCAATTCAACGTGACCATCGAGGAGCTTCAGGATTGGAACGCGCTGTCCTCGCCCAGCATTCGCGTCGGGCAGCGATTGCTCGTCAAACCCAGGACCTGATGATCGAGCATCACCTCGCGGTCACGCGCACCGCTCGCTACTTCACCGTCGGTGGACGCGGCGAAGGCGAGGCAGACGCGAACGAGCTTCGGGAGCTATGGATCGTGGTGCACGGGTACGGGCAGCTCGCTGCGAAATTCCTCGAGCCGTTCGTACCGCTCGCGACTCCCTGGAGACGCATTGTCGCGCCGGAAGGCCTGTCGCGGTTCTATCTCGAGCGATCGCGCGTGGGGGTGAACACTCAAGCCGGCGTTGGCGCGACATGGATGACGCGGGAGGATCGGGAGCACGAGATCGCCGATCAGATCGTATATCTGGATGCGCTGCTCGATCAGCTCCTCCCGGAGGCGTCCGAAACCCACGTTAGGCTGCGCGTGCTGGGGTTCTCGCAGGGTGTCGCAACCGTGAGCCGCTGGCTCGTGCGCGGACGGCGTGTGCGGGCGAACGAGGTGGTCTTCTGGGCCGGTTCGTTCCCGGCGGACGTGGAACTGTCACAGCTGGGCGACCGACTCGCGGGCGCGCCGGTGGTCTTCGCTGTGGGTGTGCGTGACGAGCTCGCGTCCTGGGCAGCTGCCGACGTCGAGGTCAGCCGATTCAGCGCGGCCGGAATGGACGCGCGACTCGTGACGTTCAACGGTGGCCACCGCCTGGACACGCCGACCCTCGCCGACATCGTTAGCCGATAGCCTTTAGTCGATAGCCATTAGCTACCGACTCCCGACTACCGACTATCGACCCCGTAAGCGATCGATGTCTCGGCGGTCGCGCTTTGTCGGCCGGCCGCTTTCCCAATCATCCGACGGCAGGCTCCGCATCTGCGTGGCCAACGCATCGCGCCTGGCTTTGCTCTCGGGCGTCTCCGCGTACAACGTCGCCGCGACACTGGCCGGCCCACGTCGCTCCGATACCCCGCAAACGTGAACGACATGCTCGAACGGCGTTTGCCTGACGCGAACCTCGTCCCCGACCTGAACCATCTTCGCACGCTTGGCGCGCGTGCCATTGACGTCCACCTTGCCGCCGTCGATGGCGTCCGCCGCCAGGCCGCGAGTCTTGAAGAACCGCGCGGCCCAGAGCCATTTGTCGAGACGGACGCGCTCGTCGTGTTCGGCTACGCTGCTCATCCCACGAATCTAAGCGGCGGCCCTACAGGATACGCGCGGCGCGGCTTGCACCCCACTCGAGGATTCGATCCTTGCGCGGCCGCCGCCTGAACTGCTCGAGCGTCACTTCTCTCGATCGCGTGAGATCATCGAGAAACATCTCGCGCACCGTCCTGCCGAAACCGTCGTCGAGGACCAGCAGGTTGGACTCGTCGTTGAATGCGAGCGACCGGTTGTCGAAGTTCATCGTGCCGATCGACGCCCAGCAGCCGTCCACGACGAACGATTTGCCGTGGATCATCGCGGGTTGGTACCAGAAGATACGAACGCCACCGTCGAGCAGGCGCTCATACTGCGCGCGCCCCGCATACCACGTGCTCTTCACGTCGTTGAGTGTTCCGGGCGTGAGCACGCGAACATCGACGCCGCGCGCGGCCGCTTCCCGCAGCAGGCGAACGAAATCCTCGTCGGGCACGAAGTAGGAATTGGTGATGTAGAGCGTGTGGCGCGCGGCGGCGATGGAGAGCGCGAGCAGTCGCTCAGCTGCGGTGCTGCCGATCGTTGGCGCTGTGTGAAGAAGCGTCGCGAGCATTGCGCCGCGCTTGCCGTCTTCGGTGGCGGGCGGAAAGAGCTCCAGGCCGGTGAGCAGCTCACCGGTCGCTTCGGCCCATCCTTTCGCGAACGTCGCCTGCAGCTGCAGCACCGCCGGACCGGTGAACCGCACATTCGTATCGCGCCACTGGCCGTCGTGCCGACCATCGCCGAGCCACTTGTCATCCATCCCGAAGCCGCCGGTGTATCCGATGCGCCCGTCCACGACGACCACGCGAATGTGCGATCGCGCGTAGGCCTTTTCGAGCTGATACCAGTTGACCGGCCGGAACTTCACCACTTCCACGCCGGCCTCGGAGAGCGACTGCAGATAGGCCTTCGTGAGATTTGCCGATCCGAACGCGTCCAGCAGGAAGAGCACTCGAACGCCAGCCTTCGCGCGGTCCCGCATGATCTCGGCGAATCGGTCGGCGACTTTGCCGGGCTGGCAATAGTACATCTGCAGCGTGATCGTCAGCGTCGCGCCCGCGAGGTCCTCGAACAATCGATCGTACGTGCCGTCGCCGTTGAGACAGAGCACGGCCTGGTTGCCGCACGTGAGCTTCGTTCCGGTCAACAGCTCGATCGACGTCCTGAACTCGTCATCGCCGGTGCGCGGCAGCTCGACATTCCCATCGACGCCGCTCACATCTGCTACCGGCGTTCCGCGCGTCAAATATCGAAGCCCGATGAGCGCCAGCACGAGCAAGAGAAGCAGTACGGCGGCGCCGAGTGTCCACAAAACGATCTGCACGTCCGTTGGAATCCAGGAGCGTGAAAGGGTGGTTCACGGCCCTGACGCGCAGTCGTTCGCCGATCGCCCGGTGCCGTCGCACGCTCCTGGTATTTGCAAATGTAGAGCCGCGCGCGGCGCTATTTCCGCGTGCTC
Source organism: Gemmatimonadaceae bacterium (assembly GCA_036509075.1). Taxonomy (GTDB): domain Bacteria; phylum Gemmatimonadota; class Gemmatimonadetes; order Gemmatimonadales; family Gemmatimonadaceae; genus JAJKIV01. The sequence goes on from DATCGG010000402.1 coordinate 8,444, forward strand.
AGCGCATGTGACGCGCGAGTCTCCAGGGCCTCGTCGATGTCGCGGGCGGTGACCTGCTGGGGCAAGTCCCAGCCATCCGACGACCGTCGGGTCGGAACGCGCACCCCTGCGACTTCGCCCTGCGACGAGATGTCCACCAGCGCCGTGACGCCCTGGGCGCGGCCACCTGTGTTGATCACCAGCATCCAGGTTCCTTCGCTCGGCCACTGCTTACGGAGCGCGTATGTCCCCCGTCGTGTGGTGGTGTCGAATACGAGCGGAATGCTGCGGCGGGCGCCCGAGACGATGCCTTCGGCCGAGCCGGTGACCCCGGACGCGACGACGTCTCCGTGGTGATACGTGTGGACGACGAGGAACGCCCCGCGGGACGTCGCGTCGAACGGGTTCGGCGGTGTTTCGACAGAGATCCACGGCGGTCCGAACGCGGACGATGAGGCTGCGAGCACGAACGACGATGCCGCGAGCGCACCAATGATGGCGATGCGGCGGAACGGTGAAGCGGTCATGAGGCCTTCCGTTCAATAGTCGGGGTCGGACGCCGCGCCAGTGGGCGTCTGACTGTGGGATGCCGACTCCCCGCGTTCCGTTTAGCCCGGATTCAACGAAGGGCAGGGAAGTAGGTTAACCCGCCGTTCCCGCGTTCCAGCGTCGTGAGATCGCCGACGCTGACCGCGTTTCCCCCGGTTTTGCCCGACCCACCTGGCACACATTCGGCACACCGGAACATTTCCGGGGAAACCGTTAGGTGCGCCTCCGATGGTCGGAAGTGGCCGCCGCTGCACTGAGATCGTCGGTCCTACGCGATTCTGGCGTGAACGCGGCGGTGTCTAGTGACTCGACGCATCGCGGAGTCGCCGCACGCTCTCGGCCGAGATGCGTTTGATCCTGCGTCGGCCCGTGCCCTGGTCTGACACCCACTGGAGCCCGGCCAACCGCTTGACCGTGTCGTATGAGACGTTCAGCGGATCTCGAAGAGCGGACGTTCCGCCATTGGGATCGCGCAAATAGCTAAGGGCTTGGTGGGAGCCCGTGCTTTTTCCTCAAACGGTTATAAGCCTTCATGAGCCCTTCCGCCGCTTCTTCGCCGCGGTTTCGAGGTCTTCGGGAATTTGAGTGACTTGGAATACGCTGGCGTTCTTCGGGTCAACGAGGGCGATCCTGCCGTCCTCGAAATAGACCCAGTGCTTACCGCTTTCTTCGCTCGGTAGAACCGACACAAGTCTCGGCGGCGCCATTTTTGTTTACCTCGACTTTAAGGGCCTAACGTCGCGTCTTCACGCGCGATCGCCGATCCCATACCGCGACCGTCAGAGGCGCGCGTGGCACGTCGCGGGTGGCACGTTCAGCGCGTAAAGCTCAGAATCTCGAGCTCGGCGGTCGGGAGCTCACGGCAGTCGGGTGGATAATGCGTTACCCGGCGAAAACCGATGACGCTCTCGAAATACAGCGCGCGGCCGCACTCGCGCAGCAATCGCTCGCGGACGCACCACAGAATTCCGCTGCGGTCAACGTATCGCCGGTCGTACGGCCCACTGCCCTCGTCCACGTTTATCAGCATCACCACGCGGCCCCTGATGACGACACGACGATCGAGGTTTGGCGCGCAATGCGAGTGCCAGTGCCTCGCACTCCACGCAGTCGTTGTTGTAGATGAGCTGGCCTTGATCGTGCGGTATCGGTTGCGCAATCTTTCGCGGCGCACATCGAACTTGCACATGACCGAGCCGACCCCCGGGCCGCGCACCGGTTCCCCGCCGGCGCCTACGACCTCGCGCGAGATACTCGCCGCGAACCTGCGCACGGCCATGCGCGCGAGCGGCGCCGAAGCGGCGTCACTCCGCGATGCGGTGTGTGAGTACGTCGACGCGGCTCGCCAGCGCGGAGAGCCCGTCGAGCGGGTCATTATCGACCTCAAACAAGAGATGCGCGCTGCTGGCGTGGTCGATCGCTACGTGAAGCCCAACGAGCGAGCGCTCGCCGAGTCGGTGATCCGCTGGTGCATCGAGCGCTACTACGGGGCGGCCCCTCGCGGGGACTAGACCCTGTGGCGTCAAGTCGGGACGGCCGGTGGCCGGCGTTACCCTTGCGATACCAAGTGTCATGCCCCGCACGCCCACGCAACCGCCGATCGCCTACCGCGACCGCCAAAGCCGGGTGTGGTACGTCTCGGGTCGGTCGAGCGTCCACCGCTACCGGCTCCCGCAGGACCTAACGACGACACCGGTGTCGGCCCCTCCCCGCCCCAAACAGTCGCGCTATAGGTCACGCTTGTCGCCACGATCGGTCCCGACGAGCTGGCGGACTTCGACGAGCGGACGTTCCGCCAGTGGGACCGCGCGTCGCTGTTGGACCTCCGCCGAGCGATCGAGCGACGACGTCGCGAGTTCGCCGGCTAGTTACATCCGGCCGCTCTGGAAGGCGAACACGATAGCGACAATTGCGATCGTCGCGAAAACGAGGAATATGCCGAACCCGGACATCATGCGGTCGCGATTCGCCAGCCCAATGAGTCCCGCGACCGCGACCACCATCGGAACGGCCCAGGGCCCCGCGGCGTGAATCGTCGTGGCTAAAAAGTCGTGAAGGCTGGCGAACAGCTGCTCGAGCTGGTACGCCACGGTCCCTTCGGGGAGCGCTGAGCATTGACATTACGGTTTGGCACAGCGGCTGACAACGGAAGTGTTTGTCGCGCAAGGGTCGCAAGGCGCGCCTATTGGATTTACTCGGCAATCGAGACCGGGAGCTCGCCGGCATGGCGTACAAGCCGCATCGCGCATCCAAATCGGCCCTGCACTCCGGTGCTCATTTCCGCGCCCGGCAGGGCAACCGGTAACAACATCCGATGCTGCCGCCGAGCAGTCGGGTTCGCATGGCGCCATACCGTACGGTCGGTCACTGCGATTCCCGCCCTCGGCTCGTCTCGAACGAAGCGCGCCCGGAACGGTGAGCCAGCATTGAACGAGGGCGGTCTTTCTTACATAATCTCCGGTGGCGAACGGGTCACCGACGCGCCGACCCCTCGGAGGTCCTGTGGAAGGTGATGAGTCCGTCGGCGCCGCTCCGCAATCAGACGCGGTCTCAGGCGCGCGAGCGGTTCACGAGGCCGACGTGCGTGATACCTCGTGGGCGGAGGCGCTCGCGGGCCGCTACGTCCTCGGCCGCGAGCTCGGCCGGGGTGCGTCCGCGACGGTGTATTGCGCCGAGGACCTCCGGCACGGGCGACAGGTCGCGCTCAAGGTGCTCCACAACGAGCTCGGCGCCGCGATCGCCTTGACGTGGTTCCGGCGCGAGATCGCCACCAGCGCCCGGCTCCAGCATCCGTACATTCTCGCCGTCCACGACTCCGGCGAGTCGAACGGCCGGATTTGGTTCACGATGCCCTACGTCGAGGGCGAGAGCCTGCGCCAGCGGCTCGCGCGCGACGGGCGCCTGCCGGTGCTGGAGGCCGCTCAGATCGCCCGCGACCTGGCCAGCGCGCTGGAATACGCGCACGGTCGCGGCGTCGTGCATTGCGACGTCAAGCCCGAGAACGTGCTGCTGAGCGCGGCGGGCCACGCACTCCTCGCCGACTTTGGCATCGCACGCGCGATCGACGAGCTGGGGGTGAGCATCGCAACTGAGCATCCGACGCCTGTCCCGGACACCGGGGACCATTCTACGCTCACGTTAGGCCACGTGATGGGCACGCTCATGTACATGAGTCCCGAGCAGGTGACGGGCGAGTGCCCGCTGGACGGGCGGAGCGATGTCTTCTCGCTCGGCGGCGTCCTATACGAGATGGTCACCGGGTCGCCGCCGTTCCCCGGGCCGACGCCCCGGGCGGTGATCGCCCGCCGGTTCGCCGGGCCTCCGACGCCGGTCGACGTGTTGCGCCCAGACGCGCCGGCGGCGCTCGTCGCGGCGGTGGCGCGGGCACTGCTGCGGGACCCCGGCGACCGGTTCCAGTCGGCGCGGGAGTTTCGGCGCGCGCTCGAAGCGGTGCGCTAAACCGACGTTACTGGCGACCCCGGCCCCCTGCGCCTTCGCCCGGCGACACAATAACGGCAATAACGGTCCCTGCGGCGCGGCGTTCGACGCAAACGCCGACCCGTCGCGGTTTCCGAAGCACCTAACGACGTCAGTCCCCGCGACGCCCCGATCGAAGCGGTCGTTCCGGCAGTGGGACCGCGCGAGCCTGTTCGATCTGCGGCGGGCGATCGAGCGACGGCGGAAAGAACTTGCCGGGCGATCACGCGCGCCCACGACGCTCAGTCGCTCAGCAGCCTTCGGCGTGCCCCGTCTCGCACGGCGTGCTATGGAGCCGGCGGTCGCAGAGGAGCGTGCTCCCCTGGCGGCGTGGCGAGACGCGCGGCCCGCAGCTCGGCCAGCGCCTCGTACTTCACCGTCACCTCGGCGATGCGCCGCAGAAGCGCGTCAAACTGGTCGTCCGAGAGATTCGCGCACACGCCACGGAGCCTGGTCGCGGCGTCCCGCATGATCTCGCCCACGCGCGCGGCACGTCCGGCGTCCGTATTCAACGGCGTCTGGAGTTCCACGCGACGATCGGGCATTGGCGGATGCAAGATGAGAGCGGGAACGCGCCGCCGCGAGACAGGGCCGCGTAAAAAGCCAGAAAACGAAGAGCCGGCAATGAGATCGTCGGTCCTACGCGATTCTGGCGTGAACGCGGCGGTGTCTAGTGATCGGAGGCATCGCGGAGTCGCCGCACGCTTTCGGCTGTGATGCGTTTGATCTTACGTCGGCCCGCGCTCTGGAATTCCAGCCATACGAGCCCCGCCATCCGCATGATCGTGGCCGCGAGACGTTCAACGCTTCCGCCGCCTGCGCGATCGTTAAGGGTTTCTCGGGATCGGTGAGAACCGGGTTCCCGGTGCGGACGTGAAACTCAATCGTGATGCGAACATCGGGCGGAAGGCTCCCGATCAGCCGCGCCAGTTCGTCCCGCGTGATCTCGCGCGACGCAGCGTGGGCTCGGCGACAAGGCGTGACTTAGTGCGATTCGAGCTCGGCACGTCTTGCCTCCACCGCAGCTTCAACGGGCTTGAGCGATTCTCTACTCCAGGTGCGCCGCAGCCGCACCATGACCGGCGCGAGCACGTCCCCGTCCATGGTCCGCACTGCGCTGACCCACAACGCAACCGTCTCGAGCGGCGCGTCGCCGAGCGTATTATCGTCCCTGATCGTCATTGGAGCCCATAATGTAAGCTCGTACCCACGGCCGCGGTTTGGTCGCGGCGAGGCGCAGCGAGCTGTCGCTCAAGCCACGCCTCGATTAACGGATGGTCGAACCAGAGAAAGAGCATGCCGCACACGCTACGCATAGGCGTCAGCGAGGCGTCATTCAGCGGTCGCGCACCTACGCTGCTGCTGCGCTTACCGACACCCAATACAGCGGCCTAACGAATGGGCTCCAAACCGGACAAGGCTGCGATGGCTCGCCGGAACCAATGGCTGGTAGGGCGACAGTATTGTGTTGTTGACCGTTGGATAATGCACTATACGGCCTGTCATCCATTTGGTCAATGGATTGATCTCGGCGATGGCTGGTCTGTGATACGACACTGTCACTCGTCGTTAGGTAGAAAGCCTCGCAACATACCGCATGCTGCCTATCGATCAATGCTTGATCGGCATGCTTGCCATGCCCTAACGAGTGCTACTGCGGCTTCTTCGGCGGGTAGGCCACCGCGGTGTCGGCGCGGCCTCCCGGGCGGGTCCTTTGGCAGGATGACCGTGTAGACCAATCCGCTCTCACCTGCTCTCAAGTCACCGCACGGACCGGCGTGTAACAGCCCGGTGTCATCTCTTGAGGCGAGGGCCGTGACGCCAGGTCAGCTGACGACAACCGGCATGGGCTACAAACCGCATCGCCTCGAACCGAACTATCCGGGCCCGGAAGTTGTCACGACAGCCTCACCGGCGCCGCCCGTCATTGTGGCCGCGTGGTGCATCGGTGTGGAGCGCATGAACCGGCGGCAGCTCGATCGCTTCACGCGCGATATCTGGCGCCGGTTTGATCACCGCGGAGCTCCAGCTCGCGGGGCAGACCGGCGCGGTGACGTTCGGGCAACTCATAATGCTCTACCGCCAGCACCGGATCCCGCTCCTCGCGACCTACCGACAGCAGACCGTCCGCGCGCACCTCGAGATCCTCGAGCGCCACATCGCGCGCGATCGCGTCATCGACGACCTCTCGCAGCACGATGTCGACTCGTACGCGCTGGCGCGCCGGAGCGGGACGCTGGAGTCGCCCCACAAACGGGGTCAGGAGCCGGGTGTCCATGACGGGACCATTCGCAACGAGCTGACGACGTTGATGGCCGTGCTGAATTGGGGCGTCGTGTTTCGCCTCGGCGGTCGCCGGCTCCTCCCGACGTCGACATCATGGCGGTCGCGGGATGGCGTTCGTCGCGCGTCATGCGCGAGAGCTACCAGCACTCGGACGGACCGGCTATGCTCAGTGTCGTCGAACCCTCCGAATCGCGCCCGAAGCCGAGCGAAAGTGGGACAAACGAGGCACAGGCGGAAGCGAATTGATTGCGCTGTACGACCTTACCTCGGGTCGGTTACGTTTAGCCCGATTGAAACGTCAGCCCCTGTCATGAGGTCTGGTGCCCGTCGGCTTGTCGGTTGCTTCCTTGCCACGGGGCGAACGGTGATTCGCCCGTGAGACGAATGGCGAACCAGTTCCGCGCGCGAGTGGCGGCGATCGGGATCCGGGAGCGCCTGGTGCTCCTGGTCTTGGCGATGCTCGTGCCGTGGATCGTCCTCTTCGCGACGACCTACGCGAGCTACCAGCGTGACCACGAGCGTGACACCCGCGCCCGGCTACGCGATCTGGCGGCGCAGGTCGGCGCTCGCGTCGACGACCAGCTCGGTACCGTCGACGGCTTGCTCGTCGCGATTGCGGAGGGGGCGTCTGCCGACCCCGCGTCCGTCGCACGAAACGACGAGATCCTGCGCCGGCTGCGCGAGGAGCTTCCGCCCTACATCACGAACCTCGCGCTGTGGGGCGTCGACGGCCACAACATCGGGTCGTCCGACGCCGATCCGGCGCGGGCCCGGAAGATGGAGGTCGCCGCGCACCGGTTCTTCCGGGAAGCGCTTGCGGCGACGCACCTGACGGTTGGTCGCCCGATCGAGAGCCGTGAGACCGGCGGCTGGAGCCTAACGATGGCTCGCCGCATCCGGCAGGACGGCACCATCACCGGCGTCGCCTCCGTGTCCGCGCGGCTCGACATCCTCGGCCGATACCTCGCGGTCGGCACGCCCGGAAAATCCAGCACAATCATCACGCTCGTCGACGACGACGGTACGGTGCTCGCCCGTGCGGGCGGGACGCCCATCGCTGTCGGAACCCGGGTCCGCATAGCCGACCGCATCCGTCGCCTGCGGGATGACCGATCCGGATTCATCGATTCGGCCGATGTGCGCATGGGAGGCCCGTATGCCTACCAACGCGTCACCGCTGCGCCATGGCTCGTCATCGTCGGTCGGCCGGACGAGGACTTGCCGCCGATGGCAAACGAGGAGTGGCGATTCCTGGCGCTGTTCGGCGCGTTAGGCCTGGGCGGGGCGCTATTCCTCGCGGCACTCGTGGCGGCGCGCATTGCCGACCCACTGCGGAAGCTCACGGCCGACGCGGCGCGTTTCGGGTCCGGCGACCTCGGTGTGCGCACGGACTTGAGCGCGCCCGGCGAGGTCGGCGCGCTTGCCGCGACGTTCAACAACATGGCCGCCACGCTCGAGGCGCGAACGGCTGCGCTCGCGGCGAGCGAAGAACGCCACCGACTTGCCGCGCGCGCCACCAACGACGTCGTCTGGGATTGGGACATCCGCACCAGCGTGGTGCAGTGGAGCGACAGCGCGAGCAGCGCGTTCGGTGCAGCGCCGGAGGAGATCGGAGGCGTCGAGTGGTGGACGGAGCGTATTCACCCGGAGGATCGGGACGCGACCACCGCGAGCCTCACCGACGCGCTCGACTCCGACACGCAGATCTGGACGTCCGAATACCGCTTCCGCTGCGGGGATGGGAGCTACGCGGAGATGCTCGATCGCGGCTACGTGCTCCGGGATGCCGACGGGGCACCGCGCCGAATGATCGGGTCAATGGTCAACCTCTCTGAGCGGCGCGCGGCCGAGCGCGAACGAGATCGCTTTTTCTCGCTCTCGGCGGAGATGTTCTGCATCGCGTCGTTCAGCGGCCATTTCGTTCGCGTGAACCCGGCGTTCTGTTCGGTGCTCGGCTATGAGCCCGACGAGCTGTCCGGGACGCCTGTGCTGGACCTGATTCACCCGGACGATCGTGAAGGAGCGCTCGAGAGCGCGCGCACGGTCGCAACCGGCGTTCACGCGCAGCGCTACGAGAACCGTCTTCGGTGCAAGGACGGCAGCTACAAGTGGCTTGGCTGGACCGTCCAGACGCCCGGGAAGGAGAACGGGCTCGTGTACGCAGTTGCGCGCGATATCACCGAGCAGAAGCGTGCAGAAGAGCGGTTGCGTGCGTCCGAGGAATGGTACCGGCTTCTATTCGACGCGAACCCGTTGCCGATGTGGGTCTACGACATCGAGACCCTGTCATTCGTTGCCGTGAACGATGCGGCGATCAAGCACTACGGGTATTCGCGGAGCGAATTCCTCGGCATGCGCATCACCGACATCAGGCCGGACGCCGAGGTGCCGAAGGTCCTCATGGCGGCGCGTGCTCCCGACTCGCCCGAGTTCGACGGGGGCGTGTGGCAGCACCGCACGAAGGACGGACGGATCATCTCGGTCGAGGTGGTGACGCACGCCCTGACGGTGCTCGACCGTCCGGCCCGCCTAACGCTGGCGCACGATGTCACCGAGCGGCATCAGGCCGAGCGCGCTCTGCGCGAAACGAATGACACGCTGCAGACGCTGATCCAGGCGTCGCCGCTCGCGATCGTCACGACGGACTTGAGCGGCACCGTGAGCGAGTGGAACGTCGCCGCCGAGCGAATGTTCGGCTGGTTCGCCGGAGATGTGCTGGGTCGCCCGATCCCCATCGTTCCGGTCGAGCAGCTCGAGGATGACATGCGCCGGCTCTCGGCGTCCGGCGAGCATTCGTTCACCGGCTACGAAACGCGCTGCGCGCGGAAGGATGGCTCGCTCGTCGATGTCTATGTGTCGACGGCCGCGCTGCGTGGCGTCGGCGGCATGCTCGGCACGGTGTGGGTCATCGCGGACGTCACCGAGCGGAAGATGATGGAGGAACAGCTCCGCCAGGCGCAGAAGATGGATGCGGTCGGCCAGCTCGCCGGAGGGGTCGCACACGACTTCAATAACCTGCTCACCGTCATCACGAGCTACGGACAGTTCCTGCTCAACGCGCTGCCCGAGCAGGACCCTCGCCGGTCGGACGCCCATCAGATCACGCAGGCAGCGGCGCGCGCCGCGTCGCTGACCCGACAGCTGCTTGCGTTCTCGCGGCGTCAGGTGCTGCAACCGCAGGTGCTCGACCTGAACGAAGTCATCGGCGACATGGAGCGGCTGCTGCGCCGCGTCATCAGCGAGGACATCGCGCTCGTGACGCAGTTCGAGAGCGCTATCGGCGCCGTGCGCGCCGACCGCGGCCAGATCGAGCAGGTGGTGATGAATCTGGTGGTCAACGCCCGCGATGCGATGCCTAACGGCGGTGTGCTGGCGATCTCGACGCGCGTTGCATACCTCGATACCGCGTACGCGCGTCGCCACGCCGGCGTGAACCCGGGCAAGCATGTGGTGTTCGCCGTGCGCGACACCGGGGTTGGCATGGACGCCGCAACGCAGCAGCGCATCTTCGAGCCGTTCTTCACGACCAAGGTGAAGGGGAAGGGCACTGGTCTCGGGCTGTCGACGGTCTACGGGATCGTCCGTCAGAGCGGTGGCCACATCGACGTTCGCAGCGCGCCGGGCCGCGGTACCACGTTCGAGATCATCCTGCCGCAGGTGGCGGCCACGGTACCGCCGAAAGCGGAGCACATCATGCACAAGGCGTTGCCACGCGGGACGGAAACGGTGCTCGTCGTTGAAGACGAGGACGCGGTCCGACTCATCGTCCGCCGCGTGCTGCGAGATCAGGGCTACGAGATCCTCGAAGCGCGCGATGGCAACGAGGCGCTCCGCGTCTGCGCGCAGAAGGGTGACGCGATCGATCTCGTGCTCAGCGACGTGATCATGCCTGGAATGGGTGGCCGAGAGCTGTCGCGCGCACTCGCGGCAAGTCGACCGGGGCTGCCCATCCTGTTCATGTCGGGTTACAACGACGACGGCGAGCTGGCCGGCTCCGGCGCCGATCTCGGAACAGGAGTGCTCGCGAAACCATTCACGGCTGAGACGCTCGCCACACAGGTGCGCGAAGCGCTGGACCGCCGGCCATCGAAGCCCGTCGCAACCACCGGGGCCCAGATCGCGTAACGCCGGTTCGAATCCGGTCCTTGCGCGGCCGGCGTACGAGTACGATGACGTTCGAACCCATCTGCTCGGCGGCGACGTTGCGGCTCACGCCGCGTCGCAGCAACTTCTGGAGGTTATGCCGACTCACTCGGCGGGGGTCCAGACCCCTGACTCTGCGCTTGTCGCTCAGGCCGCGGCCGGTGACGAGCGCGCGCTCGGCGACTTGTACGATCGGTACGGTGGGATGGCGTTCTCGCTCGCCTGCGCCATCGTGGGTGAACAAGCCGATGCCGAGGAGGTGGTCGCCGACGCGTTCGCCCAGGTTTGGCGCTCGGCGTCGAGCTTCGACGCCGCTCGCGGTAGCGTCGCCGCGTGGCTCGCAACCATCGTCCGAACGCGCGCGCTCGACCTCGTGCGGTCGCGCAAGCGCAGAGCGCGTGTGCTCGAGGAAGCGGCGGTCATGACCGACGAAGGCGAGACGCTGGTGCTGGCGCCGTCGGCGGACGCCACCGACCGAAGCGCCGAGCTCACGGAGGCGAGCACGATAGTACGCAAGTCGCTGGCGGAGCTCCCGCCGCCGCAGCGCAGGGTAATCGAGCTCGCATACTTCGGCGGGCTCTCGCAGAGCGAGATCGCGGCACAACTTTCCGAGCCGCTGGGAACCGTCAAAACGCGAATGCGGGCCGGCATGGACAAACTGCGTCAGGCGCTCCGTCCTCTTCTCGAGGCGGATACATGACGGCACACGCCTGGCTCGATCACGCCGCCCCGTATGCGCTCGGCGCGTTGGACGAAAGTGAGCGCGCGACGTTCGAGGAGCACCTCGCGGCGTGCGACGTATGTGCCGCAGAGGTTCGCGAGCTCAGAGGCGTCGCGGGCCTGATCGCCATGGCCGCGCCCGCGGTCTCGCCGCCGGCCACACTTCGCGATCGCATCCTCGCCGACGCACGCGGCGTCCGGCCCCTATCGTCCGCGGCAACCGACGCGGGTCAAGGGGTCAGAGCCCTCGAACCGCCCGGTCGCGCAGTCACTGCGCTGCCGGCGAGGCCGCGCCAGTGGAACACGGTGCTGCCGTGGCTCGCTGCGGCCGCAGCAGTCGTCGTCGCAGTTTATCTCGGGCAACAGGCTCGAACCGAACGCACGGCACGCGCAACGGCCGAGCAGGCGCTCGCTTCCGCGCGTCTCACGCTGGATTCGACGGGTAGCGCGCTCGCCCGCCGCGACTCGCTCATCCAGGTCCTCGTGTCTCCCGACGCGCAGGCGGTCACGGTCAGCGGCTCGGGACCGGCGCCATCGGCGAAGTACTTCCTGGATCGTCGTGCCGGCCGCGTCATCATCGCGGCGAGCGCGCTGCCCCCGGCCGCGCCGGGGCGCACGTACCAGCTGTGGGGGATCGAGACCGGCAAGTCGCCCGTGAGCCTCGGTACGTTCAACACTGACGCGAGCGGGCGCGCGCTGGCGTCGGTTGCCATTCCTGCCGGGCTTCGCATCGGCGTGACCGCGGTGACCGACGAGCCGAGTGGCGGATCGCCGCAGCCGACGACGACGCCGTTCCTCGCCGCAACGTGGAAGAGTGAATGATGTTTCGACCGCCGGGGCGGGGACGGAAAGAAATTCCGCGGTCGTAATTTCGGCTCGCGCGAATATCTTCGGGGCGTGCGCGCCTCGTTCATTCGCGTTCTCCTCATCGCGCTGCTCTCCATCACTCGGCTGGCGCACGCCCAGTCGAACTTCGCGCGTCCGTCGCTCGAGTGGATGACGGTTCGTACCCGCTACTTCGAGGTGCACTACCCGGCTCCGATGGCCGAGTGGGTGCAGGACCTGACCACGCGACTCGATACGGTCCACGATGCGGTCTCGGCGCTGGTGGGATATGCGCCACACCGTCGCATCACGGTGATCGTCGAGGACCCGATCAGCCAAGCGAACGGTTTCGCGAATGCGCCGATCGATGACCCGCTGATCGTCCTGTGGCCGACGCCGCCCGACCCGGCGGGGATGCTCGGGACGTATCGCGACTGGCCAGAGCTGCTCGCCGTACACGAGTATGCGCACATCGCGCATCTGACCCGGCCGACACGAAACCCGCGCGAACGGCGGTTCTGGCGATTCCTACCACTGCGGGTCGGCCCTGTCGCGTCGCGCACGCCGCGGTGGGCCGTCGAAGGCTACGCGACGTATGTCGAAGGACGCCTAACGGGAAGCGGACGACCGCACGGCGCAGCGCGTGCCGCCTACCTCCGCCAGTGGGCGTTGGAAGGGAAGCTTCCGACCTACGCGCAGCTCTCGTCAGGCGGCGACTTCGCGGCGGGTTCGATGGCGTACCTCGCCGGTTCGGCGTTCCTGGAGTGGCTC
>DATCGG010000403.1:0-10049 GCA_036509075.1 Gemmatimonadaceae bacterium
GGCGCACTCGCCTCGATCGCCCACGTGGAGCGGGCGTGGGCGTACTCATTCGAGTCGGAGAAAGGCGGCGGACAGATTCAGGGATTTCGCGAGGTCCTCGCGAGGCTCATGAACGGAGACCGCGTGGGTCAGGCGACCGACACGTTCAACATGCGATGGGCCGCGCTCTCGACTCGGCTCGCCGAGCTGCAGGTGGATCTGCAGCACGGCGCCGATGTGCCACTCAAGCTGCTCGGGCAGTTCTGGGTCGCGCGCGACGACGCGCGGAACTTCCTGATCCTCGGGGACCCGGCGGTGCAGCTTCGGGTGAAAGACATGCCGGAGCTGACATAGCGAGGATCCGGGTCTCAGGCGTTAGACCGGGCGATCAGGCCGGAGATAACCGCGCAGCCGGATCGCCCAGCAGCACGTAGTTGCGCGCGTCGCTGTTCGCGGTCCAGTAGCGGGCAAGCAGGGCGTCGTCCCGCGCCTTGCCCGCCTTGACGTCCGCGATCTCCTCGGTGAGCAACGTCGAAATCTCGCTGTAGCGCAGGCTGAACTCGTCCAGCGCGACGCCGACCGGTAACCCGGCCAGCAGATCGCCGATCGTTTTCCGGAACACGGCGCGCTGCGCGCCGGCCGTGCCCCAATGGAACGACCAGTCCCACGCGCGATCGACGTGGCCCACCACCGCGAGCGCCCCCCCACCCGGGTGTGAGAGCATCGCCTGCGGCAGCCGAGCGACGAACTCGTACGGCGCGATGGCCGTGCCGCCCACCGCGGTCGAGAAGTCGTCCAGCCTCGGCGTACCCGCGCCGAAGCATGCGAAGTGGAACACAATGCGTCCGAGCAGATTCGCGTTAGGGTCCACGTCGTCTGCGCCAAAGATGGCCTCGTCCGTCACCTTCGACCCCGGCCCTTCCCACCCGCTGCACACCAGTGCTCCCTGGTGCGTGAGCAGTCGCGGGTCATCGAGCTTGAGTCCGAGGCCGTGACTCGCCGTGAATAGGAACGCGGGCGCGGCGCTTCCGCCGAGCAGCGTGCGCAGCGCTGCCTTGCTGGCATCATCTTCGACGGTGTCGGCGATCGTCCAGCCGGCTGGCGCATCGTGACGAAGCTCGTCGGCGAGCGGCACGACTAGATCGCGCACGCTGAGCTCCGTGGCGGTATCACCCGGGTTTTGCGGGCCGAAGAGCACCGCGGTCCTTGGGAGTTTCAGCACGCCCTGCTCCGCTTTCTCCTCGGCCTCCACGACGCTCCTGGCGTACTGTGCATACTTCTCCAGTGCGTCGTGTGCATTGTCAGCATCGAAGTGAATGCGACCCACTGCGAACTGCACATCGAGCAGATATTGAAAGCGGAATGGGATCTGGCGCGGATCGCCCACGATGAGGAGGTAGTACGGCAGCTTGGCGGGATCGACGGTACCCGGCCCGAGGTTGAACCGCTTGAGAAACTGGGTTTTGCTCTCGCCTGCACGGTATGCGCGGGCACCATCGAGCTCATAGTAGCCACTGCCCGCCTGGGCTTTGCGGCGTTCGAGCAGCGGCGCGAGCGCCTTTTTCAGATCCGGGACTCGATCGTTGTCGTCGTACGCGAAGAGCACGCCCCAGCCGACGCTGGCGAGCGAGCTTCGGTCACCGAGCACACCAAAAGTCGCCGCGTCCTTTTTCTCGTAGCGCTCGCGGAGGGTGGCCAGTGCACCCGGGTCGATGGGATCACCCACCGCCACGTCGGCGAGGAGCTTTTCGGGCACGGGGAGCTGCAGGTACTTGCCATCCGGATCGATGCCGTTCGCGTGGTACATACTCTCCGGTGTCCCGTTAGGCATCGCGGGCTCCCTCGTGGCCGGGTCCATCACCCTACCAGAGGCATGGCCGCCGGGAGCCGCACCGCCGGGTCCCCGAGCAGGATGAGGTTGCGCATGTCGTTCGTCGCCGCCCACAGGCCGACCAGCTCGGACGGAGCGATCTCCTGCCCGTACCGTCGCTTCTCGTGGGTAGCGCTCAGCGCCACACTCAGCTCGGCGTACGCCTCGTCGAAGTTCTGCGTCGCGAACCCGGCTCGGGCGCCGGTGAGCAGCATCCAGATCGCGCGGGCCACGGCCTCGCGGTAACGGTCCACGGCTGCGAGCCGTGGCGACGAAAAGCCGAGCATGCGGTCGACGAACCCCATGACGGCCAGCATTCCGCCCGATGGAGCACCGAGCAGCGCTTGCGCCAGCGGGGCCACCGACGGGCGCTGCGGCGCATTGGGGCGCAGCTCGAGCGGCCCGAATCCCGCACTGAACGAGCTCCACAGGATCGCCATCCTCTCCGGCACGCCTTTTCCGGCGGGATTGAGATCATCCCGCCCGAACGATGCGCGTATGCCGGGTCCCGGCGACACACCCGTCGCGACCGCGTTGGCGTTAGGCGGACCTGGCCAGTCCCCGCACACCAGCGCGCCGTGTCTCGCGTCGAAAAGGGGGTGCGAGTCCGGGAGAACCGCCGCATGGCTCGTGGCAAACAGCAACGCGGCATCGTCGTCGCCATTGAGCACCGCGCCCAGGCGCGCTTTCGTCGCCTCGTCGCCGATGGCGGTCGAGATTCTCCAGCCCCGAGCGCGCTCCAGCAGCTCGGCGACCATTGGTACGACGAGCTCGTCGACGGTCGTGGCCGTATGGGTGTCGCCCGGGAATCTCGGGGCGAACACGGTCATTTGTCGCGGCTGCCCGAAGTTGCGCTCGTTCTCTCCTACGCTGGTCGCGTACCGGTGATAAGCGTTGACGTCATCGAAGTAGAGCCGCCCGACCGCGTAGTTGAGGTCGAGCTGCTGCTGGAAGCGGAAGGGAATGTCCGCCGGCGACCCGACCAGCAGCAGATAGTACGGTACCCGCTCCGGCACGACGCGGCCCAGGCCAATGCCATGCCGTGACAGAAAACTTCCGGCGCTCTCCCCCGCTCGATAGCCATCATCGCCCGCGAATTCACGATAGAGGTCCCCGCTCTGCTGGCGGCGCCACTGGAGCAGCGGCTCCAGCGCCGGTCGGACAGCCTGGTACACGTTAGGCGCGAAGATCACGCCCCAACCGGCTTGCCGCAGGTCATTCGGGTCGAATGTCGGAGGCAGTGCCATGCGTCAGAGTCCGCGCTCGAAATAGCTTGCCGCGCTCGACCGGTAATCGGTCAGTCCGCCCAACTGAATCAGGTCGAGGTCGATGGTACCGGCGACGATCAACTGCACGAGCGCGGGAAGCGTCGGCGTCGGGTAGGCGTACTGACCGGACCCGAAGTCGATGCCGTTGAAGAAGACGAATTCGTCGGCGATTCCCCTCGTGGTCGCCGCGTCCGTTGGCTCAATGTCGAGCGACACAGGCCCGCCACTCGCAATGTCTTCGGGACCGACGACCGCCGTTTCCCCCGTCGGACCCACCCCGCTGACAGGTCGTTCGGCCGTTGGCTCTGTTGTCGGTGCAACCGGCGGCGCTGGGAGCGGCGTTAGGCTTGCCGCGATCGCCGCGATCTCGGCGGAGTCTATGGCGATCGACGCCGGGTGCTCCGGCACCGGCCCCTCCACCGCCACCCGCACCGCCGGGTCGCCAAGCACGATGTAATTGCGGACGTCGATCGCTTCGTTGATCAGGCGATCGCGCTTGCCGTTGATGCCACCCTGCAGCGTCGGAGTGAGCAGTCGATCCACCAGCTCGGCAGCAGTCTGCGCATATCGGGTGTTGAAGAAATCCATCGCTGACCCGACCGTAAACCCTCGGACGAGTCGACTGACCGTACCGACGAACGTGTCGCTTCCCTCCGATTTCCACTGCTTCGCGCCATCCGGTGCGTCCGCGAACTCCTGGAGTGTGTCCGACCAGGACGTATCGACGTGACCGATGACGGCGAGGGCTCCGCCCCTCGGGTGGCCGAGCAGCCGCTGACTGAGACGAGAGATGAACGCTCGGTCGGAAAGCTCCCGCGGTGGTTCATTCCTCACCTGATTCTCGAGCTTCGGCGTGCCGGCGCTGAACCCGACTACCGTGAACACGATCATGCCGAGGAGGCTGGCGTCATCCGGGACATCTCGCCCGGCAAGGTACTCGTTGTCGGTGAGCGGTCCGGTGTTCGGTTGCCAGTCCGCACACACGATCGAACCTTGCTCGTCGTACTGATCCTGGTGCCCCTTGGGATACGACGTGCCGTGCGCTGCCACCACCAGAAGCGCCGGACGACGGTCGCCGCCGAGCAGTCGGAGCAGGTGCCCCTTGGTGGCGACGTCCGCGACGACAGGCGTGACTCGCCACTCCTCGACCGTGAGACCCGGACGGCTGAGCTCCTGGATCATCGGCTCGATGAGGTTTCGCGCCAGCATCGCGGTCACGGGGTCCTGCTCATGGCGTGGGCCGAAGATCACCGCCTGACGCGGCAGGCCCCATTGACCGCTTTCCGCCTCGACCACGCTCCGCGCGTATCGCGCGTACATGGCGAGCGTCTCTTCTCGCGTCACGCCTTCGAAGTGCAGCCGCCCAACCGCGTACTGCGCGTCGAGCGCATACTGGAACTCGAACGGGATACGCTCCGGATCACCGACGATCAGGAGGTAGTACGGCATCCGATCGGCGTCCTCGACGCCTCGCGCCAGCGCGCCGTGACGCTTCAGAAACTCCTGTGCCTTCTCGCCCGGCTTCACGGCGTACTCGGATCGCGTAAATCGCGCTCTGGTCTGGCGGCCCCGCTGCTCGAGCAACGGACCTAACGCGCGACGGATCGCCTCGCGCATCGGATCGTCGTCCGCAAAGAGCACCGCCCAGCCAAGCTCGTCGATGTTTGCCCGAACGAGCGCCAGCGCGGTGGCCAACCCCTGGCGGCTGCGCTGCAGAAATTCATTCTCGAGCGGCGTGAGCGAGTCATCCGGGTAGTTGCGCTGCCAATCCTCGACGGCACGCACCTCCTTCGCGCTCAGGAGATCCTTGTCCAGTCGCCCGCGGCTCGTCCACTCGAGGAGGCGCCGTTGGAGCGGTGTCGTGTTGTTCCGCGTCCATTCCTCGTTCGCCGCGAGCACCGGCGGGATCAGGCGATCATGCGACAGCTCGTACCAGCGGCTCTGGCCGCGTGCCTCACCGCGGATGATGTTCACGTCCGAGCGGCTGAGGATGTCGATGGCGCCGTTAGGCAGGCCGGCCGTCACGCCGTTCACGTCGTCCCGATAGACCAGGGCGCGGGTGCGCGCGGGCGTCAGCAGGCTCTCGCTGAAGAAGCGCCGGACCCGCCGCTGACTGATCGACGCGCCGCCCGCTTGAACCTCGCGCACCACGGTCTCCACGGCGTCGTTGTAATAATCCATCAGCGCCCGGTCCACGTCGCCGTGCTGCCGCATGTCCTCGTTCCGAATCGAGCCGGCGTCCGCCGAAAGGTTCTGCCACAGGCGCTTGCAGACGACCTGCAGGAGGATCGGCTCGATGTCGTCCGCGCCTCCCGCCTGCAGGTTATTGAGAAGCGCCTCGGCAACGCCCGTCTCGAATGGACGCGCGACATCGGCGCGGTCCGCGGGACGCGTGATGGCATCCAGTGCGGCCTGGCCTTTCAGACGCTCCAGCCGGAAGCGCGGGCGGAGCTGGTCGGGCAGGAAGTGCGCATACGGCGTGAGCTCCGCGATGTAATCCTCGCGCATGCTGAACAGCACCCGGAGGCACTCGTGGTCTGCCAACGCCTGCGTCACCTGCTTGAAGAACGGCTCGCGATGGTGCCGGAACGCCGTGTGCCGGGTGAACAGCTCCTCGAACTGATCGAACACCAGCAGGAACGGCAGCGGCGCTTCGTCGGTCGCCGTCGCGAATCGTTGGCGCTGCGGGAGGAGCCAGGTGGCGAGGGCATCGCTCAACGTGAGGTCGGTCGACACTTCCACCGCTGGATCGGACTGAACCGAGAGCAATGCGCTCTGAACGAAGATGTTCTGCGGATTCGCCTCCTCCCGACCGCTTCCCACACGTGCGATCCGGACCCCGCTCACGAGCGATTGGAACGTCTCGCGCCCTCGGATGAGTCGCCGGTGGCGGAGTAAGCGCGGCGTTAGGCCGGCCCGCAGGAGCGACGACTTCCCGGCGCCCGACTGCGCGAACAGGAGCGACGCGCGACGCGCCACCGCCAGGCTCGTGAGGATCTCGACCTCCTCGGCGCGGCCGAAAAAGAAGCGGTGCTCGGTCTCGACAAACGGCCGCGGCCCCACATACGGGTTCAGTTCCGCCATGTCGCGGCCTCTCAATCCTCGAGTAGTCGTCGGTTCAGCTCCGCCACGAACTGCGCCGGGCTGCCCCAGTAGACCGTGATCCTGAACCGCTGCTCCAGATATCCCTGCAGATACTTTTGCACGGCCTGCTCATCGATCCCGGTTCCACCCGGCCCGACCTCGAGCTGCACGCCAATGTGCAGCTTGGTCGTTGCCCTCGCTTGCGCAATTGGCTGCAGCAGACCTTGCACAACGACGCGGAATTCCCAGTCGTCGATATCGTAGCCGAGGAACAGCCAGCTGCTGTCGGACAGTCTCGTCACGATGTTCGATGGGATGATCTCCACCTGGTCGCGAGCCAGACGAATGTACTTTGACATCATGTCATCCTCGGACAGCGCGACATGATCGAGCTGCGAGGGGTCAGCGGTATCGTCGAAGCCGTTGAGGTGAAGGACGTAGGGCGTGGTGCTGCTTGGCTCCGGCTCCAGTACGGAGTGCGGCGGAGCACCCTCGGTTGCCTTCTGCCAACGCGGCCCGATACGCCTGACGTCTTCCGGCTTGAGCGCCGGATGATGCGCCAGCGCCTCGTACATGAAGTCGTCGACGTTCGTCGTGACGTAGAGCGGCAGCTGCAGATCGGCGAGCGCGTGGTAGATCCGACACTCCTCGACCTTCTTCGAGGCCTCGCCCCAACCGACGGCGTCCGTGACGGCTCGCAGCGTTTGCTTGTCGAATTGCTTGACCTCTGCCGCGGTCGGTGCGCGGCCCACCGAGCGGTAGACGCCCTCCTTGAGCCGCTTCATGTACATCGAGCGGAATGCTGAGGGATCCTTGTAGGCCTCGAATTGCGCCACGCGCGCGAGCTTGTCGGCATCCGCGAGCGCATAGCCGTTCCCCGCGGCCAGCCACCGAGCGATCGCCTCGGGGCGGGGCACGATGCCGCTGTTGATGCGCGGCCCGAGGAACGGCACGCACTGTTCGGTGTTGATGTTGACGCTCAGACGCTTCCAGAACGTAGCCCTGTCGGTCTGCGCAACACGTCCTCGCACGCGAAGCAGCTCGCCTGACCGCAGGCGCATGAACAGCACCGGTACGTCGTCACCGCGCAGCTTCTGTGTGCGGACGGCGTCGCGCGCTTCGTTGCACGCCAGGTCCACCTGGCCGTGTCGAAGGAGTTGCCGATAGAACGTGCTCGCGAACGGGCGCGCAGTCTTCACTTCGACGAGGTCCTGCATCGCCACGACGGCCGCCACTCCCGACTTGACGAGTTGAGGCGCGAGGCCACGATAGGCGTCGTTCGCGTCGCGCGTGGCCGTCTCACAGCTCTCGAGAAAGACGAGGCGCAGCCGCTCGTCACTCTTCACCGTGGCGTCGCCGAGCTGGCGATCGATCATGTCGGCGATGGCGGTGTCGGCTACCTGCTCCACCTTGTCACTCTTGGCAGCGTTAGGCAGCAGGAGGCTCGTCCGTAGCCGTTCGACGCCGTTTTCGTCCTGCTCCAGCCGGGACGTTCCATGCCCGATGAAGTGCAGCACGTGATAGCCCTGTTTCAGCGCGTCTCGAATCGCGTCGAGCGTACACGGGTGGGGAAGCAGATCGAAGCGGATCGCCGGTGCGCCATCTTCATCCTTGATATCGGCGGTGGCCGTGAGGAGGCTCTCGTACTCGGTTTTCGCATCGACCGATTGCAGCTTCCAGTCGGCGAGGTCCGATGGGTTGGCAACCGCCACGAGCACCTTGATGGGGCGCTCGAGCACCGCCGTGCCGGGCTGCCACTCCTGGGGCAAATACCGGGAGAACGGTGTTGCGGCTTGTAGCGAGAGTTGGGCGGAATCGTCGCTCGGTGCGCGGAGCAACTCCCATTGGATGGGATGAAGCTCCGACAGCTCCGGATCAATGCGCAGGCGGATGCGCCGCCGCGGGTTCTGGCCGCGTGCGCGATCCCATCCGGACTTGATCTTCGGGTCAGCGAACAAAGCCTCGAAGAGGCGCTCGCCGTAGGCCTGCTTCGTCTCGGCGCCCGTCGCGTCGAACGTCGTCAGCCCATCCTTCCTGGCGAACCCCGGTCCGAACTCCTGTCCCTGATCGAGCGTCAACTCGACGCGGTAGCCCTCGGTTCCATCCTGGCTATCGCGCGCGACGATCCTGATCTCGAGATCGGCGTAAAGCATGGAAGCGGCGAGGTCATTTCCCGAGACGCTTCTTCGCCTCGGCCTCCCAGTCGTCGGTCGAGAAGTCGAGCAGCGTTTCCTCGTCCTCGATGAGCACAGGGTCGCCGGGGCTCTTTGACTTGGTTGGATCGAACGTCACGCCGAACGAAACCGACCCCGGCGCAGCCGGCACGAGCGAGAGCACGCCACCCGCGACGCCCACGCGGAAGGCCTGAAAGCCGAAGACGATGCTCTTGTCGCCGGAGTACGTGACCAGCGACGACTGGTCGGCGCTTGCCTCGACGTTGACCTTGCCGCTCGCGATGCCCTTGATCACCGGCACGTCGACCTTCACCTCCGAGCCGTTCTCGTTCTCCGATTTGACCGTGATCCGCTTCGCCTTGAGCGTCTGCGTGATCAGGAACAGCGTCCCCTGGCCGAGCACGAACTGCTGGAGCACGAGGTTGTCGGCGTTCACCTGGCCCTGCTTCAGGTATTCACCAACGTCGAGCGGGGCGACCGTGTCCGTCACGACGTCGTTGAACGTGAACTGCAGTCGTCGAGCCTTCTGGTACTGCGCGCTCACATCGAGGTCGCCACCGAGTGCCTTCAGGATACTGCTGAGAAAGCTCAGCCCGATGCCTGCTGCCTGCTTGTCCGACTGCTGGCCTTCGAGGTCTGCTGCAATCTGGTCGCGCGTGATCGTTGGGGCGTTCGCGGGTGGGTTGGTGATCAGCTTATCGAGTCCGCCTAACTGGTGAACGGCGTCCTTGAACGCGCCAATCAGGTCCAGCGGGTTAATCCCGTCGCGCGGATGGCGCACCACGTTGTAGTTCTGCGTCCGCAGCATCGTGGTGGTCTTGTCGTGGCAGACTCCCATCGTCAGGTCCTCCGAAGGCGGTGAAGCGTTCCGCGTCGAGCCGAAGCGCGAGCGGCCCGGCAAACGTATGCCTTTGATTCACCGCCGCAATGGAGTAGTCCCCCGGGGGTGCGAGATCCTAACGGGGAGAGGGAGACGGAGAACGGGAACCGGGAACCGGGAACCGGGAACCGGGAACCGGGAACAGTGGATCCACGCGGATATCCGGCGTGCTGTCGCCGAGCCAGGCGCATGACGTGGCGGTCAGCGCCAGGCATACCACGACCAGTGCACGACTGCTGTGCATTGGCATCCTTCCCTCACATTCGGGCGGAGGCGAATCCCGTCCGTCCTGCATCATCGTCAGGCAGTGCGCGCTTGAGTGGCGCACGCCCGCACGAGAGCCGCCGTCGGCGGAGCTATGGTAACAGGCCCGGAACCGGGCAGCAAGATAGCCGCCGCCTAACGTGGCGATCGATCCCCGGCGCTCTCGATTCCCGATTCCCGATTCCCGATTGTGACCGCGCTCACGTTCGACCTCGGGGATGACCCTGAGGCTGG
The DNA here is from genome assembly GCA_036509075.1 of Gemmatimonadaceae bacterium. GTDB lineage: Bacteria > Gemmatimonadota > Gemmatimonadetes > Gemmatimonadales > Gemmatimonadaceae > JAJKIV01. The sequence continues at coordinate 9,754 of DATCGG010000403.1, forward strand.
GTGACCCGCTGGCTCGCCTGTCGTCCTCCTCTCATGTCGTGCTGCCTGACTGGTGTCCTGCTAGGCCGGCCACGCCGGCTCGCAGTCACAGCGAGTCGCCGGGCGTTGTTAGGCATCTCCGTCGCCACCGTCGCAGCAGCCGCCACGACGCGCGCCGCACAGGCACAGGGCATCCTCGTCCAGGGGATCGCCGACGCCGAAGCCTGGAAGACCGATTCGGGGTCCATCCTCCTCACGCGTAACGGTGGGCGCCCGTCTTTCCTCGGGCGCATGCATCTCTGGGGCGCCGCGGGGGT
>DATCGG010000404.1:0-17057 GCA_036509075.1 Gemmatimonadaceae bacterium
GCGGCAGCGAGCGAGCAGCAGCCCGCCGAGCTTGCCGGTCTCGATCTCTCCGGGCTCGATCTCTCCCGGGTGGATTTCAAGCGCGCGAACCTCTCCGACGCGCGGCTTGTTCGCACGAATCTCTCCGGCGCGCAGATGTTCGGCGTGACACTCAACCGTGCCATCGCGCGCGAAGCAGATTTTTCAGGGGCTGTGCTCGACATCGCCGTCCTTCGTGGGACCGATCTCACCGGGGCAAACCTTCGCGATGCGAGCCTCTACGCCGTCGTCGCGCTCGGCGCGAACCTGACCGACGCGGATCTCAGCGGAGCGCGCCTCATTGGGGCACTCGCGGACGCCACGCTGGTTCGGACGAAGCTCGTACGGACTCACCTCGGTGCCGACCCGGCGAATCAGCCGATGGGCCTCATGCGCACCGACCTGACCGGAGCGGATCTCACCGGGGCGAACTTCCAGGGCGCCGACATGCGCAAGGTCAGCCTCGTGCGCGCCAACCTAACGGGAGCCGACCTGAGCGACGCCGATCTCTCGGGGGCCGACGTTAGCGACGCTGACGTGAGCGCGACCGTGTTCCGCTCCATCCGAGGCCGCGAGAAGATTCGAGGGCTCGATAAAGCCCGGAACGTCGACAAAGCCATCTTCCAGTGAGACACCACGGCCAGACCAAACCGACTGCACGAACCGGAGAACCACCTGATGAAGTGCGTTCGACTCGAAGGACAAGTGCGCGTGATCTTCACCGCGCTCGTCGTCGCGGCCACAGCGTGCGGGACCACCGATACGCGTCAGCGGTCAGAGAGCGCTCGAGCGACGCCGAACCCGGAGACTGGCCTCGCGGCGTCGGGACCCGCCGGGAGAAGGAGCGGCGCGCCTCTCGTGTTCATTACCAATGAGGATTCGGACAACGTCACGATCATCGACTCTGGAACCGACAGCGTCATCGCGACCGTCCCGGCGGGCAAGCGGCCGCGCGGCGTCCGATTGAGCCCCGATGGCCAGACGCTCTTCGTCGCGGTAAGCGGGAGCCCCAAAGGTGGACCCGGCGTGGACGAGTCGAAGCTTCCACCACCCGATCGCCGAGCGGATGGCGTAGCGGTGATCGATGTGGCCACGCTCAAGCCGGTGAGGACACTGCCGGGCGGTAACGATCCGGAAGCGTTTGCGGTCAGCACCGACGGCAAGACCGTCTACGTCTCGAACGAGGATGCGGGAACGGTGTCCGTGCTCGATGTCGAGACGGGCAAGGTGATCGACACGGTGAAGGTGGGTGAAGAGCCCGAGGGCGTTACCATGCGCCCCGATGGCAAGGCGGTCTACGTCACGAGCGAGGCGACGGGCTCGGTCGCGGTGATCGACGTCGCTCGAAACCGTGTCGTGGCCACCATTCACACCGGGAAGCGGCCACGATCCACGGTGTTCACGCTCGATGGAACGAAAGCGTATGTGACGGCGGAGGTCGGCGGCACGGTGACGGTCGTCGATACGAAGACCAACAAGCCGATCAAGACCATCGCGGTCACTGACAGCGGCGCCAAACCGATGGGCACTGCTATCTCGCCCGACGGGAGATGGGTGTACCTCACGAATGGTCGCGGCGGAACCCTGTCCATCATCGACACCGCCCGCGACTCGATCGTCGCGTCGTTGCGCGTGGGCACTCGGCCGTGGGGCGTCGCCGTCACGCCCGATGGCAAGAAGATCTATACCGCGAACGGCCCATCCAACGACGTCTCCGTCGTGGACGCGAGCTCGCGAACGGTGCTGCGGCACATCCCGGCGGGCCGATCGCCGTGGGGGGTGGCGATCGGGCGTTAGGCGGCGTCGCCGCCTAACGCGTAGGCAGCGGCTGCACCCTGGACTTGATCGTCTGGACGATGGGCATGCTGACGTCTGCCTGGCCGGCCGAGAGGAGCATCTCGACTCGCTGCGTCGACGAGGAGCCCAGGTAGACGCCTCGCGGGCTGACGTAATGGGTGCCCGCAATCGTGCCGTCGTTTCTGACCCGGAGCTCACGGCCGCCTTCGGTGCCGGTGCCATGAGCCTCGATCACGGAATTGCGCTCGATGCGCCAGGTCGGCTGACCCCCGATTGTCGTGTCACCCGCCACCCGCGATGTGGTGATTGTTCTCGTCGTGACGTCCAGCCCTTCCTTCTTCACGCGATCAGTGGTCGTGTCCACCCATCGACTTCCAACGCTCGGGGCACTCGGCAGCGGTACCAGGAACCTGCGGAACGCGCTATACAGCGCAGTCGTTTCCGGATCGGCATTGGCGGGCGCCTGGAACGTATACACCCGGCCCGACGGGGAAACCTTTCCTTTGAGCTTCGCTCCGCGGATTCTATCCAGGTTCGGAGCGGGCGCGGCCAGCGACGAGCTGACGCTGACCGAGTCCACCGTAATCGTTAGGTCGAGCGTGTCCCCGGCCGCGGCCGCCAGCGCGAGCGTGACCTGCTGCTTGGTGACGACCTGGAAGGTGAACGGCGGCCGGCCGGCGGGCTGATCCTGCGACCGTTCCACGGTCGTGGTGACCGCGTACCGGTACGTGCCGGGCTGGTAGGTGAACGTACTTCGCTGCGGTCGAACGAACGGAGTGGTGAACAGGACCGCGAGCGTCGCGGTCGCGATACCGCGATGGATACCCAGATGCATGGCCGGGCTCCTCCCCTCGAGTCACGAATCCCATGCAGCATGAGCGGGACCACGTCATCATGCTGCCGGTTTCGCGACGCCGTGACGCGCGCGCCGACGGCTTGCAAGCGTTTACGCCTGCGGGATGCCGAACTCCGCCGTCGTCGGATCGATCAACGTTTTCACCGACGCGACCTGATTGGCTGGGAACCCGCCCATCCGCGCATGCTCGCGCACCATCTCCTCATTCGGCGCGATGTAGACGCAGTAGATCTTGTTGTCCGTAACGTAGCTCTGAATCCACTGGATCTTCGGTCCGAGCTGATTCAGGACGTCGCAGGAGCGCATCGAGATTGCCTTCAGCTCGTCGGCGGTGAGCTTACCGGCACCCGGAATGAGGCGCTCGATGACGTACTTTGGCATGGTCTAGTGGCTCCAGTCGCAGGGGTGGGATCGTCGGACCGACAATAATGGGTTCACTCTAGCTCAGCAACCAATCGTAGGTACTCGGGGTGTTCGCGAACGGATTCGAGAGCGCTATCGACCCGCGCAGAGTGGACGACTCCCCGGAACCCGCTGTCAAATGCACGGCGCAGGAACAGGACCGCCGCGTTGGTCTCGCCGAGCAATCCGTGAGCGCAGGCGCAGTTGTACAGGACCAGGCCGTCCGAAGGCGCCAGCTCGACGACGCGCCGGATCGTGGCGTGCGTCTCCTCCTTTCCTCCGAACCGCGCATAGCCCTCCGCCAGCCGGCTGAGTAGAACGACATCCTCGAGGCTGGCCTCGAGCTTCTGCGCCGTGATCTCGATGACCTTGATGGCCGCGTCCTGTGCGGCACGATTGTCACCAAGCTTCCGGTGCAGGCCGGCGAGGAACCGCCACGGGTCATCGTCGTGCGGTCGCAGCTCCGCAGCGCGCCGGTACTGTGTCAGCGCATCCTTCAGGTCCGCGCCAGGAGTGCGTTCGACGAGCATGCCGAGCCGGAGGCGGGCGAGCACGTGCTGCGGGTCCGCGTCGAGCACCGAGAGGAAGGTACGCTTGGCTTCGGCGAGGCGGCCCTGGTGGTAATACACCATGGCGATGCCAAACCGCGCCTCGATCGAGTTCGGATCGCGGTCCAGCGCCTCACGGTTCATCTCGATCGCGCGGCCCAGCCACGTGATCGCGCCGTCGTACCACTCGTACATGTAGGCGCAGGCCTCGCCGAGCCCCGCGTACGCCGAAGCGAACTCCTTGTCGATCTTGATCGCGTTCTCGAACATCCGAATGGCAGCTTCGGTGTTCTTTTTCCCGCGCCGACTGAGGTAATCTCGCCCGCGGAGGTAGAAGTCGTACGCGCGAAGATCGTCGGTGGGCTTTTTCGCCAGCGTCTCCTTTTCCGAATCGGTCAGCGAGATCTTGAGGGCGTCGGCGATCTTGCGCGAAACCTCGTTCTGAAAATCGAAGATGTCCTCGGTCAGGCCGTCGAATCGGTCGGCCCAGAGATGATAGCCGTCGCGGGCACTGATGAGCTGCGCGGTGATTCGGATGCGATTTCCAGCTTTCCGGACGCTCCCTTCCAGCACGTAGTTGACGCGCAGCGCCTCGGCGACCTGCCTGATGTTGATCTCCTTGTTTCGGAACGGCAGCATGTCGGTGCGAGACACGACCCGAAGCCCGCTCACCTTGGAGAGATCCGTGATGATGTCCTCGGTGATCCCGGCGCAGAAATAATCGCCCTCGCGCTCCGAGCTCATGTTCTCGAAGTAGAGCACTGCGATTGACTTTGCTGGGACCTCGGCAGCTGCCTGCGCGCTGGTTTTCTGGAGTAGCGTGACGACCTCGCCGGCCGAGGCGGGTCGCTTGGCCGGATCCTTCTGCAGCAGCTGTTGGATCGCGGAGCGAAGCGCCGGCGGCGTTTCCGGCCGCTGCGATTCGACCGGCGCCGGCTCCGCGTTGAGAATCTCGTAGAGGACAGCCGCGTCACGGTCGCGGCGGAACGGCAGTTCGCGAGCGATCATCTCGTACAGCACCACGCCGAGCGACCAGAGGTCGCTGCGATAGTCGACGTCCTCGCCGAGGACCTGTTCCGGGGACATGTAGGCGAGTGTGCCGAGCGTCGCGCCGGTCTGGGTGAGGCTCGAGTTGTTGCCGAGCTTCGCGATGCCGAAGTCCATGATCTTGATGCTGCCATCCGGCGTCAGCAGGATGTTGTCCGGCTTGATGTCCCGGTGGACAATGCCTCGGGCATGCGCAGCATGAAGACCCTGGGCGATCTGGACGCCGAGCGTCTGCACCTGACCTATGGACAGCGGACCGGCCCGCAGCCTCGACTTGAGCGTTTCTCCTTCAACCAGCTCCATGGCGATGAAGGAGTGGACATCGGTCTCACCGACGTCGTAGACGACGGCGACGTTCGGGTGGTTGACGGCGCACGCCGCCTTTGCCTCGTTGACGAAGCGCTGCTTCGCCCCAGGCTCCTCAGCCAGGCGTTGGGGGAGGAACTTGAGGGCGACGAAGCGCTCGAGGCGCGTGTCCTGAGCCTTATAGACTACTCCCATCCCGCCTTCGCCGAGCTTGTCGAGAATGCGGTAGTGGGAAATTGTTGAACCGATCATGTCGGGAATATCGCGGTCCTCACCGTCCAGACCGAGTGGTCCGTGCCGGCACGCGTCCAATCATCTGCGCGGGGACGGACGTCCACAAGGCGCCGATCGAGATTCCACGCCAGCGGATCAGTCAAGTCGACCGAGTGCTGGGGAGAGTCTTGGTTAGCGCGGAGCTGGTTCAAGCGTTCCCCATCTCGACGAGTGGTCCGGCGTCACGTTTCGTGACGGCCTGCGAGCCAGCTCGCTGGGGTTGAGCCCCTCAACTCCTCGACAAGGCCCAGCGCGGCTAGCGGTAGCCCGATGCCGACATGCAGATTGCCGCGATGGACCCGCTGGAGGACGCACCTGCTGAGGCGACCACGCCGGGTGACGTCACGCGTCTCCTGGAGTCCGCGAGCGCCGGCGATCGGGACGCGCTGGACCGCGTCCTTACGCTGCTCTACGACGACCTCCGGCGTGTCGCGCGACGTCAGCTTGCGCGCGAGCACGGGGCGCGGACCATCCAGCCGACCACGCTCGTTCACGAGGCGTACCTCAAGCTTGCCGGCAACGCGCCGCGCGCGCGCGACCGCGCACATCTCCTGGCGATCGCCGCGCACGCAATGCGCCAGGTGCTGGTGGACCATGCGCGGGAACGTCACGCGGCGAAGCGCGGACCGGATTGGGTCCGCACGACGATCTCCGATGCGGTTCACACGACGGACCTCGATGCCGAGGGACTCCTCGCATTGAACGACGCACTCGAACGCCTGGACGAGCGTCAACGCAAGGTGGTCGAGTGCCGCTTCTTCGCGGGACTCGACGACACAGAAATCGCCGAGGCGCTCGGCGTGACGACGCGTACGGTGCGACGCGACTGGGTGAAAGCGCGGGCCTGGTTGAACCGCTGGTTAGGCGAGAAGGCGGACACATGACCGCATCGAGGCGGCCACCATCGGGCGCTGACGCCGACACGTCGAACGTGCCGCCGGACCTGCGCGCCTTGATCGAAGACATCTTCGACGAGGCGCTGGAAATCCCGGCCGAGCGGCGTGCGATGTGGCTCGAGTCGCGGTGTCGCGGCGATGCGAGTCTGCGCCGCGAAGTGGAGTTGCTGCTGGCCGCGCACGAAACGGAAAGTCCACTCGACGGTCCCGCCGCGGCACATCTCGCCAGTCTCGTTCCGGACCCAATGCGCGGCCGCCACATCGGGCCGTACCGCGTGCTGCGCGAGCTCGGGCGCGGCGGCATGGGCGTCGTGTACCTCGCCGAGCGTGACGATGGACAGTTCCGTCGTCGCGTTGCGGTGAAGGTCCTGCGCGCGAGCCAGGACGCCGACGAGCTGCACCAGCGCTTCGTTGCCGAACGCCAGATTCTCGCGTCGCTCAACCACCCGCACATCGCTCAACTGCTCGACGGCGGTGTCGCGGATGGTGGCCTCCCCTATCTCGTGATCGAGTATGTCGATGGGCTACCGATCACCGAGTACTGCGACCGCCATCAACTCGACATTGCGGCGCGTCTCAGGCTGTTCCGCGAGGTGTGCGCGGCCGTCTGCCACGCGCACCAGAACCTCATCCTGCATCGCGATCTCAAGCCCGGAAATGTGCTCGTCACCGGCGACGGCCATGTGAAGCTTCTCGACTTCGGTATCGCGAAGATCCTGAATCCGAGCCTGTCGGGAGTGGAACAGCCGGTGACTCGCACGGCGTTTCGCCTCATGACACCGGCGTACGCGAGTCCGGAGCAGGTGCGGGGCGACACGCTCACCACGAGGAGCGATGTATACGCGCTCGGCCTCCTGCTGTACGAGCTGCTCGCCGGACGACCCGCGCATCGCATAACGACGGATTCGCCGCGCGAAGTCTTCGAAGTCGTGTGCGAGCGCGATCCGCAGCGGCCGAGCGATGCGGTTACCAACGACGCGCACGATGCTGATGCGACTCGCGCCTCTGACCTCGCGGCCGCGCGCGGCACCACGCCGGAGCGGCTGCGGCGGCAGCTTCGCGGCGATCTGGATGCGATCGTCGCAATGGCCCTGCGCAAGGAACCGGGCCGCCGCCACGCCACGCCGGAGCTGCTCGCCGGCGACGTCGGACGGTACCTCGACGGCCTCCCAGTGCTCGCGCAGCGCGGGAGTGGATGGTATCGACTCGAGAAGTTCGTTAGGCGGCATCGGGCTGCGGTAGCGTTTGCCGCCACAACCGCAGTGCTGCTTATCGTGGCCGCCGGCGTAGGGCTGCGGCTCGCGGCCGTGGCGACTCGCGAGCGTGACCGCGCGTCCGCGGCGCTCACGCAGACCACCCGCGCGCTCCAGGAGTCGGAGGCCATCACGGAATTTCTCGTCGGGCTGTTCGAGGCGAGCAACCCGACTGAAGGTTCCCAGGACAGCCTGACCGCGGCTCATCTGCTCCGGCGCGGCGTGGCGCGCGCCGAGCGGCTGGAAGGGGAGCCGGCGGCGCAGGCACGGATGCTCGAGGCGCTCGGCCAGGTCTACGCGAGTCGCGGTGATCTCGAGCTGGGAGCGAGTCTCCTCCATCGCGCATTGGTCGGCCGGCGCCGTGCCGGCGCCGAGGATCCGCGGACGGCCGCGACGGCGGCGGCGCTGGCGGATGTTCTTCGACGGCAAGGCAAATACCTTGCGGCTGACACGCTGGCGCGCGAGGCGTTACGCGTTAGGCGCGCCGTTCTTGGTCCAGCACATCCGGATGTCGTCGCCAGCCTCCAGCAGATCTCCGGCATCGCCGTTTACCTCGGGGACCTCGACGGCGCCGAGGCGGTCCAACGGGAGGCAGTCGCCGTTGCGCGTCAGAGCGGTGGCGCTGACCCGGCGACTGTCGCCGCGCTCGAGCGGCTCAGCGCCATCCTCTGGCGACGCGGAGACGACGCCGGCGCGGAGCGTGCACTGCGCGAAGCCCTGGCGGTTGCGATACAGGCTTTCCCCGCCCGGCATGCCGTGCGCTCCGGTGTCATGTTGCGACTCGCCGATGTCCTGGACGAACGGCGGGAGGGATGGGTCGAGGCTGAGTCGCTCGCTCAGGCGGCGCTCAGGGACAATCGGGCAGAGTTCGGCGACTCGCACGCACAGACCGCGGCGGCCATGAAGCTGGTCGGCTCGATGCTCGGGGAACACGGACGGACCGCGGACGGCGCGGCTCTGCTCCGCCAGGCGCTCGCGATCGAGCAGCAGGTCTGGGGACCGTCGCACGACACTCCCGCGACGACCATGGCCGAGCTCGCGCAAGTGCTCATGCGCGACGGCTACTCGAGCGAGGCCGAGCAACTCCTGACCCGCTCGATCGCGATCACTGAAACAACGTTAGGCACGAAACACTCCGCCTACGCCGGCACGCTCGGGCATCTCGCCGATGTGATCGCAATGCGAGGCGCCCTGGACTCTGCCGAGACACTGTACCGGCGCGCGATCGAGATCCGGATGGCGGCGCACGGTTCCGACCAGACGATCACAGCGTTGACATGGGTCGGTCTGGCCGGTGTGTTGACACGACAGCGGCGGTTCACCGAGGCTGACTCCCTGTATCGCGGGGCGCTGGCGGTGATCCGCCGTCACACCACCGACACGCACGTCGATGCCCGCCGTGCCTACACGGGCCTCGCCGCAATGTACCAGGCGTGGGGGAAGCCCGACTCGGCGGCGGTGTACCGCCGGCTCGCCACACGGTAGGGCCAGCGGGCGTCGACGGCCTCGCCGTCGGTGAGAGCAATGAGAGGACGCACGGGCCCGGCCCGATGTCCGTGACGCGGGCGATGGGCCGCAGTATCGAATCATGGAACCCTTTCGATTCGGTACGGGAAGGTCAGTCGAACAGCTCGCGTACATTGGTCTCGCCGCGGAGAACGCGCATGAGAGCGACAGGATAGGCGTTGTCGACACGACGCCCGACTCCGCTGCCTTTGGGCAGGTCGTCGGGCGTCTCGAGCTTCCGCGCAACCCGAACCGGCTTCTCCGCTTTGGCTGGAACGCCTGCGGGACTCGCGGCTGTCGCCACGCGCCATGTTCCGCCGAGGAGCGCCGATATCTCGTGGTGCCTGGCACGGCTTCGTCGCGCATCCAGCTGATCGATACGCAACCCGATCCCAGAATGCCCCGGCTCGTGACCGTGATCGATGATGCGGACGAGACGCGCCGGATACGCTACTGCGCCCCGCAGCACTTCGCTCCTGACATTGCGTGGCACCTTGGACACCACACGATGATCACGAGTGAATCGGGCAGACCTGATATGCTGGAGCGCGGGGTGAGCTCCAACGTGCTGGTCGACGGCGAGCATGGCCGTTGGTTGCACGTGTGGGACACGCGGACGCGCACGCATAGGCAGGCCATCGACCTCGGTCGCGAGCAGCGGATGGTTCTTCGGCTGCAGGCGGCCCACAATCCGACGCGAGCGTACGGTTTTGCCAGCGTCATGTTCTCGCTCGCCGACCTCTCGGGCTCCGTGTTTCTCTGGTACCTCGGCCGCGACGCGACTGGTGGAAGCGGCGAATGGAAAGCGCAACGAGTCATCACGATCCGTGCGCGGCCGGCGGACCCGGCATGCCTTCCACCGCTGCTCCGCGAGCTTCGTGTCGTGCCGCCACTCGTCACCGATATCAGCCTGTCCGCGGACGACCAGTCGCTGTGGGTGTCGTGTTGGGGGACGGGGGAGCTGCGACGCTATGACGTTGCCGATCCCTTCAATCCTGCGCTCATCGGCGTGGTTCGCCTCGGGGGCGTCGTTAGGCGCTCGGCACATCCCGCGTCGCCGGACATGCCGCGCAACGGCGGCCCGCAGATGATCGATGTGAGCCACGACGGGCGCCGTGTGTACATGACGAATGCGCTGCACACGGACTGGGACCGCCAGTTCTACCCGGACGGGATCAGAGGTTGGATGGCGAAGGTGGATACCGGCGTGAGCGGCCGGGTTGAGCTCGACCCGCGTTTCTTCGTCGAGTTCGAGGATGCTGTGCGCCCGCATCAGGTTCGACTCCACGCAATGGACTGCGCTGCTAACTGACCTCGCCTCACTAGGAGTGTCCGCGCGGAGGGGCTCGCGCCGCAGTGAGGAGATAGGAGGGCCGAGGCAACACGCCCGGCCCGGGCATGCCGACCTAACGCGACGCTGCCACCGACACCCTATCTCGAGAGCGATACCATGTCTTCCTATACGATCCGCTCGGTTGCGAGCGTGGCCATTGCCTTATTCGCTGCCGCGTGCGAGGACAGCACACCGAGCGACGCCGTCCGTCCTCCGCTGCTCGCCGCGCGCGCCGCTTCGCCGGCGGAGGTCACCGCCAGCGCGGAATGGAGCGCCGTGGCGCGCGACCTGGTGAAAGCACGGCAGTCGAATGCGTTCCAGGCGATCCGCAACCTCGCCACATTGAACCTCGCGCAGTACAACGCGGTCATCGCCGCTGAAGACGAGTCGCAGGGCGGGCGTCCGCTCTCACGGCGCGCCGCCGTGGCCGCGGCGTCGGTGGTGGCGCTGTCATACGCGTATCCACTGGCGCAGGAGGCGCTCGAGGAGAAGCTCCATCAGCAACTCGTGACGCCGCATTGGCTCGAGGAAGGCTCGCACGATACCGACCATGCCCTGGCGATCGGTCGGGCGGTGGGCGAGCAGGTCGTTGCGCACGCGAAGACCGATCGGCTGTTCGACCCGTGGACGGGCACGGTGCCGACGGGACCGGGCATCTGGTTCAGCAGCGCGATACCACCGTCCGCGCCCGGAGGCGCCGGGTTTAGCGCGGCGCGTCCGTTCTTCCTCACATCGACCTCACAATTTCGCCCCGGGCCGCCCCCGGCGTTCGGCTCGCCCGAATTCCTGGCTGCGTTAGGCGAGGTCCGCCAGATCTCCGATACGCGAACAACGGAGCAGGACTCGATCGCCAGGTTCTGGGGTCTGCCCGTAGGCACGATCACGCCGGGAGGCTACTGGAACCAGGAAGCGGCCGCGGTGGCGGCGAGCCATGGCTTCAACGAGCGTCGCACGGCGCGGCTTCTCGCCGTCGCGAGCATGACGGCGTTCGATGCGCTCATCGCGTGCAACGATGGCAAGTACGCGTATTGGCTCCTTCGTCCGACGCAGGCGGATCCGGGGATCAAGCTTGCGATCGGCCTGCCGAACTTCCCGTCGTATCCATCGAACCACGCGTGCATCTCCTCGGCGGCGGCCGAAGTGATCGGCGGCTACGTTCCCGGTGAACGCACGCGTCTGCGGGCGCTTGCGGTGGAAGCGGCGATCTCCCGGGTGTATGGCGGCATCCACTACCGCTTCGATGGCGTGGCCGGGCTGGACCTCGGCGCTCTCGTTGCGGAACAGGCGCTTCACGCCAGCGCGAAGGTGCGGGGCGCATTCGTGCTGCGTTAGGCAGCCGTCGCGGCTTCGCGCCAACGACGGCTTACGAACCAATCCACCATCGGCGATGTCCGCGCGCGGGCTCTCTGGCCGCAGTTCACTCACAGGAGCCCGCCGCGCGTTCGGACTCCGGGCGCCGACCGCCAAACAGGCGTTCAGACGCTCTACGCAAAAACACACTGCTCTCTCCCACGGTAGGATACCATGGAAAACGCAACCAGGACTCACACACGATACGGTAGTGGCACTCAGACGACCGAGCGGGCCATCGACGCCGCCCGGACGCCGCAGGTCGCGCCTGCGGTCGACGAGCTGACCGAGCGCTCGCGCCGCATCTGGGGCGATGGAGACTACGACCGCATTGCGGCGGGATTCCGCGATGAAGCGCGGGCGTTCGTCGACCGACTCTCGCTGCGGCCAGGCCAGCTCGTTCTCGACGCCGCCGCCGGCTCAGGCAATCTGACGATTCCGGCCGCCCGGACCGGCGCGACCGTGACCGGTATCGATCTCGTTCCTTCACTCCTGTCGGCTGCGTCGCGGTGGGCAGCGAGCGAAGGGCTGACGGTCAACCTCGACGTGGGAAATGTCGAGGATCTCCCGTACGACGACGGTCGCTTCGATGTGGTGCTATCGATGTTCGGCGTTATGTTCGCAGCGCGACCCGATCGGGTGATGGCTGAGCTGGCGCGCGTTACGCGACCCGGCAGCAAAGTGGCGCTCGCGAACTGGACGCGCGGTGGGTTCATCGGGAAAATGCTCGCGAAGCACGCGGCGGTTGCGCCCCCGCCGGCGGGAGTTCCGAGCCCATTGCTTTGGGCTGACGAGACGGTGCTCCGCGAGCGATTCGACCAGCGCACGTGGGAGATCACGACGACCCCACGCATCTTGACGTTCCATTACCCGTCCACGCCGGCGGGCACGGCGGAGCTGTTCCGCACGGCCTACGGGCCGACCGTGCGCGCGTTTGCGGTGCTGGATGAGGACCGACGTGCCACGTTCGCCGCGGATCTCGCGGCGCACTGGTCGTGGCACCAGCGTGGTGAGAATGCCACCGAGGTCGACTCGGAGTACCTCGAGGTCGTAGCCGTTAGGCGGTGACCGAACGCCCGGGGCGCGGACATGCCGTCCGCGCCCCGCGAAGCGCAACGCGATCGCCGCTAGCGGCCCAGCTGGCCGCGAATGGCGCCCGCCGGATATACCGTCGTATGCACGTTCACGTAGAATCCTGCCGGATTCGTAAGGATTCGCTGGAGCACCTCGGGGTCCACCTCCGACCTGCACCCCGAGGCGTGGCCCGTCCCGTCCGGTGCTGACAAGACGACCACGATCCCACCCCGAATACCCTCGGCCGCTTCGTGGATGTGCGAGGCCGTCGCGGGGTCCAGGTTCGATACCGAAGTCTGCCAGCACACCTCGCGCTGCCCGAGGTTCACGGTAAGCGTTGCCTCTCCGATCCCGTCCGAGTCTCCCTGATACGGCGGCTGGGAGGTCACTTCCTGCGTCATTGGCGTCGAGTGCGGTCGCCCGCCGTGATCCGCGCCTGCCATGACGGCTAGACGAACCGTGGTGGGTCCGGTCGGAAGGGCCGGCTGTGGCTCACACGCCACGAGTGCAAGGGTGGCCGCCAGCGACATCAGCTTCAGATTGCGCGTCGACATCGAGTGTTCTCCCTGGTTCTGGTAAGCTCACTTGCGAGTCCCAGGCGGCCTCGTGCCCGCCAGTTTGCCGGCCGGTATATTTGCCGACCCCAGTGAACCGATCGTGTGAGCGCAATGAACCGTGGATGACCGCGTCACCTAACTACTATCTGACGCTGTTCGGGACGCCGTTGCTCCAGCCCCGCGACGGCAGTCCGCTCGCGGGTCGGGCCGCACAGCGACACCGGCTCGCCCTGCTTGCGCTCCTGGCCCTCGCGCCCGGTCAGCGGCTGAGTCGCGACAAGCTGATCGCGTTACTCTGGCCCGAGAGCGAGCCGGAACGCGGACGCAACCTCCTCAACGTCTCGACCTACACGATCCGCAAGGTGCTGGGCGAAACGGCGCTGTTGACCGCCGTGGACGATCTTCGGCTGAATCCCGATGTCGTCTCGACGGACGCGCTGGAGTTCATGGTCGCGGCGGAGCAGGGTGATCACGCTCGCGCCGTGGCGCTTTACAGAGGACCATTGCTCGACGGCTTCTTTCTGAGCGACGCGCCAGAGTTCGAGCGGTGGGCCGAGCAGGAACGCAAGCGGTTGGCGGGCGAGCATGACAGGGTGCTCGAGGCGATCGCCGAAGGCGCGGAGCGAGAGCGCGACTTCTCACGCGCGGTGGAATGGTGGAAAGCGCGGGCTGCCAAGGACCCGTACGACTCACGGGTCGCTTTGCGGCTCATGCAGGCGCTGGACGCGAGCGGCAACAGAGCGGGTGCGCTTCACCATGCGCTTACGCACCACCGACTGTTGGAGCAGGAGTGGGGCGTCGCCTCGATGCCGGCCGCGATCGGCGAGCTAGTCGACCGGCTGCGGCGGGATCGTGTCACTGCGTCTTCGGCGCAGCCGACGGGTCGCCCGGAGGCGATTGAGATCAGCGACGGTGTTGCCCGGCACCAGTCGGTGCAGGGCTCCGCGCCGCTCCAGGGATCGGACACTCCCACCACACGTTCGCGTCTCGCGGCCACGCGAGGGTGGCTGCGCCGTCTCGCGCCGCTTGCTTTGGTTGCCGTCGCGGGCATCGTGTGGGCTGCGCGGCCGAACGATCCGGAGCCTGCCAGATCGATCGTCGTGCTTCCGTTCGTCAACCTGAGCCCTAACGAGGACAACGAGTATTTCGCTGACGGTCTGACCGAGGAGGTCATCACTCGACTCGCGGCGGTTCCCGGGCTCAAGGTGATCTCGCGAACGTCCGCGATGCATTACAAGGGTAGTGAGAAGCCACTCCGGGAGATCGCGGCCGAGTTGAGGGTGGCGCAAGTCCTCGAGGGCAGTGTGCGGCGGAGTGACGGCAGCGTACGCGTCACGGCGCAGCTCATCGACGCGACGACCGACGCGCATCGGTGGGCGGAAACCTACGAGTCCAGCGTGCAGACGAGCTTCCGGGTGCAGGAAGAGATTGCCCGGGCGGTCGCGCGCGCGCTCGAGGTGGAGGTCCCCGAGCGGGCGCGTCGCCAACTCGTTAGGCGCGGCACCAGCAACCCCGATGCCTACGAGCTCTATCAGCGGGGCCGCGTGTTCTGGCAAACGCGGACACGCGACGGTCACGAGCAGGCGATCCGATTCTATCGGCGCGCCATCGAGCTCGACTCGACCTATGCGGATGCGTACGCCGGACTCTCGGACGCCTACCTCACGGCGTATCAGCTCGACGTCCTCGGGCTGTCGGAAGCGGAGTCGTATGCGCGCGTGAAGTGGGCCGCGGAGCGAGCGATGGCACTCGACCCCGAGTCAGCGGCAGCCCACACCTCGTTCGCCACCGCCTTGTGGTGGCAGCGGGATTGGCCGGGCGCGATGCGCGAGATTCGTCTTTCCCTCGAGCTCAATCCCGGGCAGGCCATGACCCGCGCCTGGTTGGCACTGCTCCTGCGCGGCATGGGACGCTCCGACGAGGCGATCCAGGAGACGCGGCGAGCGTATGAGCTCGATCCGTTCGCCGTCGTCATCAGCGGCAACGTCGGATGGCATTGCTACTCTGTCCGCGATTATGAGTGTGCGGTCGAGCAGTTCCGCCGAACCACGGCGATTGGTGCCTATGCCAACGCGCAGCGGGGGATCGCTCTCGCGCAGGCCCAGCGAGGCCGCAACGATGAAGCGATCGCGGCGATGCGAGAGGCGATTTCCATGTCGCCGCAGCGGTCCGAGTTCCTCGCAGATCTCGCCTATGTGCTGGCGGTGGCCGGCAGGACCGAGGAAGCCCGCGAGTCACTCGCGCGCGCGAAGATGGACGTCGAGGAGGGCTTCAACATCGGCCGCGCCCACGTCGGTTTGAATGAGCCGGACAGCGCCTTCGCCTGGTTCGAGCGCACGAGCTGGGAGTGGCCGCATCGCGCGTCACTCGACGATCCCGCGCTCGACCCGGTGCGAGCTGATCCGCGCTTCCCGCAGCTCGCCGCTCGTATCCAGCGCGATATGGGGATGCGGTAACGCACTGTCGATCTGGCGCCAGCTCGTTCGACGTCAGTGTGAAGGCGCGGGAATCACCCCGCACCTCTGAAAATCCCACACTGAGGCAGCCATGGCCCGCGTCAGCACGTATCTCAACTTCGAGCGCTCCACGGAGGACGCGTTCAACTTTTACCGGTCGGTCTTCGGCACCCAGTTCAGCGGGCCGATCATGCGCTTCGGCGACATCCCGTCGCAGCCGGGTCAGCCCGCGACGCCCGAGGCGGACAGAAAGCTCGTTATGCACATCGAGCTGCCGATCCTCGCCGACCATGTGCTGATGGGCACGGACGCGCCGAAGTCGATGGGCTTCACCCTGACGTCCGGGAACACGGTCACGATCAACCTGGAGCCCGACACGCGCGCCGAGACCGACAAGCTGTTCGCGGCGCTTGGCGCAGGCGGGCAGATCGACATGCCGTTGCAGGCGATGTTCTGGGGTGGCTACTTCGGGATCCTCGTTGACAAGTACGGGATTCGCTGGATGTTCAACTGTTCGAGTCAAGCGTAGGCTTCGACACCATCGGTCGCATCCGCCTGGCAGGAGACACCGTGGACGAGAAATCGCTCTTTACGAACTTCTGGATCAACGAATCCGAGACCACGCGCAAGGTGCTCGCGCGAATTCCCGAGGGCTCCGACTACAAACCGGATCCTCGATCGCGAACCGCGAAGGAGATCGCGTGGCAGATCGTGTGTGAAGAAAAGATGATCATTGACGCGCTGGAGCAGGGCAAAGCCGAGTGGGCGCCGCCGCCGTTGCCGGCAACGATGAAAGAGGTGCTCAGCGCGTACGAAACGCAGAGCGCGACCATGCCGGCCCGTTGGAACGCGTTGACGGCGGCAAACTGGCAGGGCGAGATGGAGTTCTTCGGGAGCAAGCGCCCGTCGGCGCCGATGGCGTGGAGCTTTCTCTTCGACATCGTTCACCACCGCGGCCAGATCTCGACCTACCTGCGCCCGATGGGATCGACGGTACCGCAGATCTACGGCCCGAGTGGCGACGAGCCCTGAATCGGTTTGTTCACGATGCTTGCCGTTGGGGCCGACTACGATGCCACGCAATACTAAGAAAAGGGGAAACGGAAACGGCCGGAAACTACTGATCGGGCGGATCGCTCCGAGGACGGGACGACTCCATTCGCAACGAGCTTACTGATAAGGAACAGCCTCGGGACGCTGGTATCACGCTTCCCGAGGCTGTTCCCAAAAATCACGGCTCGTTGCGGTCGGAGTTTCCTCCACCAAGAGCGATCCGCAGAATCCGTTGTTTCCGGCCGTTTCCGTTTCCCCTTTTCTTAGTATTGCGTGGCATCGTAGTCGGCCCCAACGGCAAGCATCGTGAACAAACCGATTCAGGGCTCGTC
>DATCGG010000405.1:0-7630 GCA_036509075.1 Gemmatimonadaceae bacterium
GATCTCAACGCCATCGGCCGGCGGCTCGAGCAGCAATATCCCGCGGACAAGGACATCGGCGTCCATCTCGTTCCGCTGCCGGAACAGGTCGTTGGCCGAACGCTGCGTACGTCGCTCTGGGTCATGATGGCGGCCGTGGGCGCGGTGCTGCTCATTGCCTGTGCGAATGTCGCGAACCTCATGATGTCTCGCGCCGCCGTGCGCGAGCGCGAGATCGGCGTTCGGGTCGCGCTGGGGGCTGCGCGCTCGCGCCTCGTCCGCCAGCTGCTCACGGAGAGTGTATTATTGGCAGTGCTCGGCTCCACGTTAGGCGTCGCGCTGGCGTGGGGCGGATTGCGCGTCCTCACGCGCATCGCACCCGAAGACATCCCGCGGCTCGATCAGGTGCGCATCGACCTGTCGGTGCTCGGTGTGACGCTCGGTGTCGCCGTGGCGACCGGGCTTGTGTTCGGGCTGGTGCCGGCGATGCAGTCGTCCCGCGCTGCGTCGGGCGGCGCCCTCCGCGAGCACATTCGCGGCGGTACGGGCGGGCGTCGCGCACAGCGTATGCGGCGCGCTCTTGTGGGTGCTCAGGTCGCACTCGTCGTCGTGCTCCTCACAGGCGCCGGTCTCCTGATTCGCAGCTTCCTGCACCTGCAGAGGGTGGACCTCGGGTTCCGTTCCGATCACCTGCTGACGATGCGTCTCTCGATCCCCGCCGCGAAGTACGGCACGCCTCAGGCACGCACGACGTTCCAGGACGCTCTGCTCGACCGCGTGAGGCAGATGCCTGGCATCCAGGGTGCGGCGCTCATCACCGACATCTTCCTCAGCTCCACGCCGAACTCCACGATATTCCGCATCGACGGTCGTGAGATGACGCCCGAGGAGCAGAACGTCGAGATTCCAGTCGACGCCACCTCGGGCGACTACTTCAAGGTGATGGGTATCCCGTTGCGCCGCGGCCGCACATTCACGGCCGCGGACAACCGCGATGCGCCGCAGGTCGTCATCATCAACGAGACCATGGCGAAGCGCTTCTGGCCTAACGAGGATCCGGTCGGCAAGCGCTTCCGCTACGGCGATGGCACGGGCAACGCGCCACTCGTGACGATCGTCGGCGTGGTGGCCGACATGCGTCGCACCGGATTCGACGCGCCGGTCCGCTACGAGACCTTCCTCCCGCATACACAGTACGTGACGAGCTACTTCACGCTCGTCGTCCGCACCGCGGGCGACCCGCTTGCCGCCGTGCCGGCGGTGCGCGCGCAGGTGCGCTCGCTCGACGCCGAGCAACCGGTGTTCGAGATCGCCTCGATGGACCAATTGCTGTCGTCGATGGTCGCGCAGCGGCGCTTCAGCATGACGCTGCTCGGTACCTTCGCCGTGCTCGCCCTCGTGCTCGGCGTCGTGGGAGTGTACGGCGTGACGTCGTATCTCGTCGCGCAGCGCACGCGTGAGGTCGGGGTCCGGCTCGCTCTCGGCGCGCGGCCCGCGCAGGTGGTGAGAATGGTCGTTCGGCAGGGGATGGTCGTCGCGGCAATCGGACTCGTGGTCGGACTTGCCGGAGCGCTTGTCGCCGGCCGGCTCATGACACGACTTCTGTACGGCGTCAGCCCGTACGACATCGCCACGCTCGTGTCGGTCACCACCGTGATTGGCGTCGCGACACTCGTCGCCAACTGGCTGCCAGCGCTACGCGCCGCGCACGTCGATCCGCTGAGCGCTCTCCGGAGCGACTAGTCGGACAATTAGGGCGGGGCTCGATCCGCACGTGGTCGGCACGGATGTCACGTCGCAGACGGACGTGCTGAACGCGATCTGGAACGAGCGGCGGCTCGAGCTCGCGCTCGAGGGCGATCGCTGGCCGGATCTGGTCCGCACCGGGCGGGCGATGGACGTGCTGGGCTTGTCGCCGGACCGCGCGTTCCAGCAACTGTACCCGATACCGGCGCGAGAGCTGATCGTGTCGACCGGACTGACCCAGAACCCGGGGTACTAATTGGGTCATCCCGAGCGGAGCGAGGGATGACGCGGCCGACGATCCGCTTCCCAAGCACCGCGCCCGCCCCGCCCGTATCTTGCGGTAGGACACCCGCTACGGGCGAAGCAGTGAGGGTGGCATGGCGACAATGCAGAATCGTCCGGCCATAATCAGCGCAACGCTTCTCGAGGAGGTCGGGTCGATGCGTGACCGCGACCTCTGGCTCGAGTTGCGGGCGCGCGAGCCGGAAAACCCCGCTCGCGGCTGGGTGCCCGCGTATCGGTTTGCGATGCGCCTCGACGGAGTGCGACACGCCGTGGGCCGGCTCGGATTCCGCATCGGGACAACCGACACGATCGAGCGCTACGCGGGCCACCTGGGGTACGAAGTTTCCCCGGCGTTTCGGGGCAATCGACTCGCCGAGCGGTCGTGCCGACTCATATTGCCTCTGGCACGTCGCCACGGGTTTCACGAGCTGTGGATCACATGCAACCCGGACAATTGGCCGTCGCGACGGACGTGTGAGCGGCTCGGTGCCGAGCTGATAGACACCGTCGACGTGCCGCACGACAACGATGTGTTCGCGCCTGGAAGCGAACGCAAATGTCGCTACCTTCTTGCGCTATGAACGGCCAGGCAGCTCATCGGCAGTGACACAACTTTCGATCACGACCAATGAGCTCTACCGCCTGCTGGTAGAGAGCGTCAAGGATTACGCGATCTTTGCGCTCGATCCCAACGGGTACGTCGTGAGCTGGAATCCGGGCGCGCAGCGATTCAAGGGCTACACGGCGTCGGAGATCATTGGCAAGCACTTTTCCGTGTTCTACCCGCCCGAGGATCTCGCGGCGCGCAAGCCGCAAATCGAGCTCGAGATCGCGGCGGAGGTCGGGCGTCTCGAGGATGAAGGGTGGCGGGTACGAAAGGACGGCACGCAGTTCTGGGCAAACGTCGTGATCACCGCGTTGCGCGGGGCCGATGGTGAGCTGGTCGGGTTCGCGAAGGTCACCCGAGATCTCACGCAACGCCGCGCGGCCGAGTTGCAGGCGCTGGAAGACGCTCGCCGAATCGCGGTAGAGGAGGCCCTGCGGCGTGCGGCCGAAATGCGGTCGACGGAGCTGGTGGACCTGCTCGATCGAACGCGGCGTCAGGCGGAGGAGATCGAGCATCGCCGCAACGAGGCAGATGTCGCCAACCGCACGAAAACCGAGTTCCTCGCTGCGATGTCGCACGAGCTGCGAACGCCGCTCAACGCGATTGCCGGCTATGTGCAGCTGCTGATGCTCGGCGTGCGAGGTCCCCTCACGGACGAACAGGCCATCGACCTCGGGCGCATCCAGCGCAGCCAGCAGCATCTGCTGAGCCTCATCAACGACATTCTGAATTTCAGCCGCCTCGAGGCGGGGGCCGTCACGTACGAGATCGGGTCGGTGCCGTTAGGCACCGTCCTCGAGGCCGCCACTAGCATGATCAGCCTGCAGGCGGCCGCGAAGCAGATCACCTTAACGCTCGAGCCCTGCCCGCCGACGATGCGTGCGCTCGCCGACGACTCCAAGCTCGAGCAGGTTCTGCTCAACCTCTTGTCGAATGCCGTGAAGTTCACGCAGCGCGGCGGTCACGTGTCGATCCGATGCGAGGCGGCGGATGACCACGTGCTGACTCGCGTTCAGGATGACGGCCCAGGCATCCCTGCGGACCGGCTCGCGGATATCTTCGAGCCGTTCGTCCAGCTCGATCGGGCGTTGGGGAACCCGCGTGAAGGGGTCGGACTCGGGCTCGCGATCAGCCGGGATCTCGCGCGCGGAATGCAGGGCGATCTCACGGTCGAGAGCATCCCGGGGAAGGGCTCGACGTTCACGGTCTCGCTGAAGCGGGCAGCCGCGATCGGTGCGGAGCCGGCAGGCTCCGACCGTCGTTAGGCGTCGGCGCGGCGGTCGGCCTCATGGCGCGGTCGTACCTCGAGTCGACGCTTGCGGGCACGCTTCCGTCGTTCGCCGCGGAATGGGACGCACACCGCCGTTCGTATTCGCCCACGTCGCCGCCAGATGACGCCGCCTTTCTCGCGGCATTCCGGGCGCACCTGGTGTCGCTGCTGAGCGCGGGTCGCGTCGCCGAGACCTCCCGCTTCTTCTACGCCCTCGAACGCCTGCTCGGCGAGGCGGACCCTATCCTGCGCGATCTTCTCGACCGCGATGTCATCCGGGCGCTCGCCATTGAGTGTCGGCTCGCGGGAATCGACTCGAGGCTGGTTGAGCCGTACCTCGGACAACGCAGCCGAGTCGTCTGGAGCTCGCCGAATACCGACACGAACTAGGCCCAAGGTATAGATAGCGGCCGTGGCCAACCACGAACGCTGGAAACGCAGACGGCGCTTCGCGCCGCCCCTGAACACGCTGAGTTCTCTATTTTGTTTGGGATCTGCTGCCCGAGATCATCCAGCGTACTCAGCGCCCGGCGCGCAGCGCCGCCCGCGTCCTCAGCGTTCGTGGTTCGACGCTCCCCGGTTATTCGCGCAGCACGACGGCGGGCGCGACGCGTGTAGCCCGCCGTGCCGGAATCAGACACGCAACGATCGCAACGAGCGCGAGCACCACGGTTGCCGCGACGAACGTTGGCACGTCGAACGCATTCACACCGAATAGCAGCGACCGCAGGAACCGCACGACCCAGATCGCGCCGAAGAGCCCGATCGCGATACCGGCACCGGCCAGCCAGACTCCCTCCTGCAGGACAAGCTGCAGCACGTTCGCCGGCTTCGCGCCGAGCGCAATGCGAACCCCGAACTCGCGCATGCGCCCGGCGACGCCGATCGAGATCACTCCATAGATCCCGATTGCCGCCAGCAGGAACGCCGCCGTCGCGAACGCCGTGAGCAGGCCGTTCGTTAGGCGCCGGGTGAGGAGGGAGCGCGACACGGCCTCCTCCATGGTCCTGACGCCGTACAACGGAATCTCCGGATCGACCGCCGCCACCTGCGCGCGGATCGCCGACACGAGCGAGCGCGGCTCCTGCGTGCTGCGAACGATGACGTACGTCGACCATACCGTCTGCTGGGCGAACGATTCGTAGACCTGCAGGCTCGGGTCCTCACCGAGGCTGGCATGGCGCACGTTAGGTACGATCCCGATGATCGTTCGCCAACGACCTGCGCTCGTATCGCCCTGTGGGCCGATGTGCTTACCCAGGGCCTCCCCGTTTGGCCAGTAGTGTCGCGCGAATCGCTCGTCCACGATGGCCACTCGCGGCGCGTCCGGCCCGTCGCTCGCGCGGAACGACCGGCCTTTCAGGACCGGTGTTCCCATGGCGTCGAAGAAGCCAGGCGTGATGATGCGTACGTTCGAGACGACCACCGGCTCGCCCGGCTTTGGCTCTCTGCCCTCAGCGATGACGTTTTCCTGCGGGTTGCCACGCGTGAATGGCGCGCTCTGTGTCAGTCCGACCGCGCGCACGCCAGGTATCGCCGCCACACGCTCGAGCACACGATCGTAGAAGCCGCGAACCATCTGCGGATCGTTATAACGCGGATACGGCGTCTGCAATCGCGCCACAAGAACATTCTCGGCGCGAAATCCCGGATCGACGGAGAGGAGTCGCTGGAAGCTCTTGAGGAGCAGCCCGGATCCGGCGAGCAGCACCAGCGACAACGCGAACTGGATGACGACGAATGCATTGGTCATACGCCGCGCACTGCCTGACGCGGAACCGCGCGAGCCGTCCTTCAGGTTCGTCTGGAGGTCGACGCGCGCAGCACGAAGGGCAGGGGCGAGCCCGAACAGCAGTGCACAGACCACGGTCACACCAACCGCGAACAGCACGACGATCGGGTCGACCCGCACCTGGTCGATTCGAGGGATCTGCCCTTCGGGCAACCGTCGGAGGAGTCGGAGCGCCACGGTCGCGACGACGAGCCCCAACACAGCACCCGCCGCGGCCAGGATTGCGCTTTCCGTCAGCAGCTGCGTCGCGATCCTGCGCGGGCTCGCGCCAAGGCAGCATCGCACGGCCATCTCGCGGTTGCGGACCGAGGCGCGGGCGAGCAACAGGTTCGCGATGTTGGCGCACGCGATCAGCAGTACCACGCCAACCGCGGCGATGAGCACCAGCAGAGGCGTGCGAATGTCGCCCGCGATCCGATTCACGAGCGGCATGACGATGATCTTCGCGTGGTCATTCGGGTTCGCGTCCGGGAAGACGTCGCGCCGCGACAGCGCGAACGCGTCGACCGTGGCAATGAGGTCGCGTTTCGCCTGGTCGGTGGTGATTCCCGGCTTCATTCTCCCGACCATATCGAGACACCAACAGTCGAAGACCGCCGGATCGAGCGACAGTGGCAGCCAGACGTCGGCGCGATCCGGCATCGCGAACTCGCGCGGCATCACACCCACGACGGTCGATGGATTGCCATTCAGCTTGATGACGCGACCGAGGATCTTCGGGTCGCCGCCGAACATTCGCTGCCAGAGCCCGTAACTGATCACGCTGACGGTGGTGTTGGCAGATCGGTGTTCGCTGGCGACGAAGGTGCGGCCCATGAGCGGCGGCGCTCCAAACACGCGGAAGAAATCTTCAGACACCCTTGCCGCATCGACGCGAACGGGATCGCCATTTCCCGTCAGCGTGAATCCGGCCTGCTCGAACGCCGCCATGTTGGCGAAGGCCCGGCTTTTTTCGCGAATTGCTACGAATAAGCCCGCCGGAAAGCTCACTTCGGGGAGCTGCTTTTCGGGTGACGTCCCGTAGAACACGACCAGCTGCTGCGGGTCTCGATACGGCAATGGTGTGAGCAGGACACCGTTGACGACGCTGAAGATCGTTGTCGCGGCGCCGATACCTAACGCCAGGGTGAGCACAACCACGGCCGTGAAACCTGGCGACCGCTGCATGGTTCGCATCGCGTAGCGCGCGTCCTGGCGCAGCTGGCCCAGCACGTTGCCGCGGGCCGGCGTGCCGAGTGTCGCCGACACGGTGCCTCGCCGAACGACGTCCCGAAGCTTCGACGCGAGGCTTCCGTCGCCGTCCAGCTCCTCGAGTACCACGCGCCTCGCCTCGGTGTCGGTCATGCCGCGGAGCCGAAGCTCACGGAACCGGTCCTCGAGATGTTGCGAGAGCTCGTCGGCGAGATCGGCTTCCGCTGCCGGCGACAGCCGAAGACTCGTCAGGCGGTCGGCGATCTCGGCTCGCCACTCTCGTGATTGGGCGTCACTCGTTGCGTCACGCATGCTGCACCCCCGTTATGCGGGCAATCGCTTCCACGAACTGGCGCCAGTTCCGCCGCTGCGCCGCGAGCACGCGACGGCCCTCGCTGGTGAGCCGGTAGTAGCGTCGCCGGCGCTGGCCAGCCTTCTCGACCCATCGCCCTTCGATCCAGCCCCGCTTCTCGAGCCGGTAGAGCAGTGGGTAGAGCGACGCGACGTGGAACCGGATCGCGCCGTTCGACCGTGAGTCGATCAGCTTGCTCAGCTCGTAGCCGTGGCGCGGCTCATGTTCGACGAGCGAGAGGATGAGGAGCTCGGCGCTGCCTTTCTTGAGTTCGCGGTCCAGCATTGCCTGCACCATGTATGGGTATACCACATATGATAACGACAGACACCGGAGCGGCGGGAAGGGTTGCGTTGGTTTGGCGACTGGCCGCAGGCGGCAGGCGATGGAGCGTTGTCATCCCGAGCG
>DATCGG010000406.1:0-14056 GCA_036509075.1 Gemmatimonadaceae bacterium
CGGGTTCGCCGGCGCGGTTACGCTCACGGCGACCGGTCTGCCTAACGGCGTGACGGCGGCGTTCGACCCGGCAGCGCCGACGACCAACTCGTCCACCTTGACGCTGACCGCATCGGCGACCGCTGCTACCGGCGTGGCCACCGTAACCATCCACGGGAACGCAACAGGGCTGACCGAGCAGACGACCGCCCTCGCCTTGACCGTGAACGCCGCTTCGGCAGGTGGCTTCACGCTCGAGATGAACCCGGCGGCGCTGACGGTCATCCAGGGTCTCTCCGCTACGTCCACCGTGAGCATCACGAGAACCGGTGGATTTGCCGGCTCGGTCAACCTCACGGCGACCGGCCTGCCTAACGGCGTCACCGCGGCGTTCAACCCGACGGACGCCACGGGAGCGACATCAACCCTCACGCTGACAGCGTCCGCGACGGCCGCGATTGGTGCCGCAACGGTCACGATCAGGGGCACGTCGCAAGGTCAGACCGATCAGACCACAACGCTTGCGCTCACCGTCAACATCCCCGGCAGCTTTTCGCTAACCGTCGATCCGAAAGTGCTCACGATTCAGCCGGGAATGAATGGCACGGCGACGGTAACCATCACGCGAACGGGCGGGTTCGCGGGCGCAGTCACGTTGTCCGCGACCGGCCTGCCTAACGGGGTGACGGCGACGTTCGACCCGGCCGCACCAACGACGGACCAGTCTACGTTGACGCTCACCGCCTCGGCGACTGCCGCGGTAGGTTCGGCGTCCGTGGTTATTCATGGAAACGGGACGGGTCTCGGCGAACACACGACGACGATCACGCTGACCGTGAGCACTGCGTCAGGTAGCAGCGGGAACGCTCGTTCGAGTACGGGAGGGTTTTCGACCGGGAGTTCACCCTGATCACGCCGTAGCGCATATCCGGACCGACTGGGGACCGCATATTGGCCGACCGCCGACTCGATCGAGCGACGGGCGCGGCTCCGAGGAGCCGCGCCTGTTTGCTTTCTTCCGAGCTGAGGCGTAATAACGGACCGGGCAGCAATCTTGCGCACGCGTGAGGCCGCAATGACCTCCCGGGCTCGCATCCTGATCGCCGCTCTGCGTGCGTTCGTGGTCGTATTTGGCACAGCGGCACTCTGGCTCTCGCGCGACGCCATGAGTCCGGACGGCGTCGCGTATCTGGACGCCAGCGATGTGTATCTGTCGGGTGGGTGGCCTGCGGCAGGAACCGGGTATTGGAGCCCGCTCTATCCGACACTGCTGGCCGGCGCGCGGCTGGTGGCCGGGCAAGGTGCCGCGCGAGAGCTCTTGATCGCCCAGGGCGTGAACTTGCTGCTCTTTCTCTGCACGTTCACCGCGCTCGAGTACCTCGTTCGCGAAGTTCGGTGGACGACCCGCGCGCGGTTTCCAGGCGCGCCACCTAACGACACCGCCTGGCAGGTGCTGGTCTACGCGTTTTTCGGCGTCCTCACCGTCGGCTGGATTCGTGTCTGGACGCTGACGCCGGACATGGCCGTCGCGGCGATCGTCTTCGCCATCGCGGCCGTGTGCATCCGGCTCACAACGGGACGTGGCCGGTGGCCGAGCGTCGTCGTGCTCGGGCTCCTCCTGGGGTTGGGATATCTCGCCAAGGCGGTGCTTCTGCCGATCGGCGTTTTCACGCTCGCGACCCTCGCGGTTCTCCTGCGGCGCCGGCCGGGCGACCTGACACAGATCGCGCTGGCCGCGTTGATCTTCCTCGGCATCGCCGCGCCACAGATCGCGTACACGTCACGACTCAAGGGGTCGCCGACGATTGGCGACGTTGGACGGCTCAACTATCTGTGGTTCGTGGCGGACGTTCCCGGGCCGGTGTCCTCGGCATTCCCGCTTCCGGCGCGACTTCCATCGCCCACGGCGACCGGCCAGACGCTCACCCGACTCGACGCGGCGCGCGGTAGCCACCCGGCGGTCTACGACATCGATGCACCG
This sequence comes from Gemmatimonadaceae bacterium, assembly GCA_036509075.1. Lineage (GTDB taxonomy): Bacteria > Gemmatimonadota > Gemmatimonadetes > Gemmatimonadales > Gemmatimonadaceae > JAJKIV01. The sequence goes on from DATCGG010000406.1 coordinate 1,961, forward strand.
ATTCCCGGCACGCTGCCCATCTGGTACGATGCGGGCTACTGGTACCGTGGGGTGGTCGCGCCAGTGCGCCCGGGAGCGATCGCGCGTGCGCTCGTTAGGCACGCGCGCGTGTATCTGGAGCTGTTCGGATTCCTGCTCGTTGGCGGCGCCGCGGCGGCTCTCGCCGGACCGGTCTCGCGGCGCTTGCTTCTCGCGATGCGACCGGCGCCCGTGCTCATCGTTCCGGCGCTGGCGGCGCTCGCGCTCTACGCGCTCGTTCTCGTGCAATCCCGATACGTGGCCCCCTTTGCACTGCTCCTGTTCGCCGGGCTGGTCCCGCCGTGGGCGACTGACGCGGTGTCACGACGGCTGCGAGTGGGCTTCGCGGTCGGCGCGGTTACCGGTCTCCCACTCATCGCGTATCAGGCGCGTGTCGACGGCAGCTACTGGCACGGCTCGGCCCAACGCCGCGCGAACGTCGTGGCCGCACTCGCGGAACGGGGCATCGGTCCCGGGTCGCGAATCGGCTTCATCGGCGAGGCGTACGACGCGCTGTGGGCACGGACGGCGCGGCTCCGGTTCGTCTCGCTGGTGCCGCTCGCCGAGGCGCCGCGATTCTGGGAGCTCGATCCCGGCAGCCGGGCCGCCGTGCTGTCACACATGCGGCAGCGCGGCGCTCAGGCGATCGTGGCGGAAGCACCGGCACTCGGCGTCGACACCGAAGGCTGGGAGCCACTCCCGTCGGCTGGCATGCCACGGTCGGAGCTCATCGTCTACACGGGACCGCGCTAGCTTTCCGGCCCATGTCGCTCGACCAACTCCTCGCCCTCACCATCGCGAAGCGCTGGGAAGTGCTGGCGGTCATTACCGGCATCATCAGCGTCTACCTGAGCACGCGCGAGAACATCTGGAGCTGGCCCACGGCGCTCGTCAACGTCGCGCTCTACTTCGTCGTGTTCTACGAGGCGAAGCTGTACGCGGACATGGGACTTCAGGCGGTGTACTTCGCTCTGTCGCTGTACGGATGGTACGAGTGGTTGTACGGCGGTGAGAACCGCACCGAGCTCCACGTATCGCGATCGTCGCAGGCGTTAGGCGTCAGGCTGGCGATCATTGGCATCGCCTGCGCCGCTATCCTCGGGACCTTGCTCGCGCGATTCACCGACGCGGCGTTGCCCTACATCGATTCCGCGACGACGAGCACCAGCCTCGTCGCGCAATGGATGATGACGCGGAAGATCCTCGAGAACTGGGCCGTGTGGGTGGCGGTGGATGTCGTCTATATCGCGATGTTCGTGTTCAAGCGATTGTATCTGACGGCGGGGTTGTACGCGGTGTTCCTCGTCCTGGCCGTCATGGGGTACATCCAATGGAAGCGATCGCTGGCGGAGCGCCGCCTCGCCTGACGGATGTCGTGCGAACCGCCTCATGAAACGCGTCGTCGTAACCGGGTCGGAGTGTACCGGAAAGACTACACTGGCCGGCGATCTCGCACGTCAATTCGGAACGGTCTGCGTCGCGGAGTACGCGCGCGAGTATCTCGACCGCAAGGTCGCAACCACAGGCCTGCCGCTGGATGAGCGCGACGTCGAGCCGATCGCGCGCGGCCAGATCGCAGCGGAAGACCGCGGCGCCGCGACGGCCAAAGGCCTGCTTGTTCTCGACACCGATCTCGTGAGCACGACGGTGTACGCCCGGCACTACTATGGCGCGTGTCCCGCCTGGATCGACCAGGCCGCGCGTGACCGACGCGGCGATCTGTATCTGCTCTGCGACATCGACGTTCCCTGGGTGGCCGACTCGGTGCGCGACCGGCCGCACCACCGCGAGCACATTCACGCGCTTTTTGTCGAGGCCCTCGACACGTTAGGCGCCCCGTACGTGCTGATTCGCGGCTCGTGGGCTGCCCGGCTCACAACGGCGGTTGCGGCAGTAAGCGAGCTACTGGACCATTGAGGCGGAGCGGCGATCGCCGCCTGCCGCCCGCCCCCTGTCGCCTGTCGCCTGCAGTTAATCCAATTCCATCTGCCGGACGCCGAACCGCGACCATTGCGCCTGCACATTGGAGCGGACCAGCGTCTGCACCCCATCGGGATCTCGGATCGCGTGGAGCACGACCCGTGGCGTGCTCGCATCGGCGCTCACGATCTGCACATCACCGAGTCCCGCCAGGCGCGCCCACAGGGGCCGCAGGATGATCGAGTCGCGCACCCGTCGAAGCTCGATGTCCTCCGTTCGTGTTGAGAGAACGCCGGTGGTGACTCGTAGGCGCTCGGTCGTGAGGATGTACTTCGTGGTGCTCACCTTGAGATAGGTGACCAGCGCACCGACGCCGCACAGCACCCATATCGCGACGATGACCCACGGGTACATCGAGCGCGCGTTGAGGTCGGTCGTCGCGCTCGGCGCCGTCCCATTGCGGAGGAACAGCAACCCGACCGTCGATACAATGACGCCGATCCCCAGGAGCAGGTAGACAGGCAGGTTGACCGCCTGCGAGGGCGATCCCCGCCAGACCGTTCGCTCTCCGGTTTGTTGCGTCGGTGATTGCTCGGACACACGCTCCTCGTCGGCGATCCTGGTGAGTCGTCGGGCCAATGCTATCGAGACGACTCACCAGCGACAAGGCAGCGTGAACGTGGTCATCCCGAGCCGTCAGGCGAGGATGACCCTGATCACCGATCCCGCCGGTGGTAGTGATCCTTCCGCGGGATATCGACCTTCCCCTTCACACCGTCGTAGTCGATCGAGCCGCTCCCGTCATGCTCGACGACGAAGTCACCTCCCACGCGAGACACGTCGATACTGCCGGAGCTATCGCGGCCCACGTGAACCGACCCCGTGACGTCATAGACCTCGATCTCACCCGAGCTGTCCTCATCGACGTCCACCGAGCCCTTGACACCGCGCACGTCGATTCCGCCGGACGTATCGCTGATCCACACATCGCCACCAGCATCACGCACGCGAATGTCGCCGGAGGTGTCCTCGATTCTCGTTTTCGCCGCGACGCTCTCGATGGTCATGTCACCGGACGTGTCATCGACGTCCAGGGCGAGCGACGCCGGCGTCTCGATCACGAGATCCAGCAGCGCCTCGTCGTCCCAGTCGCAGCAGTCGCGGTGTTCGGGAAGAACCGCGCGCACGTGGATCTCTTTGCCCTCTCGAACCGCCTCGACCTTGATGTCGGCGAGCAGGCTGCGCGTCGACGCGCGCGCGGTTCCCCGCACCCTCACTTCCGTGAGATCGGTGCGGCCAGTGATCCGAAGCTGCCCGGCACGAGCGTCTACCCTGAGCAGCGTCGCACCCGACGCCGGCACGGTTGCGTTTCGCGGTTCGTCGTAGTTCTGCGCGAAGCCCGCGACAGGAGCGACAATGAGCGCGAGTGCAGCGAGCTTCATTCCCATACGTGCGCCTCCAAGGGTCCGGCGTCCGATTGTCCTCAACCGTGGTGAGACAATCCGGCAAAGGCGGAGGTTTGGACCGTCAGCATTTACCGCTTCAGCCGAAACGCCACGATCGCATCGGACCATCCAAAGAGCTCTCCGTCGCCGCCAGCGGCGACCACCACGTATTGATGCCCGTCACGCGGCCCTCGAAATGTCATCGGCGTGGCCTTCGCCGCCGCGGGCAGCGATCCTCGCCAGAGCTCTCGGCCCGTCTCGATGTCGAACGCGTGCAGCGAACGATCGAGCGCCGCGCCGATGAAGACGACGCCGCCGGCAGTGGTGATCGCCCCGCCAAGATTGACCGACCCGAGCGCTGCGGCCTGTGCGGAATCGACCCCCGGGGGGAGTAAGGGGCCTAATGACCCGAGTGGGACGTCCCACTTCTTCGTGCCGGTGTTGAGGTCGATTGCGACGAGTGACCCGAACGGTGGCGGTGAGCACGCCGCGCCGCCCGGTCCGAACATGAACTGGCGTCGCATGACGTATGGGGTGCCCCGCATATCGGTGTACTGCGCCGCCGGGCCTCGCGTCTCCGCGGCGTCGGTGACCGCGTGCCGATCATACGATGCGCGCGGGATGAGCTTCACCTCGATCGGGATGCGGTTCACTGGTACCACCACGATCTGTCGCGCCGGATCGTATGTCACGCCGCCCCAGTGCGCGCCGCCAATACTCGACGGATACACCAGAGTTCCTCGCTCGCTCGGCGGCGTGAACGGCCCCTCGTTTCGGAGTCCCTCGATCCGGGCCCGACACGCAGCGCGATCACCGTCGGTCGCGCCGAACGCCTCGGCGGGCGTTAGGCGCTGCGGACTGAGGGGCGGCAGGACGGCATTGAACGGCTGCGTCGCGCTCGCGCGCTCGCCCGCCACGTCGCTCGCCGGAACCGGTCGCTCCTCGACCGGGAACACCGGAACGCCCGTCTCCCGGTTGAGAACGAACAGTTGGCCGGTCTTGGTCGACTGCAACACGACGGGGATGTTCCTGCCGTCCTTTCGGAGCGTCACGAGCGCCGGCGGGGACGCGATGTCGTAGTCCCAGAGATCGTGATGAACGACCTGGAAGTGCCACACCACGCGCCCCGTGGTTGCCCGCAAAGCAACCACCGAGTTCGCGTAACGATTGTCGCCGAGTCGCTCGCCTCCGAAGTAGTCCGGGCTCGCGCTGCCGGTGGGGACGAAGACGAGGTCCCGTGCCGGGTCGGCGGCAATCACGCTCCACGCGTTGGCCGCCCCCGTGGCGTGCGCGCGCGGGCCGATCCATGTACGCCAGGCAGCGTCCGTCGAATCCTGCGGAACCGGGTCCCACGTCCACCGAACCGCGCCGGTGCGTGCATCGAACGCCCGCACTTCGCCACTCGCCGCGTCCGTGCGGTTGTTGTCGGCAACACTGCTGCCCACGACGATGATGTCGTTGATGATGGCGGGCGGCGATGTCACCTCGTACTCCGAAGGCTCGTCCGGCTTGTTGCGCAACGCCGTTCGCAGATCGACCGTGCCGCTGGCCCCAAACGCCGAGCAGGGCGTTCCGCGACTCGCGTCGAGGGCGATGAGACGACCATCGATCGTCGCGACGATCACGCGCCTAACGCACTCGCCGCCGGACTGGGTCGATCGGCGTGCGTCGACCCAGTAGGACACACCGCGGCTCGTGAAGTCGCCGAACGTGATGGTGCGATCGACCTTGGGGTCGAACTTCCAGAGCTCGCGACCGGTCTCGGGATCGAGCGCCATCACCCGCCCGAGTGGCGTGCTGATGAACATGCGCCCATCGGCAACGAGTGGCGTTACTTCCAGCGAACGCTGTCGCCGCCGGCCCGCGAACTCCGGCGCGGTCTCGCCGGTGTGATACGTCCACGCCGGCTCGAGTCGCGAGACATTCTCGCGCGTGATCTCACCGAGCGGCGACCAGCGGCTCCCAAGCGCATCGCGACCGTACGCGCGCCATTCGCCATCAGTAGAGGACGGAGCGCTGCCTGCCTGCCCGCGTGCAGGCGAGGCCGTCAATGCCACGATGGCCATCGCGCCAGCGACTCGCGTGACCCCGCGCAGAACGATCGACGTATTTCGCATGAGACTACCCCGAGATCGAAGTCCGGACCCGGGACCAATCTCGGTCAGGGCTGCCCCGCCTCCAACATCTTCGGGACTTCCGGGACCCGCACGGTACGACCGGGCTGCGAGATGTCCTCCTGAATGGCGAAACAGCGTGTTGACGACGAACGGACGATCGTCGGGCGAGCCCCGTTCCTCATCTTGGCGACGCCTCGAACGGGATTGCGAAGTCCCGCTCCCCTCCGCCGGCCATCGGCCGGCTGAACTCTAGACGCGGAGGATGTATCTCAATGAAGGATCTATCGATGCACACGCGCGCACTTTCATGCCTTGTCGGCTCACTTTCCTTGCTGGTCGCAGCCGGCTGTGCCGAACCGCCAGCCCCGAGCGCCCCACGCACAGTGACGAGTCCCGAGACACCGACAGCGATTGCGTCGGTCGGCGACGACTTGGGCCGCTTGCGCGGCGCTGTGGCGCAGTTCCATAACATCGATGCCGCCATACAGGCACAGTACTCTCAGCTCACCGGTTGCATGGTTGATCCTGGGGGGGCCGGTGGAATGGGCTTTCACTACGCCAAGTCGAACGCGTTCGATGGCGTGATCGACCCGGTCGAGCCGAAGGCATTGCTCTACGAGCCCGACTCCAATGGCCAGCTCAGATTGGTCGCGGTCGAGTTCATTGTCCCATACACCATAGCCCCGCGCGAGGGACCCGCACCGCGGCTGTTCGGCCAGGACTTCCTGCATAACGACGACTTCCAGATCTGGATGCTCCACGCGTGGATCTGGAAGAACAACCCATCGGGCATGTTCGCGAGCTGGAACCCGAACGTGAATTGCGATGCGGTCCCCGCTTCCGAGCGCATGTCGCACGCGCACTGAGCCGTCGGTCGTCAGCTCTCTCGCATTGCCTCCACGGGCGACACGTTCGCCGCTCGTTGCGCCGGCAGGAACGACGCAACGAGCGCGACGACGAGGAAGACACCCGTGGCAGCAGCGAGCGTGCGTGCGTCGGCACCGCTCACATCGAACAGCACTGACTCGAGGCGCCGCCTGACGACGAACGACACGGCCAGCCCGATCAACGCGCCCGGAATCGCGTAGGCCATCCCTCGTCCGATCACCATTGCGATGACACCGCCGCGACTCGCGCCGAGCGCCACACGCACGCCGATCTCGCGACGACGCGCCGCGACGAGGTACGACAGCATCCCGAAGATACCGATCGCCGCGAGCGACAGCGCTACCGTGGCAAAGCCTCCGAGCAGCGCAGCCCAATGTCGCTGCGGAGCGACCGCGGAGTAGATGCGCTCCTCGAATCGTCCGGCATCGTCGAGCGCGAGGCCGGGATCGATCCCGCCTAGTACCTCACGTGCACGATCGACCGCGTCGACGCCGGACGCGGCGGTTCGAACGAAGAGGTAGTAGTTGGCTGACATGTTCTGCGCCGCCGGCACATACATCGCCTCGCCATTGCCGCCGAGTCCCTGATACTTCACGTCGCCCACCACACCAATGATGGTGAACGGGGGGCACGTAGTGCAGCCGCCTCCCTGGAGCTGACGGCCGACAGCGGGACGATCGGACGAATAGTGTCGCACCCACGAGCGGCTCACGATCATCACCGGAGGCCCGGTGCCCGTATCCGTCTCGGCGAAGATCCGGCCCTCGAGCACCGGAACACCGACCGCCGCAAAGAACGTCGGATTGACGGACATGTAGGGCGCAGTCGGCTGTGCATCGCCTGGCTGAACGGGTCGGTCCACGAGATCGAAGTTGTTGATGTCGGCAGGCTCGTCGGGCGGCATCGATTCGTTGACGCCGGCCGCGATCATGCCCGGTTGTTCCGCCAGCCGTGCGAGGGCTCGCCGCCAGAAAACTGCGGCGTCGGTAGGTGACGCATACCGAGCCAGCGGCAACGACACGCGTACGTACGCAACGTGACGAGGATCGAATCCGACATCGACAGCCTGCAAACGGACGAAGCTGTTGATCAACAGCGCTGCCGTCGCCAGCACGGGAAGCGCGAGCGCGAACTGGGCCGTCACGAGCGCGCCGCGAAGCACCTGCGTTGATCGCCCGACGCCGATCTCGCGATCACCGCTGCGAATCGCGCTCGAGAAGTCACGCCGGAAGAGCGCGAGCGCCGGATACACTCCCACAATGACGCCCGCGATGACCGCCAACGCCGCTGCAAACGCAACCGCTCGCGCGTCGATATTCGCCTCGCTCAACCGGGGCACCGGCGGCCCGACGGCGACCAGCCCACGGAGCAGCACAGGTGCCAACAGAGCGCCCGCGGTGGCGCCTAACGCCGAGAGGACGAGGCTCTCGGTCACGAGCATGCGCGTTACGCGGGCTGACGATGCGCCGAGCACCGTTCGGAGCACCGCCTCGCGCGACCGACCGGCGACGCGAACGAGTGTCAGGCTCGCGACGTTCGCGACCGCGATGAGCAGGACGAGCGCGACCGCGGCCGCGAAGAGCCCGAGCGTCTGACCGGCGTTCCCGAGCATCGTCTCGCGCAGCGAGTATGGAGTCATCCGCGCCGTCCGATCCTGGAAGCTCGAGGCCCACTGCGGGAAGATGCGCTCGCTGATCACGGCCAGATCCCTGGCCGCCGATTCGAGCGTGGCACCGTCCTTGAGCCGCGCGACGACGCGGATATTGAACGGACCGCGGCGCTCGGGCGTCGGAACCTTCAGCGCGGTCCACAGCTCCGCACGAACGCCAGCGAGGTCTCGCACGCTTTCGTGCAGGACCCCGACGACCAAATAGGAAACGCCGTCGACCATCACGGCCTTTCCCACGGCGCTCGACCCGTCGCCCCCGAACTCGCGCACGGCGAACGCGTGGGTCGCAACTGCGACGAACGCGTTCGACGCGATATCACTCGCGGTCACGAGTCGCCCGCGAGCCACGCGGACGCCGAGAGCCGAGAAGAACCCGGCGTCGGCGGCCGCGATGGCGGACCGCCTGACGCGCCCATCTACCACCAGTGTCGCCTCGCGCCCGCGTTGTGCACCCACTGCGATGAAGCTCCGCTGCTGAGCGGCCAGCGCGAGATAGTCAGCCGCCGAGAGTCCGAATCGATTCGTCGGGGAGTTCTGTTGGTAGATGCGGACGAGCCGATCGTCGTCGGGATACGGCAACCGCGAGACGAGCACGGCATCGACCGCGCTGAAGATCGCCGTGCTCGCGCCGATCCCGAGCGCGAGCACGAGCGTCGCGGTCAGCGTGAAGCCCGGACTGCGCCTGAGCGCCCGCGCCGCGTAGCGAACGTCGTGCGTAAGCTCTTCGGCCCACCGCACGCCGCGGGCATCCCGATGCTCCTCGACGAACCGGTCCACGCCACCGAACGCGATCGCCGCTCTTCGCCGTGCTTCGTCGGGTGGAATGTCATTGACGCGCGCGAGGTCGTTCGCCTCCATCTCGATGTGCAGTCGCATCTCGTCATCCACGTCGCGGTCCAGCGCGTCGCGGTGGATGAGCGCGCGAAATCTCCGCGCGAGCCGGCGAGTCCAGTTCGTCATGGTGCCCTGGGGTTAATACCTCAAGCTTCGACAACATGACGGCGGGAAGGGTTGGCTGTCAATCAGGTGTCGCCGAACTCTCCAGCCGCTTGTGCGCGGAACCTGCGGCTCCACATCAGTGTCGTGCCGTCACCCATGACGACGCGGTAATCGCCGTGAAACCACGGCTGGAGCTCCTTCACCGCATCGAGCCGAACGATCTCCGAACGGTTGATCCGGAGGAATTTCTCGGGATCCAGGCGCTCCGCCAGCGACGTTAGGCTGCCACGCAGCAAGAATGCCGTGCCGCCGCTGTGAAGGCGAACGTAGTTGCGGTCCGCCTCCACCCGATCGATCCGTTCCACCGGAAGCAGGAGCGCTCGGTTCGCATGATGTACGAGGATTCGTTGCAGGTATCGTGGCCGACCGGTCGTTACGGCGCTGAGCAGCGCCTCGAGCTTGCTTCGAAGCACTGCGGAATCGTCGCCGGAGGTACGCGCGATTTCCGCGCGCGCGCGATCGATCACCGCCGCGAATCGTTCCGGGGTGAATGGCTTGAGCAGATAATCCAGCGCTCGCACCTCGAATGCCTTGAGCGCGTACTCGTCGAAGGCCGTGACGAACACGACGTAGGGCATCGACTCGACGCCAACCGCGTCGATCACGCCGAAGCCGTCGAGCTCCGGCATCTGGACGTCGAGAAACACGAGCTCGGGCTGGAGCTCGGCGATGCGCTCGACGGCCTGGACGCCGGTCTCTGCCTCGCCGACGATCTCGATGTCGGGGTACTCGGCGACGTAGCGGCGCATCTTTGCCCGGGCGGGCGCTTCGTCGTCGGCGATCAGAACGCGCATGCGAGCCTGACCTAACGAGAAGCCGCGGCGGCGGCCGCGGCGGCGGCAACATCGCGGTCAACGGCGAGCTCCGATGACGCCACGGTGGCGATCGCCGCGCGCCGGTACGGCAGCGCGATTTCCACGGCAAACCCCGGCCCACGATTCCCTGCCGAGAATCGGTGGCCATTGCCGTAGAGCAACCGCAGCCTGTCGCGCGTCGCCGACAGCCCGATTCCCATCGCGAATATGTCGGTCTGGGCCGGCGCCCCCGGTCCGTCGTCCGTCACGCTGAGTTGAAGCGACGCGCCGACTCGCTCCACGCGAACCTCGATCATGCCACCACTCGCATGGGACGCATTGCCGTGGCGGATGGCGTTCTCGACCAGTGGTTGAAGCAGGAGCGATGGAACGAGCGCGTCCGAAACGTCCGGCATGCTCGCGACATTCACGCGAAGCCGGCTGCCGAACCTCGCGGTCATCAGGCCGAGGTAGCAGCTCAACACTTCCAGCTCCTCGCGGAGCGGCACCTCCTGCGCATGCGACGTTCGAAGCGACAGGCGCAACAGCTGTGAGAGCTGGCCGATCAGGCGATCCGCGCTCCGCGGGTCATCGTACATCGTCGACGAGATCGTGTTCAACGCGTTGAACAGGAAATGGGGCTGGAGTTGCAGCCGCAGGTTCCGCAGTTCGGCCTGCGCGAGCCCTCGCTCGAGTTGCGCCGTTCGTATCTCGCGTTGGCGCGTCACCCGATTGTATCGATACAGCGTGATGACGGCGACGAACGACGCATAGCTGATCGCGTCCTCGCCGAATTCCATCACGTATCGCGCAGGCATGTAGCCGTAGTCGTAAGCGCCCATGCCGATCAGCCGGAAGATCACCGTCCGGGTCAGGAACATGAGGGTGGTGTGCGCGACCGAATACGCAACGAGGGCGGCAACGTGCGCTGGTACGCGTGCGCGCCATCCCGGGCGATCGAGTGGATATCGCCAGACGAATGCGACGACGGCGACGAACAACACTGCTGCCGTGTACGCCCCCGTCGACTCCTCGATCGCACGCCGCACGAGCGTCCCGCCTTCCCGGCGCGCGACATCGTCGAAGTACATGTACGTGAAGCGAAGCGCGCCTGTCACCGTGAACAGCGATAGCGCAACCGTCCACACCCTGCGACGAGTGGGCGGCTCGAGATAGTCGATGCCTGGTATGGAGTCCGTTTCGCGCGCGGGCGCGACAAGTGTCATGGTCCGAGCTTAGAGCCGCCCACTGGTACCCGCAACACGCCCGGTCCGAACGGGACCAGATCGGGATGACCGGGCGAACAGGCGTCAGTCGGCCCGAAGCACGGTGATCGGATCGATTCGTGATGCGCGGCGTGCTGGTATCGCCGCCGCCAGCACCGCGACCACTGTCACCAAGATAGGAACGGCGACGAACGTCAACGGATCGGCCGCACTCACGCCATACACGAGTCCGCGAAGGACGCGGACGCCGGCCGCAGCACCGGCGATCCCGATGGTGATCCCCACTGCTACCACACGGAGCGTCTCGCCGATGACGAGCCGCTTCACGTCAATGCCTTTCGCTCCGAGGGCCATTCGAACTCCGAGCTCGCGCGTCCGCTGCGCGGTCGCGAACGACACCACGCCGAAGATCCCGACCGCGCCCAGCAGGAGCGCGAGCGCAGCGAAAGTGCCGACGAGTGTCATTTGAAATCGCGGCTGTCGCAGTGCGGCAGCCGCCAGGTCCTCTACCGTTGCCACCTGGACGGCCCGCGCCTCCGGGTCCACCTCGGCGAGCGCCGATCGCAATGACGCCGTGAGCGCGCGAGGATCGCCTGCCGCGCGCACCACGAGGTGATTGAGCCTCCATGGGCTTTGCATGTAGGGCACATAGACGTCGAGTGATTCCATACGCGGGTCACGATAGCGCGCGGCGCCGACGACTCCGACAACTTCGACCCATGGTTCCTGAGAGCTGGGAGGACCCCATTTGAGTCGTTTGCCAATCGGCGATTCACCCGGCCAGAAGCGTTGTGCCGTCGCGGCGCTGACCACGACCACCCTCGGCGCTGTCTGATCATCGCTTTCCGAAACGCTCCTGCCCTTGAGTACGGGAATGCCCGCCGCCGCGAAGTAGCCAGGAGTCACCGCCTCGTAATTCACGAGTGGCTGCCGCCGCTGCGTCTCGGCATCCATGGCCTCGAGTGAGAGCGGATAGTCGAATCCATCGGGCCCCGCCAGCGGCCGTAGCAGCACGCCACC
>DATCGG010000407.1:0-9981 GCA_036509075.1 Gemmatimonadaceae bacterium
TCGGAGCCGGCGCGAACCGCGAGATGCTCCGTCGCGCGGCGGATCCACTCCGCGAGGGGAATGATCGCCAGGATCCCGACGATGAACACCCACACCGGCGAGGCGTGGAACACGTACTCGAGCAGCGCCGAGATCGGGACCAGCAGCAGCAAGAGGTTGACGATCATTCCTGTGGGCTAATAGCGGCCTTCGACGCCGGTGACGACACGGAACGTGTCGCGGGCGATCAGGAGCTCCTCGTCGGTCGGAATGACCCAGACGGCGAGACGCGAGGAATGTGTCGTTATGCGGCCTTCGCCGCCACCCACCATGCGCCGGTTCGCTTCCTCGTCGATCTCGATGCCCGTCCACTCCAGGCCGCGACAGATCTGTGCACGCACCTCCGGCGCGTTTTCGCCGATCCCGCCGGCGAAGATGATCGCGTCGGCGCCACCTAACGCGGCAAGGTACGCCCCGATGTACTTGCGGGCGCGATAGCAGAACATGTCGATGGCAAGGCGGGCGCGGCGGTCATCGTTCTCGTGCGCTTCCGCGAGCAAGTCCCGCATGTCGTTCGTGAGGCCGGAGATGCCGAGAAGGCCGGACTGCTTGTTCAACAGATTGTCCACCGCGGTCGCCGTTAGTCCCTCCTTCGCTTCGAGAAACTCCACGACCGCGGGGTCGAGGTCACCGGAGCGCGTCCCCATGACGAGCCCCTCGAGCGGGGTGAAGCCCATGGACGTGTCCACCGAATTCCCATGGTCAATGGCGCACGCCGAGCATCCGTTCCCGAGGTGAAGCGTGATGATGCGGGTGTCCTCGCGAGACACAAGCGTGAGCTCTCGCCATCGGTAGGAGACGTACCGGTGCGACGTTCCGTGGAAGCCGTAGCGTCGAACCTTGTGCCGCCGGTAGAGCTGGTACGGGATCGCGTAGAGATACGCTTTCTCGGGTAACGTGTGATGAAACGCCGTATCGAAGACGGCGACGTTCGGGAGCTCGGCGCCTAACACGGCGCGCGCTGCCGCCACTCCTTTGAGGTTGTGCGGATTGTGCAGCGGGGCGAGCTCGATCATCTCCTCCATCCCACGCAGCACGCTGTCATCGATGCGAACGGAGCGCTGAAAGCGCTCTCCGCCGTGCACGACCCGGTGGCCGACCGCCTCGATCTCGCCAACGCTGCCAATGACGCGCCCCGATTCGTCGGAGGCAAGCCACGTCACGATGTATTCGACCGCCGCCCGCAGGTCACGCATCGGCGCCGAGCCGCGTACCACATGGTCGTCGCGACCCCGAAGCGTGAAAACCGCTTCGCCGCCAACACGCTCGATCGTCCCGCGCGCGAGCTTCTCGTCCAGGTGGTTGGCGATGCAGAGCAAGTCCGTGCGAATGAGCTGGAACTTGAGCGAGGACGAGCCGGCATTGAGCACGAGCACGATCATACGGGTACTCCGCCATTCAGAATCGTCGCGAGCTTGGCGTCATCGATGTTCCCACCCGAGACGACGCAGACAACCTTGCCGCCCACGCGGTGACCTAACGCCGCCGCCAGCGATGCCGCGCCCGCGCCCTCGGCCACGACACGGGCGCGCTCCAGCAACAGGCGAACGGCGGCCGCGATCTGCTCCACGCTCGACACCAGGGCACCCGCGAGTAGCGTGCTCACGAGGGGCCACATCTCCGCGAGCACGCCGTTGCCGCCGATGCCATCGATAAAGCTCGGGCTCCGCACGACGCGCACCGGCTCCCCGGCGGCGAGCGCCGAGGTCAGCGGGGTCGAGGTCGCGACCTCACAACCGAACACCTTCACATCAGGTCGCAGCGCGCGAACCGCGGTGGCAATCCCGGAGCTCAGCCCGCCGCCGCCGAACGGCACCAGTATCGTGTCCACATCGCTCAGGTCTTCGATGATCTCGAGACCGATGGTCCCGTTTCCGGCGATGACAGCCGGGTCAGACACGGGGTGAACGAACAGGCCGTCCATTCCGGGATATGAATGGTCGACCAGTGTCTGCCACCATCGATCGAACGGCACCTTGACGACTCGGCCTCCGAGTCGCTCCACCGCGTCGACCTTGGTCTGAGGCGCGTGCTCCGGCACCACGACGGTGCAGGGGACGCCGAGGTGCCGCGCACTCCACGCGACCCCCTGCGCCATGTTGCCGGCGCTCGCCGTGTACGCTCCGCGTGCCAGGCGGTGCTGCTCTGCGCTCAGCATGGCGTTCGCCGCGCCGCGAAGCTTGAAGGAGCCGATCGGCTGGAGGTTCTCGAGCTTGAGCCAGAGTTGCCCGGCCGCGTCCGGGACGTCGAGCCTAACGAGCGGCGTCCGCGTCACGAGGCCAGCGAGCCGGTCGCGAGCCGCACGAATGTCCTCGAGCCGGATCTCGTCAGGCGTGGGCATCGCGCAGACCGCCGAGCTCGAGCCATTTGCCCGCGCCGGTGGCGAGCGCGCGGTCGTAAATTCGGCGAGCCGCCGCGACGTCCTCGATAGCGAGTCCCAGTGACTTGAACAGAGTGATCTCCTGCGGGGACCGCCGGCCCTGGATGCGCGGCGGGTCGACCAGCAGCTCCCCGATCTCGCCGACGATGTGGTCATCGCCGATGAGCCCCTCGCGCTTCGGAACGAGGAAATCCCCGCCCTCGTTGAGGGTCGACTCCCGGCGATCGACGTACAGACGCGACTTTGCGACGGCCGCGCTATCGAGCTCACGGGACGTCGCGAGGCTGGCGCCGACCGCGTTGACGTGCGTGCCCGGCGCGATCCAATCGCCCGACAACACGGGCTCGCGCGACGCCGTGACGGTGCAGACGACGTCCGCACCTTCTACCGCCTCACGAGCGGACGCACGCGCCACGACGCGACGGCTACCCCCACTGAACTTTTCCGCGAATCGGCGGGCGCGGTCGCCGGACCGACTCCACACCCGGACTTCGTCGATCGGACGCACGAGACCGATCGACTCGAGATGCGTCTCGGCCTGAACGCCGGCTCCGAGCAGCGCGAGCGTGCGTGCCTCGGGACGCGCGAGCAGACGCGTGGCGACTGCGGTCACCGCGGCGGTGCGTAACGCGGTGATCGTGCTGGCGTCGAGAATCGCGATCAGGCGTCCGAACTCGGTATCGAACAGCAGCACAGCGCCCTGGTGCGAGTCGTACGGCGTCGCGTCGTTACCCGGGAAGACGGTGATGACCTTCGCCCCGAGGGCCGATGGCTCGCTCAGCGCGGCCGGCATGAGCGCGAACGCGTTTCGGCCGTCGGGCAGCCGGACGACCTGGCGCAGCGGCAACAGCGCGCCACCCAGTGACAACGTTCTGAGCGCGTCGGTCATGGCATCGATGCACTCGGACATCGGCAGCAGCGCCAGCACGTCGCCGTGATCGACGAACAGGGTGCCCGCGCGCGATTCCATCAGACGGCCTGACGCGGGCCGGAGCCCGACAGCAGCAGGCCGCGAAGCATCTCGATCGCCTCGCCGGCGCTCATCGCGACGCGGACCAAGTCGGCGGCGAGACCGCGGAAGAACTTCGCGGTGATCTCGTCACACCGAAGCAGGATCACGGGCTTCTTCGCGCGCACGGCGAGCGCGACTTCCGACGCAGTTCCGGCGTTCATTCCGCACACGACGAATGCGTTGGCGGATAGCGCGATCACTGCATTGCGCGCCTCGCCAAGCCCGGTCGCGAGCACCACATCGACCGCCGGTGAGGCGCCGAGGGTGTCGAGGCTTGGCAGGATCCCGATGGTGAGGCCGCCGGCAGCGCGGGCACCTTTTGCCGCGGCGCCCATGACTCCGGCAACTCGTCCGCCGGTCAGGACTGCCCAACCGGCCTTTGCCACGAGCTCACCGATGAGCGTCGCGTCGTCCATCTCTCGTTGGCCGGCGCCTTCGCCTGGCCCCAGTACGCCAATCAGGGTGCGTCGCATGGTGAGGGGATGCTAACGAACCCAGCCCTGTTTCGCGACGGTTAGTCGTCCCGAGCCGACAGGCGAGGGATCGCGATCATCCTGAAAGAGTGCCCTCTACCAGCAACCTCGCGATCCCTCGGCTACGCTCGGGATGACAAAGAATTCGTTAGGGAACGATCCGTGCCGTCTTGATGAAGTCCAGCTTCGGGAAGTTCTTCGTGAGATACGCGTTCCCCTCACTGGCAATGCGCTCCTGACTCGGGCCGCCGCCGTCGGGTGCACCCTCGCCGTAGCCCGAGTACAGGCTGTCCACGACTGACATCCCGTCCACGACCTGACCGATGGGCGCGAAGCGCATTCCGTCGAGGTTCCTGTTGTCGCGGTAGTTGATGAAGAGCTGCGTGCTCCGCGTGTCCGGGGCACTACCGGCTGCGAAGGTCACCATGCCGCGCACGTTGCTCTGCTTCACCGAGTCGTCCGCGATGGTGAGCGGCTCCCAGGCTGCGGTGACGCGCGGGTTTCCGTTCATCCCCCACTGCGCCATGAAGCCACTCAGCACGCGGAAGAACCGCGCGTCGTCGAAATAGCCGAGCTGCACCAGGTGATAGAAGCGATCGACGCCGCGAGGCGCCCAGTCCCGATGCGCCATGACGGTGAAATTCCCCTTGCTCGTCTCGAACGCGACCTTGAACGAGTCCGGTGACGGAGTCGCGATCGCGCTCTTGTCCGGCTTTGTCAGCGCGGTGGCCGCTCCGCCACTACCCCCCGACTCGGACCTGCAGGACGCGCCGAGCAGCGCGATCGAGAGGGCCATCAACGCGCGCATACGGCGACACGGAACGAACGACAACGGCATGGCGTAAGCTCCTTCGTGGCAGAGACAGTCCGCGAAGAAGTTAGCCGGCGCCCGATGGCCTCGCGAGCGGCTACTCGGCCGCCATTGAGATGCGTGGGTCGACTCGCGTCGCGCGACGTGCCGGAATGAACGTCGCCACCAACGCGACGACGGCAAGCAGCACGACCACGAACGCGAACACGCGCGGATCGCGTGGACTGACGCCGTACACCAGCCCGCGCAGCACCTGCGCCGCGGGGATCGCGAGGACCATCCCCACGCCAAGCCCGAGCACCGGTAGCCGCATCCCTTGTGCGACAACGAGCCGACCGATCGCGCCGGGCGTCGCCCCGAGCGCCATGCGGATGCCGATCTCTCGAGTGCGCTCGCTCACGAGGCTCGCGACCACGCCAAACACACCTGTCGCCGCGAGCACGAGTGCCAACGCGGCGAACGCCGCCAGCACGCCGCTCGTGAACCGCTGCTTTGCCCACGCGCCGCCAAGCTGCTCGGTGAGCAGGCCAACATCGTAGAGCGCGAGGTCGGGGTCGACGCGCTTCAGCGCATCGCGGATGCCGCGGATCGTCGCAGCCGGATCACCGGTCGCCCGCACCATCACCGTGCGGTACGCGTAGGTGAACTGCAGGTACGATGTGTAGACGGCCGGTATCTGGCGGCGATCGTCGCCTTCCTGATACGGTACGTCGCCGACGACGCCGACTACTTCCACGCCTGGGTCGGGAGTGTTCCAGTCGGGTCGGCTGCCACCACCGAACCAGACTCGCGCACCGATGGGATTCTGGTTCGGCCAGAATCGCTTTGCCGCCGTCTCGTTGATGATCGCGACCGCAGGGCGCCCTTCGCGATCGGTCTGCTCGAACGCGCGACCGCGCAGCACCGGGATGCCGAGCACCCGAAAGTGATCGGGACTGACGTAGTGGCGTCTGATGAACGGCGCGTTGCCCGGCTGCGGGACGGGGCGGCCTACGATGTACAGCGAGCTATTGGCGCACGAGGTCGTGAGTGGCGCACATCCATCGGAGGTCGCGCCGGTCACACCCGGGATCTCGCGAAGCTCGGCGAGGAGCCGCTCGATGAATGCCGGAGCAGACGCCGTGCTGTACTTCGCCTCGGGTGGCCGAACAGAGAACGTGATGACGTTGCGTGGGTCGATCCCGATCGATTCCCCACGAAGGCGCGCGAGTGTCGCCAGCATGAGACTACCGCCGGTGAGCAGCACGAGCGCGAGCGCGACCTCGATGGCCACCGTGGCGCCGCGCATGGATAGCCGCGATGCGCCGCCGACGCGCGTGACCGCCCCGCTCTGACGCAGCGTGGTGCCAATGCTGGTCCGCGCCGCCGTGAGCGCGGGAGCGAGACCGCACAGGAGCGCGGTGAGGATGGTGACGCCGGCGGCGAACGCGACGAGCACCGGGTCGATCTTCGGGCGCGTGAAGTCGCCGATGCTGCCCCAGAAATTCGCTGGGCTGATCGCCCCGGCCGGCACACTGATGACCCGCGTCGCCCACCACGCCAGGGCGAGGCCAATGCCGCCACCTAACGCCGCAAGCACAGCGGATTCCGTGAGCAGCTGCCTGACGAGTCGTCCGCGTGATGCGCCCAGCGAAAGTCGGACTGCCATCTCCCGCCGCCGCGCCGCCGCGTGCGTGAGCAGCAGACTGCTGACGTTGGCGCACGCCAGCAGCAGCACGACACCAACGGCGCCGAGCAGCACGAACATGGCACGACGCGTCGCGGCGCTCACGCGTACCTCGCCGATGGGTACTGCCGTCGCCCCGAAGCTGTCCCCGGGCACTTCCGATTCGCTCGGTAGCTCGCGCTGGATTGCCGCACCGACGGAGCTCAGCTCGGCGCGGAGGGCCTCCATTGAGACGCCGGGACGGAGCCGGGCGACGACGCTCGAGAAATCCTGGTTCGTGGTGAGGTATTCGGGATACGTTAGGCGCGGCGCCTGCGTGGCGGGAACCCACATCTCCGCGCGCCCCGTGATGCCCCGGAACCCCGGCGGCATGATACCGATGACCGTGAGCTCGCGTGAGTTGACGCGAACGGTCTGGCCGAGAATTCCGAGATCGCCGCCGTATCGGCGCTGCCAGAGGGCGTGGCTGAGAATCACGACCATGGCCTCGGAGGGAGAGCGGTCCTCTTCGGCCGAGAAGAGCCGTCCGCGCAGGGCGCGTGCGCCGAGCGTCGCGAAGTAGCCGCCGGCGACGATTTCCGAGCTGATCGGCTCGGCGTCCGTTTGGCCGGCGAGGTTGACACTGGCGAGCCCGTAGTCGCCGATGCTCGATGTCGTGGTCAGTGATTTCTCCAGCAGGCGAAAGCGCTGGTACGACCAGCGATATCGCTCCGTGCCGCGGGCTGGCTCGGTGTGCGTGGTGAAGAGCATCGCGAGCCGGTCGGGCTCGGGAAACGGCGGAGGGGTGATGAGGGCCGCCTCGGCAATCGCGAAGGTGGCGACGCCGGCGCCGATGGCGAGGGCGAGCGTGGTGATGACCGAGACGGCGAGCGTCCGGTTGCGCCGGAGCAGGCGGAGTGCGAGGCGAAGGTCGGCAGTCGGCTCGGTCATCGAGGTCCGTGGATGAGTCTCGGTTCACTCATAGATGCCGGCTGGCTGGGGTGCGTTTGAATGATGCGTTGGCGGGTCAAAAGGCGCCAACGAACCCAACCAACCCGTCAACGAACCGAAGTTACGCTGTACCGACCTCGCGATACCGAAAGCACGTCATGGCGTGATCGTTCACCATCCCGGTGGCCTGCATGAAGGCATAACAGATCGTTGTGCCGACGAACCGGAAGCCACGTCGTTTGAGGTCCTTCGACATCGCGTCCGACTCGGGGGTACTCACCGGCACGTCGCCTAACGCACGCACCTTGTTCACGCGCGGCCTCCCGTCCACGAACCGCCAGATGTAGACGTCGAACGATCCGAACTCGCGCTGCACGTCGAGAAACGCGGATGCGTTCGTCACCGCGGAGTCGATCTTCAGGCGATTACGCACGATCCCGGGGTCGGCCATGAGCCGCTCGCGCTTCTTCGGCGTGTAGCGCGCGACCCGCTCGGGATCGAAGTCGTCGAACGCCTTGCGATACGCATCCCGTTTCCGAAGGATCGTCTCCCAGCTCAGTCCGGCCTGGGCGCCCTCCAGGATCAGAAATTCGAACAGCCGCCGGTCGTCGTGGACCGGGACCCCCCATTCGGTGTCGTGATAAGGGATGCTCAGCTCCGTCCGCGCCCAGCCGCAGCGTGAGACGTTAGGCATAGAGATGCTCCGGATCCGCGGCAGCGAGCTCCACGTAGAAACCGGCGAGGCGGTCCGCCACGGCGTCGAAGTATCGTGCGCCCTTGTCGGGTGTCGACGCGTGTGGATTCCCGGTGCCGGTGTCGTCCGTGACCTTCGTCCACCGCCGGGGTGCCCAGGCCCACCCATCGCGAAGGCCGGCGACCGTAAAGCGGCGTGCGCGCCCGTCGCCCGCGTCGGAGAGCGGCAGTGCAAGCTCAGGGGTCAGGTGCTGCACGAGGCTCGTCTCCATCTCCCCGGCGTGATCGCCCGGCTCGTTGAAGAACTGGCGGGGATCGATACAGGTGTACCAGTTGACCGTGCAGATGAAGAGCCGGACCTTCGGCTGCAGCTCGCGGATCATGAGACGGAAGTCGTTGCCGCCATGGCCGTTCAGGATCACGAGCTTCCCCACGCGGTGGGCATCGAGCACGGACGCAACATCCCCAAGCACCGCCGCCTGCGTGGACGGATTCATGTTCATGCAGAACGGAATGTCGAGCTGCCCCGTGTTCACACCGAACGGGATGCACGGGAGCGCGAGCACCCGCGCGCCACGCTCCCACGCTCGTCGCGCCGACTCGGCCGCGATCGCCTCGGTCTCGATGACGTCGGTGCCGTACGGGAGGTGGTAGTTGTGCGCTTCGGTGGCACCCCAGGGGAGGATCGCGACCTCGAACTTCGTTTCGCGAACCGCCTTCCAGTTCGTCTCAGCGAGGATGTATGGGCGTCCGGCCATGGAATTCCGCGGTGAGTCGCGGATGCCCGTCGACCAACTCGTAGAACCGTACGCGATCGGGCTGATCCGCTTTTGCCAGCAAGATGATCTGCCCGGTGTGCATCGAGAAGTGCTCGACGACGTGATAGATCGCCTCGAGCACGCTCACGTCATTCGCCTGGATGCGTCGGCGCGTCGGCAGATCGGCCGGCGTCAGCGACGCAAGCACGTGGTCGACGTCCGAGATCGTCTGCTCCAACCGATCGATCAGCGACGTAATCGAGAGCGGTATGCGTTGGTCGAACTCGGACTGTCGGTCTCGCACATCGTGCGCGCCGCCGACCCCGCTCACGATCCACTGCCGCGCGTTGCCGGCAAGGTGGAGCATCAGGTTGCCGATGCTGTTCGACGCCTCGTTAGGCCGAGCCCACACGACGTGCTCGTCGAGCACCGAGACCGAAAGCCGGATCTTCGTGAGGTATTCGCGCAGGTACCGGCGCGAGAGCGCGATCATCGCCGTGCCGGCGTCGCGATCCACCCCGAGCGAGGTGACGGAGGGGTTTGTCATCGTGCGGCGATGCCCGCGGGCTCGTCCACCAGACGAAGAAGGCGCGAAACGAAGCTGCCAAGCGCCTCCCACCCGGCAGGGGCCTCGCCGAACCATCGGTACCGCGTCTCATTCAACTCCTCCCCGAACGTCAGCTCGTAGACCGTCGCATCGAGTGGCGCTTCGGGTTGGTGCGGACAGCACGTCACGGTCGCCGCCTGGACGCTGTCCAGCACGTCGCCGATCCTGAGCGGGTCGACCTCCACCTTGGTTGATTGGAGCGACGGTGAGCGGACGCTCGTCAGCTCCATCCCGACGGTCGTCGCGCGGGCTCCCGTGCCGATCGTGATCTCGCTGCTCAGGCTCGCGGTGGCGAGGTCCATGGCGCGATTCCAGACCGTGCGGACGACGTAGAGCTCGCCCGTGGTGGCGCGTCGGATGTCGCGCGCTACGGGGTCGTCGAAGGTGGGGATGGTGAGGAGCAGGGCGAGCCGTCGGCCGTAGCCGTTTTCGCCGGGGCGTCCGTCGCGGAGCTGCTGGATCGCGACGTCGAACGCGGAGCGCCGGAGGTGAGCAGGGAAACGCATGAGACACTGCACACGAAAGGGTGCCGCCAAATCTGACTCGAGAATCGAGAATCGGGAACTGGGAACCGGGAACTGGGAACCGGGAACTCGGAACCGGGAACTGGGA
>DATCGG010000408.1:0-4704 GCA_036509075.1 Gemmatimonadaceae bacterium
CGAGGCAATGAAAACGGCCCGGATGCGTGAGCGCCGGGCCGGCGCTTTAGCGGTTGTTTTACGTGGCCGCAAGTTGCCCCAAATCGCCACGATGCTGTTGTCTCCGTCGACTTCGCCGAACGTCGACCGGCTATGCATACATAGCCCCCGCCGCCTTCAACGGCAAGCAGAATGCCGCCCTCGAACGACCCGCGCTGGCCCCCAGCTACACCGCCCGATTCTCCGGCGGCGTGTCGCGCGGCGCGCGGCCGGTAGCGACTGCGCGTTCGGTAACTCGTTGCACCATCGTGATGAGCCGCTGTCGTTCCCACGGCAGGATCAGATCGGCGAGTGTCTGTCTCTGCACGCTGGCCGGCAGCGACGGAGCTGGCCCCTCGTCGTGACGATACAACACGATGGCACATCCGGGCGGCAGTCGAAGGCGGAGAAATTCCGGATCCGCCGCGCAGCTTCGATCGACCAAGATCACGAGTGGGTGGATCTCCGTGAGCACTGCCGCCGCCTCGGCCATCGAACGCACGACGTGGGCTCGGTGCCCCGCCGTCGCCAGTGCCTGCGCGATGCCTTCCAGGACGCCTTCGTCCGATCCGATTACGAGCGACGTAGTCATGGTGTGCGTTCCTCCGTGCCTTGCTCGGCGAGACGTTCCACCGCCGCGGCCGAAACTCCTTCGACCTCGATCATTTTCGTCCTGCTCGTCACGCCCGTGACAATGCGAACGCCTCGCCGAGGGATCGCCAGGCGATCGGCGAGGAACGCAACCAGCGCGTCATTCGCGGCACCGTCCACGGGTGGAGCATGAAGCCTCACGCGCAGCACGCCATCGAGCACACCCGCAATCTCGTTCCGCGACGCCCGTGGCTGTAGCCGGACCCGGAATCGTACCACCGTTCCCCGGGAATCCACAGCGAACTGCGTCACAGCGGAAGGGCGCTCACAACCAGCCCCGACAACAGTGTCAGTATGAAGTAAGCCACGAGCGGAGTCAGGTCGAGCATTCCACCAACGGGCGGAATGAATCGTCGCAGCGGCCGCAGCAATGGCTCGGTGAGCGTGTGCGACCAGCGGACCCACCAGCTCGCCGACGATGTGCGAATCCACGACGCGATCACGCGCGCGAACAGCGCGATCTGTAGAATCCCGAAGATCCATTGAATGATCAGTCTCAGGATGCCTCGGGAGCCGGCACCCGCGGCGAACGCGGCGGACTCCACCTGCGCCCGGATGAATCCGAGCAGCCAGATGACGAGAATTCCGCCAACGACCACCGCGCCGAGTGCCCACCAGGGCGCGTTCGAGGGGATGCCGCCGCCACGAACGAGTCGGCGCTCGATGGGCGCCATCAGCGGATCGATCGATCCGCGAAAGAATCTCGCGAGCCCGGAGAATGGGCTGATGCGCCTTGTGCGGACTGCCCAATCGACCACGCAGATCGCCGCTGCCGCCACGGCCGATACGAGGAACGCATAGCGCGCGATCTCGAGGACCGCATCGAGCGTGGCGATGAATGCACTCACGCGCGAATTCTGATCGCGTGCTCCGAGGCCAGCAAGTGGTTTGCGACTGAACACTTGTCCAAAGTGGTTTTGGCAGCACCTTTGCTTGAACCGTTACTCGGACGCAATCGCTCAGTCATGTACCTCGTTACCGGCGGTGCCGGCTTCATCGGATCGGCCGTCGTCCGGATGCTGATTCGCCGCGGCGCCACGGTCGTCAACGTGGACAAGCTGACGTACGCCGCCAACCTGGACTCGCTCCGCGACGTGGAGGCCGACTCACGCTACGCGTTCGAGCGCGCGGACGTCGGCGACCCCAGCGCCCTGCGCCGGATCTTCGCACGATATCAGCCCGTCGGCGTTTTTCATCTCGCGGCCGAGTCGCATGTCGACCGATCAATCGACGCGCCGGCTGATTTCATCGCGACCAACATCGTCGGCACGTCGGTTCTTCTTGGCGAAGCGCGTCGATACTGGACGTCGCTTCCGGCGGATCGCGCGCGGGCCTTTCGCCTCGTCCACGTTTCGACGGACGAGGTCTACGGATCGCTTGGTGACGATGGGGCGTTCAACGAGCACTCGCCCTATGCCCCGAGCTCTCCGTATTCGGCCAGCAAGGCGAGCGCGGACCACCTCGTCCGCGTGTGGCATCGCACGTACGGCTTGCCTGCAATCGTCACGAGCTGCTCGAACAACTACGGTCCGTACCAGTTTCTCGAGAAGTTGATTCCACTCACCATTTTGAATGCGCTTGCGTCGCGGCCGATCGCCGTGTACGGGCGCGGTGACAACGTTCGGGACTGGCTCTACGTCGACGATCACGCCGACGCTCTGCTGGCGGTGATGGAGCGCGGAAGGACCGGTGCAACGTACACGATTGGTGCGCGCGCAGAGCGCCGCAACATCGATGTGGTCGAAGCCGTGTGTGAAATACTCGACGAGCTGAAGCCTCGGACCGCAGGCGCGCGCTACCGGGAGCTCATTGAGTTCGTGGCCGACCGTCCGGGCCACGACTATCGCTATGCCATCGATCCTTCCACGATCGAGCGAGAGCTCTCGTGGCGTCCGACGGAGTTGTTCGAGACGGGACTTCGTAAAACGGTGGCGTGGTACCTCGAGAACGACGCGTGGCTCGATCGCGTTCGCAGCGGCGCGTACCGCGGCGAACGGCTCGGCCTTGGGACCGTCGTATGAAGGGGATCGTTCTGGCGGGCGGATCGGGAACGCGGCTCTATCCCATTACGCGCGTGGTGAGCAAGCAGCTGTTGCCGGTGTTCGACAAGCCGATGATCTATTACCCACTCTCTACCCTGATGCTGGCCGGCATCCGCGACATCCTCATCATCTCGACGCCCGAGGACCTGCCGCGCTTCACGCTGTTGCTCGGCGACGGGTCGCAGTGGGGCGTCTCGTTCAGCTACGCCGAGCAGCCGGTGCCTAACGGGCTGGCTCAGGCGTTCGTGATCGGACGCGAGTTCGTCGGCAACGACCGTGTCGCCCTCATCCTCGGCGACAATCTGTTCTATGGCGGTGGGCTGGGCGCGATTCTCCAGAAGGCGGCTGCGCGCCCGTTAGGTGCGACCGTGTTCGGCTACACCGTGAGCCACCCGCAGCGGTATGGCGTCATCGAGATCGCGCCCGACGGCCGCGCGCTCGACATCGTCGAGAAGCCGGAGCACCCGCCGTCGAACTACGCCGTCACCGGTCTGTACTTCTACGACAACGACGTGCTGGCGATCGCGGCCGGCCTTCAACCGTCACGCCGGGGAGAGTACGAGATCACGGACGTGAACCGCGCATACCTTCAGCGCGATCGACTGCACGTCGAGCTGCTCGGGCGCGGGATGGCGTGGCTCGATACGGGCACGCACGAGTCGTTGCTCGACGCGAGCAATTTCATCGGCGTGATCGAGCACCGTCAGGGACTCAAGGTCGGGTGCGTCGAAGAGGTCGCGTTTCGCGCGGGCTACATCGATGCCGAGCAGCTCCAGCGCCTCGCGGCACCCCTGTCGGGGAGTGGATACGGTGAGTATCTGATGCGAGTGGCCGGAGAGCCGAACCCGCGTGGGACGGCGTTCCCATCGATGTGAGAAAGTGGCGCCGATGGGATTCCGGCGCCTACGGAACGGGATCGGAGAGGGTGCTGACACTCGCGCTGCCGTGTCGAATAGGAAGGCGAGCCACCCGCGTCTGCCACAGCCATGCCGCGCGCCACCCGGCGAGCGCGCCTAACGCCGCGCTGGCCCATTCCCACCACGCCGCGGGGGCGGTTCCAGCGAGCACGGGCACGATCGATAGTCCGATGACTAAGGCGATCGCGAGCGCTCCGACCGCCACGAACGGCGCGCCTGACGAGTCCCGGTGAATTGCGCCGTCTTCGGTTTGGTCCTGTGTGCAACAGCGAATCCAGTACCCAGCCGGAAACGCGAGTGCCATCAGCCAGATTGCCCCGAGCCAGAGGTACCGAGGCAACGCCAACGCGAACGGGTCGAGCAACCGCCAGCCGAGGGACGGTGACAGCCGCAGGACCTCCTGGCGGTCGTCCATCGCTGCGACGAGCGAATTACCCTCGCGGGCGCAGGTGAACCGGACGCGGCTCGGCGTTAGGCCTGACGGCGCGAGCGCATCGGGGAGCGCCACCCTCGGCGAACGAAAAAGGAAATCCGATGAGCGAGTCTTTTCCTCACAGGTGAGATCCCACCTGTGCTGCTCGATCGATACGAGCACGGTGTACTCCTCGGCGATCCGCGCGATGACGGAGCGCCCTCGGCGGATCCCTGCCGTCTCCAACGTGACCGTCGCATGCCATCGGGGCTCCGTAAGCATGCGATCGAGTCTGAGGGATTTTGGCGGCCAGAAAGACCTCGGAAGGGCGACGTCATTCACCTTGAAATCGAGGAGTTGCCCCGTGAAGGGCACGAACGACGCTCGTTCTGGAGTCCATTGCAGCCAGAGATTCCGAGGAATGGACGCCGGACGGAGCCCGAGACTCGTCAGCGTTGTGACGACGCCGAACGCTGCCGCTCCGGCCGTCGCGAGCACCGCTGCCGCGCGCCCGCGCGGCCGGACGAGGAGCGCCCGACGGAGCGCCAGCTCCACGCCCAGGAGGCCGCCTAACGAATTGGCGAGCAGATCGCTGAGCGAGGAATCCCGGCCCGGGACCACGCGCACCTGCATCGATTCGATGAACGTCGTAATGGCCACGCAC
>DATCGG010000409.1:0-26542 GCA_036509075.1 Gemmatimonadaceae bacterium
GCGTCCTTCCCCGTGTGGGAGGGGATCAACCCTGCGTCGACCCTCTTCGCCCCAGCGAGAAACGAGGGTGTCACCTCCGTCGGCGTCATCCCAACGGGCGGTCTGATTGCGGGCCAAGCGGCGGTCATCGACCTCGTGCCGGGCACGCTCACGGACATGATCAACAAGGCTCCCATCGCGATGGTCGCGCAGTTCGGTGACGCGCGCGACGGCGGCTCGACTGCACGAGGCGAGCAGTTCGCGCGCCTCAAGGAGCTGCTCGAGGATGCGCGCGCCTACTCCCGCCGGCGCGCCGAGTTCGAGCGCGCACAAACGCGGCCGTTCGCCGCGCGCCGCGCGGATTTGGAGGCGCTCGTCCCTGTGGTCGAGGGGCGACTGCCGCTGTTGCTCAACGTGGATCAGGCGAGCGATATCGAAGCCGTGCTGCGCCTGGCGCGCGAGACCAACGTGAAGGTGATCGTCGCCGGCGGGGCCGAGTCGTGGGAGGTGGCCGACAAGCTCGCGGCGGCGAACGTTCCGGTCATCGTCGGCGCGATGATCAACATCCCGCAGTCGTTCTCCACGTTAGGCTCCCGCCAGGAAACCCCGGCCCTGCTTCAGCGCGCCGGGGTGAAGATGGTGCTGATAGGAACCGGAAGTGGCGAGGAGGGCTTCAACGTCCGGAACCTGAAGTACGATGCGGGCGTCGCCGTGGCGTACGGTCTCAAGTGGGATGACGCGCTCCGCGCGATTACGCTCACGCCCGCGGAGGTGCTTGGCGTGGCGAACCGGGTCGGGTCTCTCCAACCTGGTCGTGACGCGAATATCGTGGTGTGGAGCGGCGACCCGTTCGAGTTCGCGACGCGTGTCGAGCACGTACTGATCCGGGGCCGCGAAGTCGTCCAGCCATCGAGACAGGACGAGCTGATGCAGCGCTACAAGACGTATCCGCCGGCGTACCGCAAGCCCTAGCCGTCAGCCATCAGCCATCAGCTCGAACAGCGGAGAGCGAACGACGGACGGACGCTATTCCGATGTCTGGGCCGATGGCTGATGGCTGTTAGCTATATCGAGGGAATATCCGCCGGCGGAGCGGTATCAGCGGGTGGAGGTGACGCTTGTGCCGACGACGCCTGGGGGGGCTCTGTCGCCTCCGACTCGCGCTTTGGCGTCGCACCGAGGTCGCGTAGTTGTTGCTCGAGTCGCGTGGCCTCGGTCTCGTGCGTGGCGAGGGTCCCGCTCAACCGTGCGTACGTCTCGGCGTCCAGCTCCGCTCCCGACTGCTTCGCGCGATATACGGCGTAGCCGAGCGCCTGCGCCGCCTTGTCAGCCAGCTGCCGTGTTCTGAACGCCTCGAGGCGAACCTTGCCTTCATCGAGCGCGTTCTGCGCTGCCTTTCCTGCGCGATCGAGCTCGGTCTTGAGCTTGTCCCAGATTGCCATTGGTGATCTTCCGGTGAACGGGTCGCGTCGCACTACGACTTTGCTGCATACGATGTTGCACGCTCGGTGCCCAGTCGAGGTCCGTGAGGCACAAAAACACGAACGGCCCCGCCTTCGCGGGGCCGTTCGTGTTTCGATTGCAGGTCGTCAGGCCGCCGGAGTTTCGGCCGCCTGGTCGGGATAGACGCTGACCTTGAAGCGCGTCTTGCTCGCGTGCTCGAACTTCACGACGCCATCTATCAGCGAGTAGATCGTGTAGTCCGTGCCCATGCCGACGTTGCGGCCCGGGTGCCACTTGGTGCCGCACTGCCGGATGATGATGTTGCCGGCGATGACGCGCTCGCCCCCGAACTTCTTCACGCCGCGATATTTCGGATTGCTGTCGCGCCCGTTGCGAGACGAGCCGACGCCTTTCTTGTGAGCCATACTCGCCTCGTCTAGCGGAGCGTGATGTCCTTGATGCGGACTTCGGTGAAGCCCTGCCGATGCCCCTGCTTGCGGGCGTAGTTCTTTCGGCGCTTGAACTTGAAGACGATGATCTTCTCGCCACGGCCGTGCTTGACGATCTCACCCGTGACCTTCGCGCCCGAGAGGGCTGGCACGCCAGTGTGCACGTTGGTGCCGTCGGAGCCGAGGAGGACGTCGTTGAACTCGATGGACGCGCCGGCGTCGCCGAGAAGCGACGGAACGCGGAGCGTCATGCCCGGCTCGACTCGAAACTGCTTCCCGCCGGTGCGAATGATCGCGTAAGACATGTGCAGATCTCAGTAAAGACTACGGTGGACAAGAGCCTAGCAACTTATTCTGTAGGCACTTAGGTGTCAACCGACAGGCGGGGGTGGGCGGCGGGGTACCGGCGACGGGCGACGGCTAAGAGGCGGAAACCCTCGCGAGGCATCTCGCACCTAGATGAGCCTACCGAGGGTTCTCCGCTTCTCCTCGCCGCCGCCCGCCGCCCGCCGCCCGTCCCCCGTCCCTCAGGCCACTGCGTACTGCTGCGTGACATCCCTTCCGGCGCCCTTCACAACCAGCTTGAACTCGTCCGGCCGAAGCAGCGGGTCGTCACGCACTTCGAGCGAGAACCCAACACTTTTCTCGAGCTTCTTCACGACATCGGGCTCCTGCTCCAGGACGTACATCGCCACGTCGGGGTGCAGGCGAATCACGAGGTGATCGCGCCGTCCCTCCACCGCCATCCGCTTCACCGAGCGTTCCATCCGACGGATGATCGTCTCGGGCGTGAACACGCGCCCCGTTCCGTGGCAGGTCTGGCAGGGCTCGGTCATGCTCTGGAGATGGCTCTGCCGTACGCGCTGTCGCGTCATCTCGATCAGACCGAGCTCGCTGACCGAAAACGCCTTCGTTCGCGCGCGGTCGCGGCCCAGGTGGGTGCGCAACTCCTGCAGCACCTTATCCCGGCTCTGCTTCGACTCCATGTCGATGAAATCGCACACGATGATGCCGCCTACGTCGCGCAAGCGAAGCTGCCTCGCGACCTCGCGAGCCGCCTCGAGATTCGTCTTCAGGATCGTCTTCTCCGGATCCTTCTTGCCCGTGTAGCGACCGGAGTTCACGTCGATCGACACGAGCGCTTCGGTCGGCTCGATGATCAGATAGCCGCCGGACGGCAGATCGCAGCGACGCTTGAAGAGGTCGCGGATCTCCGTCTCGATGTCCGCCTTGTCGAATAGCGGATTCGGTTCCTCGTACAGCTTGATCCGATCGATCAGCTCCGGGGCGATGCCCTTGAGGTACTCGATGATCTCGTTGTAGACCTGCTTCGAGTCGACCGTGAGGCCTTCGATCTTCGTGCTGAAGAGATCGCGAATGATGCCGCGCGTCAGGCTGGTCTCACGGTGTACAACCGCAGGGGGTCGGAGGAAATGGGTCTTCTTCTTGATCCGCTTCCACTGCCCGATGAGCGTCGTGAGCTCCCGGCCGAACGTCTCCTGCGTGACGTCTTCACCGACGGTGCGA
This sequence comes from Gemmatimonadaceae bacterium, assembly GCA_036509075.1. Lineage (GTDB taxonomy): Bacteria > Gemmatimonadota > Gemmatimonadetes > Gemmatimonadales > Gemmatimonadaceae > JAJKIV01. The sequence continues at coordinate 3,399 of DATCGG010000409.1, forward strand.
ACGATGACGCCGCCGGAATCTGCTGGCAGCACGCTTTGCACCTGCTCGCGAAGTCGTTGACGTTCTGCGCGCTCGCCGATCTTTCGGCTGACGCCCACGCGGCTCGCGAATGGCATGTAGACGAGGAAGCGCCCTGCGAGTGAAATCTGCGCGGTCACTCGTGGCCCTTTCGTACTGATCGGCTCCTTGGAGATCTGCACGAGGATCTCCTGGCCGCGCTTCAGGAGATCCTGAATGGGCGGGGCCTTCGCGCGACGGCCACGCGACGGCGTGTCCTCCGCATCGCTGGCCTCTTCCTCCTCGGCGTCCTCGTCGTCGCCGTCCTCGTCGAACACGAGATCCGACGCGTGAAGGAAGGCACTCTTCTCGGTGCCGATATCCACGAACGCCGCTTGTATGCCCGGAAGAACTGCTTCGACTTTACCGAGGTAGATATCGCCGACCATCCGCCGGGCTTCCGGACGGTCGACGAGGAGCTCGACGAGCTGGTCGTCCTCGATGATCGCGACCCGCGTCTCGCGCGGGTTCGCATTGATGAGAATTTCTCGCTTCATGTGGTCCAGCCGGCAGCGCGAGCCAAGGCGACTCCTTGGGCGCTGCGCGGCGATGGGAAAAAGTTGTGGAGGAACGACGCGTCCGAGCCTTCATGCCTCGGGCGTGTTCCAGGTGTGGGGCGTTCCACTGCTGGTGGGTGATCGGCCACGCGCCATCCGGCAGACTCGCGGCGCGCGCCTCGTCTTCGGCACAATGGCGCCGGGAGGCGAGGCTGGTCGTAGCCTGCAGTGAGCGGAGTTGCGTGCGATCGACTCGTGCCTGAGTGGCACCGCCACGAGCGGAAAAGCCACGCTCGGCAGACGCTGATCGAGAGCGTCTTGGGCGCGGCGACAGTACAAGGCTCGCCGCGAGTCGCGCGGCGGCCAAGACGGGGAAACCAACAAGTAGGCAAAACCGCGCGACGAACTCGGCAACGAGTACGCGTGCAGCGGTTGTGGGAGCGGGATGAGTGGTCACCATAAATCGCCTCTCATCCGCAGGACGAGCCAGGTCAGCGCCAGGATAAACCCTAGCGCGGCCTTCCACTCGCCGTGCCGCATGTACAACGATGGACTGAATCGGTCTGAACCCGCGACTGACGGGTCTCGCCATGGGGTGGGTCTTGGGACGAAAGCGGGGACGTTTTGCTGCCAGAGCTCGTAGGCCTCCGGAAACCTCGCGCTGACATTCGCCCGCTCCTTTTCGATGGTGGGCCCGTACACCAGCGCGAAGAACGCCACGACCACGAGGAGCAGCGACCAGTGTGCCGCCACCGCGAATCCGGCCGCGATCAGGAAACTGCCGAAGTAGAGGGGGTTGCGTGTGTGAGCGTAGGGGCCCGTAGTCGCGAGCCGGTCGTTCTTCACAATGTGCCCCGCTGCCCATGCACGTACGACGAGTCCGATCAACGCCAGGCCGCCGCCCACCGCGAGCGTGAGCGGGGTCGGTCGCGGACCAAACGCGAGGTAGAGCGCCGCCAGCACGAAGCCGAGCGGCAATCGCAGGCGCCTGGCGACCTGCTCGAAGGTCAATCAGCCATCTCCCGCAGCAGGCTCCGCGCGATGACGAGGCGCTGGATCTCCGAAGTGCCCTCGCCGATCTCGCAAATCTTCGCGTCCCGCATCATCCGCTCGACAGGATAGTCGCGCGTGTAGCCATAGCCACCGTGCACTTGAATCGCCTTCAGCGTGGTGCGCATGGCGAGCTCGGAGCAGAACAGCTTCGCCATGGCCGCCTGCTTCGTGAACGGCTTGCCTTGCTGCGCCAGCCATGCCGCGTGGTACATCAGGTGCTTTCCAGCCTCGATCTCGGTCGCGCAGTCGGACAGCTGGAACTGCACGCCCTGGAAGTCGAAGATCGGCTTTCCGAACTGGCGCCGCACCGTGGCATACCGCATCGCCTGCTCGAACGCTCCTTCCGCGAGGCCTAACGACAACGCGGCGAGACCGATTCGACCGGCGTCCAGGGTGCGCATGAAATTCACGAACCCCTGCCCTTCCACGCCCAACAGGTTCTCGGCCGGCACTTCGACGTCCTCGAAGATCAGCTCGCAGGTGTCGGAGGCTCGCCAACCGAGCTTGTCTTCCTTCTTTCCCGACCGGAAGCCAGCCATCGCGGGTAGCGATGGATCGTGCCCCACGCCGACTTCGGCGGTTTTCGCGAGGTCGATCGTGGGCTTCGTCATGATGAACGAGCTGATTCCCCTCGTCCCGCGCTTCTTGTCCGTCACGGCCGTCACGACAAAGATCTCGCCGACGCCGCCGTGGGTAATGAAGCGCTTGGAGCCGTTGATGACGTAGTGCCCGTTCTTGCGGACCGCTGTCGTCCGCGTGCCGCCGGAGTCGCTCCCGGCGCTCTCCTCGGTCAGGCCGAATCCGCCTAACACGCGACCGCTAGCGAGGAGTGGAACGAAGCGCCGCTTCTGGTCCTCTGTGCCGAAATGCACGATCGGCGAAGTTCCGAGCGTGGTGTGGGCGGAAATGGTGATCGCGTGCGAGGCGCAGACCTTTGCCACCTCGTGGATGGCGATCATGTAGGCAATGTAGTCCAGCCCTGCGCCGCCAAGATCCTCGGACCATGGCACGCCCAGCAGCCCCAGCTCACCCATCTTCTTGATGTTCTGCCAGGGGAACTCTGCGCGCTCGTCGTAGTGCGCCGCGACCGGCGCGACTTCCTCGCGCGCGAACGAGCGCACCATCTCGCGAACTGCCAGGTGCTGCTCTGTGAAGTAAAGAGAATCGTCCATGGAGCCTGACGCTGCCGACCGATATCCGTATGTTAGGCGGCCTCGGTTTCATCGGCGCCCTTGATTGCCGCCAGAAACCGCTCGCCGTACTTGTCCAGCTTTGCCTGCCCAACGCCGCGAACTTCCAGCAGGCTCGCCGGAGTCCGCGGCTTTCGTGCGGCGAGCTCGGCGAGCGTGCGATCGGTGAACACGACGTATGGCGGAACTTTCTCCTCGCGCGCGATCGAGCTGCGCAATGTCTTGAGAGAGGCGAAGAGCCGCGCATCGGCGCCCTCCAGCACGAGCTCGCTGGCCGGCTTGGCGTCTCCGCCACCGAATGGCTCCCCACCCCGCGCCCCCCGAGTACGCGACGAACCAGGCGCAGCGGCCATCGGAGCGGCTCGCTCTCGACGGGTCCGCGCCGACCCTGGTGCGTGGCGCTCTTTACCGACGTGCAGACCCAGGCAGTTATCGCATCCGCCGCAAGTCCCACGACCGGCCTCGTCTCCGAAATATCGAAGGACAAAAGCTCGGCGGCAACCGGTGGTGTACGCGTATTTCTGCATGGCATCGAGCTTTGCGAGTTCGGCCCGACGTCGTCGGTCGATCACGGTCCACTCGACCGCGAACGCCGTGACTGGCTTGCGCGGGTCCGTGAGCCGCATCCCTCCGCCAAGACGCTCCCACGTGAGGAACTGGCGCGACTGGAGCGCGGTCAGGATCGGAACCGCCGTGGCTGAGCCGCTGAATCCTGGCGGAAGGCCGTCCAATGACACGACCGCGCCGTCGTTCAAGCGATTGCCCGCCGCGCGCCACAGCGCGCGCAGGAACCCGAGCTCGGGGTCGTGCGCGTCGGGCAACTCGCGCTTGATCCGTTCCGGCGTTGCCAGCAGCCGGATGAACACCGATGAGCCAGACTCGGACTCGCGACGCACTGCATCCGCCCGCATCAGGATGCGAAGCGCCGATTCGACATCGCGTCCGGCCACCTTGCCGGGAACGAACCGGGCGATGCGCTCGGGGCTCTGATCCGTGAGGCCGGCGGCGTCGACCAGGCGCTGCATGGCAGCGTACACTGCCTCGACGAGTGCGCGTTCGGGATAGGCGCCCTTGATGAAGAACTCGTGCGTGAAGCGGTCCGGAAAAGCGTGGAGGAGCACACACTCCGAGTGAAGTCCATCGCGCCCCGCTCGGCCGGCCTCCTGGTAATACGCCTCAAGGGTACCGGGCATGGCGTGATGGACGACGAGCCGCACGTTAGGCTTGTCGATCCCCATGCCGAAGGCGTTCGTCGCCACAATGGCACGGACGTCCTCGTTCATGAAGCTGTCCTGCACCTCGTGCCGATGCGCATCGTCGAGGCCCGCATGGTAGGCGGTGGCCGAGATCCGCGCCCGTTCGAGGACGCCGGCGATGCGTTCGACGTTGCGGCGCGTGGAGGCGTACACCACCGCGAGGCCCTCGTGCTCTCGCAGGGTCTGCACGAGCGCGTCGTCCTTCTCGGTGTCGTTCCGTGTCGGGAGGACGTGGTAATGCAGGTTCGTCCGATCGAAGCCCGTGACGATGATCATCGGGTTTCCGAGCGCGAGCTGCGCTGCGATGTCGCGGCGGACTTCAGGCGTCGCCGTGGCCGTGAGAGCCACGGTCGGCGGGGCGCCTAGCCGCTCGCGCACGTCACGCATGCGGAGGTAGCTCGGCCGAAAATCATGCCCCCATTCACTGATGCAATGCGCCTCGTCGACGGCGAGGAGCGAGACGCCCATCGCACGCAGCCGCTCAGCCGTCGTGCCGGCGTCAAACCGCTCGGGCGCAACGTAGAGCAGCTTGATGTCGCCCCGCGCTGCGCGGGAGAGACGATCGGAAACCTGTGCCCCGGTGAGCGTGCTGTTGATGAATGCCGCGGGAAGCCCACGCGCGGTGAGCGCGTCGACCTGATCCTTCATGAGTGAGATGAGCGGCGACACGACGATGGTGAGCCCCGGCAGCATCAGCGCCGGCACCTGATAGCAGAGCGACTTGCCGCCGCCTGTGGGGAGGACGACCAGCGTGTCACGACCGCTCAGGATCGACGTGATCGCGCGCTCCTGCCCCGGACGAAATCCAGGGTAACCGAACGACTCGCGCAACGTGGCGCGGGCCTGCTCCAGCAACAGCTCGGCGGAAACCTCGTTGGTCACGTCGAACAATAACAACGTGGCTCGACCACGACCATCATCGCGCGGTTGCGGGGACCGTCATTTCACCCCTGCGTTCACACGGCGCGCGCGAAATGTCCCCGAGTGAACTTCCCACTCACGAGCTCGCGAACGGGAGAGGTCGACGGCGGGGCCTCGACGCGCGACAACGCATCCAAGGTGTCGCGATAGCCGGCGATGATCTCTCGCACCGGATCGCCGGGTACGTTGAACACCGCACGGAATCCGCGGATACCTGACTGCCACAGCCGCGGCAGGTACTCCGACGCCTCGATGGGTCTCGAGTGCAGCAGGCGATTGCGGCACGCCGAATCGGTCGCCACGCCGAACGTGTAACCCGCTGGATCGGTCAGCTCGACCACGGGATGCTTTTGCACACAGAGGTCGCGGCACGTCGTGGGCTCGCGATCGAACGCGGCGGACAGCACGCAGTGTTCGATAGTCATTCCCTCCGGGCGACCGTAGATCAACACGTCAAAGCCCTGTCCGTTCCACGGCGCCGAGACGGCCGCGAGCTCGGCGGTCGTCAGCTCGACCGACAGCACGATACGACGCGCGCCGAGTCGGAAGAGCTCCGCGGCGGTATGCTGGTTGAAGCAATTGACGGCGTAATCTGCGACGACATCGCGGCCGGCGCGCCCGAGCTCGGCCACCAGACCAAGGTGCCCCGAGAGGACCGGGAGATTGAGCGCGAGCCACTTGTCGAGCGAATGCCGTTCCTCGGGTCGGACGATCGTCGGCGTGCGGACGCGCAGCGCGACACCGCGCGCCGCGAGCTCTTCGCCGAGCGCGCGAACGCGGGCTGCCGGCGGCGCTGGATGGCGGAGGAATGGATCGAACGTGACCTCGGTCGCCCCGCCGTCGGCGGCCGCGCGCGCGTCCTCGAGGCGATACACCTCGGCACTCAGCGAACACGGCGCCGATTCGCGTTGACCGTTAGGCAACACATGGTGTTGCGAATCCGACACGCCGGGAATCCTGGCGATCGCCGCGGCAATGGCGCCATCCCGTTCGGCGATCCGTGCTACCTCCGCCCAATCGCGACGCACCATGAGCTCATCCACGACTTGTTGGCGGAGGTGATTGAGCTCGCTCACCGGCAAGAAGAGCCCGTTCGAAAGCCCGGCCACGTCGAGGTCGCCTAACGCGAACGGGGTCTCGCCCATGCGGCCGAGCTGCTCGCGCAGGCGTGAGACATCGAGCGCATGGGCGCGGGCGGGCGCGAGTGGGATCTCGCCTCGCACAGTCACCTGTTCGCCGTCGGCGGTGGCGACCACTTTGAGTGGCGCCCCAGGTGCCCCGAACAACCGCATGTCGATGCGCGTCCGTCGGGCGCGCGCCGGCGCGGTGAGCTCGGCGAAGCTTGCTCGCGCCCGCTCGAGCAGCGCCGCATGCGATGTGCGGAGTACCGTCCATCCCGCCGGCACGTTCACGCGGGTGGCGATTGCCTGACGCGTCGTGCCAGTCGCGGCGCGAACCGATCGCGCGGCCGAAACGGAGAAGCCAAGCGCCTGTCCTTTCTGGCCCGCCGGCGGCTCGAAGCCGAGGCCATCGCCGACGGCCACGGGCGCCGTGACGTCGATCAACAGATCGGCGCCGTCACGCCCCGCCACGACGCCGATTGCGACGCCGTGATTGTCCGGGTGCGTACGCGTGATGTAGCCACGACCAGCGCGACCGACGTGCATGCCGGGCGTGAACCCGCGGCTGAAGATCTGAACGAGCGGCTGCACTTCCTCGAACGACGGTGGCGCGACCTCGCCCTGCTCGAGGCGGTCCAGGAAGGTGCGATAGCCCTGTGTGACCGTCGCGACATACTCGGGTTTCTTCTTTCGGCCTTCGACCTTGAGACAGCTGATCCCTGCTTCGGCCAATGACGCGAGCTGGTCGTGAGCGGCGAGGTCTTTCGCAGAGATGAGGAATCCGCGATCGAGCTCCGAGCCTGTGTTCGCATCCGTCAGGACATAGTCCTTTCGGCATGACTGCGCGCACGAGCCGCGGTTCGCGCTGCGCTCGCTGATCATGCCGGACATGAAGCACTGGCCCGAATACGAGATGCAGAGAGCCCCGTGAACGAATGACTCGAGCCCAAGGTCCGGCACGGCGGCGCGGATCTGTCGAATGTCCTCAAGGGTGTTCTCACGCGCGAGCACGACGCGGTCGACGCCAAGCTCGCGCATCACGGCCGCTCCGCTCGCGTCATGCACGGTCATCTGCGTCGACGCGTGCACCTCGAAGCCGGGGTACACCGCGTGGATCAGCCTGATGAGGCCGATGTCCTGTACGATCGCGGCGGCGATACCGCGGTCGATCGCCTGTCCGAGCAAGGCCAATGCGTCCGCGATCTCGTCTGGTTTGACGAGCGTATTCAGCGTGAGGTAGATGCGAACGCCACGCGACGCGGCGAGCGCGCACGCTCGCTCCAGCTCATCGAGTGTGAGTTGCGCGCCCTCATCGCGGGCGTTGAAGCGCTCCGCGCCGAGGTAGATCGCGTCGGCGCCGTTCGCCACCGCCGCCCTGACGGCATCGAGCGAGCCGGCAGGGGCGAGCAATTCGGGGGCGCGACGGTGTGAACGCATCCCGAAAAAGATAACCCGATCGAGCCTACTCCGGCTTCGTCGTCTTGAAGAACCGGAGAAGGAACGCGATGACGACGAGCCCGATACCGATCCAGCGAACGACGGTGTCCTCGCTCCGGATGCCGTAGGCGAACATGCCGACGCCCGCAAGCGCCAACGCGATCTTCGCGACCGTTATGCGATCCATACCGAGCGCCTCCCGGATTCCGGCGTGAGGCAGAGGTCGTTCATGCTGCCGGCAACCCCAGGGAACGCCCCTCGGCGTCGGGCACGTCGAGCACCATGCGAAGGAGAGCCGTCGAGAACACCTTGCCCTGCGCGTCCGTCTTGAGCGAAAGGGTTCCGCCGCCGTCGAGCGCACCGTGAAGCAGGAAGTTGAGCGCTCCCAGGTTAGGCAGCTCGTACCGCTTCACGGCTCCCGTGATGACGCCGTTGAAATGCTGGGCAACACGACGCTCGGTCAGCTCGCGGGCGAGGATCGGATACCAATCGCGCCTGAGCGCGATCACCCCGACGTTGGCGGTGTCGCCCTTGTCGCCGGACCGTGCGTGCGCGATGTCCACGAGACGGACCTTCATGCGATCACCTCCACCGCCGTTTGCACTTCCGTCTTGTCGATGAGCGCGGGCCAGTATGCCACGATCTCCTCGACCTTCGGCCGACCGCCCGCGAAGCCGGTGACGCTCGGTGGTCCGTTCAACACCAGCGGGGCGAGCTCTCGCGTGAAGCGCTCCACCGCCGCTTTGCTTTCGCCGCGGACTCCGAAGCGCAGCTGCGCCTCGGGCAGTTCGGCGTTAGGCTGACCCGCGAGCGGTCCATGGGTTGCTGATACCCCGACGAACTCGGTCATGATCTTGTCGAAGCGAAGACCGAGTCGGTCGAGCCGTTCGCGGAGTACGCGGTCGGCCGCCTGTGCCTTCTCCAGCGCGTCGGGCCACGCGTAGACGAGCGTGCCGACCGCCTTGAACCCGGCGCGGTACGCAATCGACACCTTCAGCTTGTCGGTCGGTGCGCCTCCGCCGATTCCGAACACGCGCACCCGGTCCGGTCCGACGGCCTCGAGCTGGATCGTCGTGAAGTCCGCGACGACATCGGGCGTGATGTACGCGTGCGGGTCGCCCATCTCGTAGACGAGCTGCTCGGTCACCGTGGGCACCGAGATGCGACCGCCGGTTCCCGGGTGCTTCGAGATCTCGAACGTCCCATCCGGATGCGCGTTCACGATCGGGTATCCGACGTTCGCCAGGTCGGGAACGTCGCGCCAGTCGATCAGGCAATTCCCGCCCGAGCACTGGGCGCCGCATTCGATGATGTGTCCCGCGACGATTCCGGCAGCCAGCTTGTTCCAGTCGTCAGGCGCCCAGCCGAACTCGAAGCGGAGCGGCGCCATCGTCAGCGCCGTGTCGGTGGAGCGGCCGGTGACGACGACCTGCGCACCTCGCGACAGCGCCTCGACGATCGGCGTCGAGCCGATGTAGGCGTTCGCTGAGAGCACGCGGTCGCGCACCGTCGTGAGCGGCTCGCCGGTATCCATGTTCGCCAGCACATGGCCGCGGGAGATCAGGTCGTCGAGCCGAGGAAGGAGGTCGTCGCCCGTCACGACGCCGATGTTGACTTTTCCGGCGGCACCGCGCGCGGCCGCGAGGTCTCTGACGGCCTGCGCGCACGAAACTGGATTCACGCCGCCGGCGTTGGCGATCACGCGCACACCTCGGTCGACGATGGCCGGCAACACGCTCTCGATCGCGCCGATGAAGTCGCGCGCATAGCCCATCCGGGGGTCGCGCTCCTTCTGCTTCTGCAGGATCGACATCGTGACTTCGGCGAGGTAGTCGAGCATGAGGTAGTCGACTGGCCCGCCCTCGACCTGTCGGCGCGGGGCTTCGAGCCAGTCGCCCCAGAATCCCTGCCCGGCTGCGACACGAACAACCTGCTTCACTCAGGCCTCGGAGAGGTGTGGTGGAAGAACGAACGCGCCGAGATGTGGCCCGGCGTTATGCAACGCAGTGCGGAGCGCCATCGCCAGCACGTCACGCGTGTCTTCGGGGTACACGATTGCGTCGACGTAGCCGCGTGCCGCTGCATAACGAGCGTCCAGCTGGTGCTCGTAGTCGGCGCGCATCTCGTCCACGGCCTCGAGAATCTCGGGCGACGGATCCCGCTTTGCTTTCTTCGCGGCTTCGAGCGCCGGCCCGTGCACCGCCTGGATCGCCGCCTCCCCTTCCATGACGCCCATGCGGCCGGTGGGCCAACTGAAGATGAAATCCGGGTCGAACCCCTGGCCCGCCATCGCGTAGTAGCCCGCGCCCGACGCGTGGTTCACCGTCAGCACGATCTTCGGCACGTGCGCGGTGGCCATCGCTTCGACGAACCGGGCCCCCGCGCGAATAATCCCCTCGTGCTCGGCCTCGGCGCCGACCATGAACCCCGAGACGTCCTGCACGAAGAGGAGCGGGATGCCTTGGCGGTCGCAGCGATCGATGTAGTAGGCGACCTTGTCGGCGCTCTCGGCGTAGACGATTCCACCGAACCGTGGCTTCTCGCCCGGGCGCCCTTTGATGAGCCCGCGCTGGTTCGCGATCACGCCAACCGGAACGCCATCGATGGTGGCGTCCCCACAGATCATCTCGCGCGCGAGGTTGCCCTGAAACTCGTCGAGCTTCCCATCGTCGACGATCGCGTTCAGGACCTGGTGCATGTCGTATGACATGCGATGGTCCGTGGGGAGGAGATCGTAGAGCCGATCCGATTGGGAACCGGGAACCGGGAACCGGGAACCGTGACTCCGCTCCTGAACCTCGGTTCCCGGTTCCCGGCTCCCGGTTCCCGCCCGAACGGGAAGTCGACCAATCAGCTCCCTCAGCTTCTCCAGACAGGCGGCATCATCGTCGACGGCGTAATGCGCGACAGCGCTGATCTCCGTGTGCGTCACCGCACCGCCTAACGTTTCCCCGTCGATCGTCTGGCCCGTCGCACCCTTCACCAGGTTCGGGCCGCCCAGGCCCATGAACGACGTGCCCTTCACCATCAGGATCACGTCCGACAACGCCGGCAGGTACGCGCCGCCCGCGATGCACGGGCCCATCACCGCGGCGAGCTGCGGGATGCGCAGGTACCGGCGCATGATCGAGTTGTAGTAGAAGATCCGCGCCGCGCCGTACTGGCCCGGGAAGACGCCGCCCTGGTAGGGGAGGTTCACTCCGGCCGAGTCGACGAGATAGATGATCGGGACGCGACACCGCATCGCGATCTCCTGCGCACGGAGAATCTTCTTGATCGTCTCGGGCCACCACGAGCCCGCCTTCACCGTCGCGTCGTTCGCGACGATCACGACCTCGCGTCCGTGGACAGTCCCGATGCCGGTGACGACGCCGGCTCCCGGAGCCTGGCCGTCGTACTGATCGTACGCCACGAGCAGGCCCACCTCGATGAATCGCGACGTCGGGTCGCACAGTTTGGCGATCCGTTCACGCGCAGTGAGCTTCCCCTGCTTGTGCTGCTTCGCGATCCGGTCGGCGCCACCACCTTCACGCAGACGGTCTTCGAGCTTGCGGATTTCGTCGCCCAGCTCACGGAGCCGAGATGTCACCGCTCGCCCGCCCTCGCGCCGGCGCCCTCGCGCTCCTCGAACCAGCCGCGGATGTAATCGACGAGGTCCGATGTTGACGTCCCGGGCCCGAACAGCTTGCCGGTACCGCGCCGCTGCAGCTCGTCCATGTCTTCTTTCGGGATGATGCCGCCGCCGGTGATCAGCACATCATCGCGCCCTGCCTCGCGCAGCAGGTCGAGCACGCGCGGAAAGAGCGTCATGTGCGCACCGCTCAGAATCGACAGCCCGATGACGTCGACGTCCTCCTGAACGGCGGCGTTCGCGATCATCTCCGGCGTTTGGTGAAGGCCGGTGTAGATGACCTCCATTCCGGCATCACGCAGTGCGGCCGCTACGACCTTGGCGCCACGATCGTGGCCGTCGAGCCCTGGTTTGGCGATGAGTACTCTGATTGGGCGCATAAGAACGGAAAGCTAGCAAGCGCTGCGTCTACGCAGCAACGGCGCGCGAATGCCGGTAGGCCTACGCCTCTTTTCTCGCGACGAGAAGCATCTCGCCGCTCCGGCGCGACAATGGACGTTCGGTCCAACCGTCATACGCTGCTTCGACAACGAGGCCACGCCGCACCAGCATCTCCGAGAGGTGGGTCGCCGAGTAGAGGCGGATGCGATGCTCTCGTTCGCCGCTCGAGCGCCGGCCGCGCCAGGTCGACCGCACGGTGAGCACGCCGGACAATGCATCGAACGAGCGTTCATGGCCGATCATCGTGTGGTCGTCCGCGAGCCACCAGTCGCGCGAGAGAAAACGGCGCATGACGCCGTCGCGATTGCCTCCATGCCACACCAACGTACCGCCGGGCTTGAGGACGCGCGCCCATTCCGCGACAACGCGGTCGTCGTCACTCGGGAGCAGGAAGAAGCCGAACGATGTGAACAGGTTCAGAACGGCGTCGAACCGGCGAGTCCACCGCCCCGGCAGTCCGCGTATGTCACCACGGGTGTAGCGGAGTTGCGGGCCCGTGCCGCGTTCCTTCGCCCGCGCCAGAAGCTCGCGGGACAGGTCCAGTCCGTCGACGTCATAACCGGCTTCCGCGAGCAGGTGTGCGTGGCGACCCTGGCCGCATGGCACGTCGAGAATACGCGATCCAGCAGGTAACCCGAGTATCTCGATGAGCCGAGCGACCTCACGTCGATCTCGTGCGAGGTCGAAGATGGGCTTGTACTCGAGGAGATAGTGGGCGTCGAAGTAATGGGCCCACCAGTCGCCCTTCGAGCGGGAACGGGGAACCGGGAACCGGGAACCGAGGCTCCTCGGAGCTTCTGTTCCCCGTTCCCGGTTCCCGGTTCCCAGTCTCCTCTTTGGAGATCTCAGAAAAACACGGGTTCTCTATACGCGCCGAACACCGACTCCATCGCCGCGCGAATCTCGTAGAGCGTGCAGAACGCCCTCGCGCAGTCGAGGATGTGCGGGATCAGGTTCTCGGTCGTCGCCGCCGCCGCAGTGAGCTCCGTCAGGCGACGCTTCACGAGATCGTTGTCGCGCGTCGCGCGCAGCTTCGACAGCCGCTCGCGCTGCAGAATCGTCGTGTCCTCGCCAACCCTGAGCAGCGGGATCGTGAGCTCCGGCTCGTCGGTGACGAACTCGTTGACGCCGACGACCACGCGGCGGTGCTGCTCGATTTCCCACTGCTGCCGTGCCGCCGACTCGGCGATCTTCCGCTGGAACCACCCCTGCTCGAGCCCGGGGACTACCCCGCCGACCTGGTCGATCTCCTGGAAGATCTCTTCCGCTTCGCGCTCCAGGCGATCGGTCAGCGCCTCGATGTAATGCGAGCCGCCGAGCGGATCGATCACGTTAGGCACGCCCGTCTCGTACGCCAGCAGTTGCTGCGTGCGAAGGGCCACCTGCACGGCTTCTTCCGTCGGGAGCGCGAGCGTCTCGTCCATCGAGTTCGTGTGCAGCGACTGCGTTCCGCCCAGCACGGCCGCCATCGCCTGGTAGGCGACGCGCACGATGTTGTTCATGGGCTGCTGCGCGGTGAGCGTCACCCCGGCCGTCTGTGAATGGAAACGGAGCATCCACGAGCGCGGATCCGTGGCGCCGTAGCGGTCACGCATGTGGCGGGCCCAGATGCGACGGGCCGCGCGGAGCTTCGCGATCTCCTCGAAGAAGTCGTTGTGAATGTCGAAGAAGAACGAGAGGCGCGGCGCGAAGGCATCCACGTCCAACCCTCGTGCGATCCCGCGCTCGACATAGGTGAAGCCATCGGCCAGCGTGAACGCGAGCTCCTGCGCGGCCGTTGCGCCAGCCTCGCGGATATGGTAGCCCGAGATCGACACCGTGTTCCACAGCGGAGCGTGTTCGGCTCCCCACTGGAACAGATCGACAATGAGGCGCAGCGCCGGCTCTATCGGATAGCACCAGGCGTGCTGCGCCATGTACTCCTTGAGGATGTCGTTCTGCACGGTCCCGCGGAGCTTCGTGCTCGCAACGCCCTGCCGTTCCGCTGCAGCGACGTAGAAGCAGAACAGGATGACGGCAGGCCCGTTGATGGTCATCGACGTCGAGACCCGGTCGAGCGGAATGCCATCGAACAGCGTCTCCATGTCGGCGAGACTGGAGATCGCCACGCCCGTCTTGCCTACCTCACCTTCCGACCTCACGTGATCGGAGTCGTAGCCCATGAGCGTCGGGAAATCGAACGCCGTGGAGAGCCCGGTCTGCCCATGCTCGAGCAAGAACTTGAAGCGCGCGTTGGTGTCTGCCGCGCTGCCGAACCCGGCGAACTGCCGCATGGTCCACAGCTTCCCCCGATACCCCGTGGGGTGAATGCCGCGCGTGAACGGATACGCCCCCGGCAGTGAGTCGTCAGGCGCAGCCTCACCGGCCGTATCGAGCGCCGTGTACAGCGGTTCGACCTCGCCCTCGCTGTTGTTAAAGGCGATGTCGCGCTTCTCTCCCTTTTCATAACGCTTGCGCCAGGCTGCCACCTCGGCGCGCAGACGTTCGAGCTCGGCCGCCTGACGACGCAACGTCTCTTCGCGCTCGTCGGTCGTTCCGCTCGCAAGATCTCGCATAGACGTCATGATCGGGTCCGCGTCAGAAGGTCCACGCTTCGACTCAGCAGCTCATCAGCGACCGTGAACGGCGTTGCCGCACCCGATTCCATCGCCGACAGCGTCGAGTCGAGAAAGGCATTTGTGTCGGCGTCCCGCCAGAGACGCTGACGAATCCTGTGCTCGGTCACGTCGATGACCTGTTCCCGCAACCGCTGGCGGTGCCGGCGTCGTAGCTCGCCACTTGCCTCAAGATAACGGAGGTGCCGGTCGAGCGCGGTGATCAGCTCGCCGATCCCTTCCCCTTTGGCCGCCACCGTCCGCAGCACGGGCGGCGTCCATGTTTCCGTCTGCGCGCCCGCGGCCGCCTCACGAGCGATGCGCGCGGGGTTCATGATCTTCTTGAGATCGACGCCGTGGTGTGCCGGGACGTTTCGAAGCGCCTCGCCGGCGCGCATGCCGAGCATCAGCTCGATGTCGGTGCGCACGCGGTCGGCGCCCGGCCGGTCCGCCTTGTTCACGACGAAAATGTCGGCGATCTCCATGAGGCCCGCCTTGAGCGTCTGGATCGAGTCGCCGGACTCGGGCACGAGGATCACGACCGTCGTATCGGCGGAGCGAGCGATGTCGAGCTCACTCTGGCCGACGCCGACTGTCTCCATGAGGATGCGATCGAAACCGTACGCGTCGAGGACATCGGCCACGGCGCGCGTCGCTGATGAGAGGCCGCCCAGTGAGCCGCGCGTCGCGAGCGATCGGATGTACACGCCGGGATCGAGCGCGACGCTTTCCATCCGGATGCGATCGCCAAGCAGCGCGCCGCCGGTGAACGGCGACGTGGGGTCGACCGCGATGATGCCCACCGTCAGCCCCGCTTCCCGATACTGTGCGGCCAGCTGCGTCGTAACGGTGCTCTTCCCGGCGCCCGGCGGCCCGGTGATTCCGATGCGTCGCCCGCGGCCGATTTTCGCGTGCAGCGCGCCAAGTATGGTGTCGAACCCCTGACGCTGATTCTCGACGATGCTGATCGCGCGCGCGAGCGCTGCCGGGCGGCGTGCCTCGAGGTCGGCGATGAGCCGTGCGTCGGGCGACGTGGAGGTCGTCACGAGTTGGTTGTCTGTGTGCCGTTTGATGCCGCTCGCAGGCTCACTGCGGCCGGCGTCGGAACGGATCTGGTCTCGGTGGTGCCCGGCTCATCGTGTTCGTCGCGGATGTCGCCTACGAG
The DNA here is from genome assembly GCA_036509075.1 of Gemmatimonadaceae bacterium. GTDB lineage: Bacteria > Gemmatimonadota > Gemmatimonadetes > Gemmatimonadales > Gemmatimonadaceae > JAJKIV01. The sequence goes on from DATCGG010000409.1 coordinate 18,762, forward strand.
CTCCTCGAGGAGATCCTCGAGCGTCACGATCCCGGCAAGCTGGCCGGCGCCGTCACGCACGACCGCGAGGTGGCGACGCCCGCGCAGCATCTCGAAGAGGAAGTCGTTGCATCGCGCCGCGACGGGTGCATCGGCGACCGGACGGAGCCTAACGTCCTCACCGCCGGTGTCCTTCAGCACGTCGAACGCATGAATCATCCCGATGACGTTGTCCAGCGTGTCACGGTAGATCGGCACGCGGCTGTAGCGCGACTGCGCAATTCTCAGCGCACGCTCGGGACCGCGAATGCGCTCGTCGAGCGCAAAGACGTCGGCACGCGGGGTCATGATCTCGCCGAGCGTCTTGTTCCCGAACTGGACGACTCCGCTGATGATCGCCATCTCGGTTTTCTCGCCCACCCCTTCCATCTCGCCCTCGCGCAGGAGGTCTTCGAGGTCGTCGCGCTCGGAGTGCAATGGCGTTGGCGTTCGCGGCGTGAAGAGGGCCGTCACGCGTCGCGCGACCATCACGAATGGCGCCAGCACGATCTCGACCACTCGCAGCACCGGCAGGAGAAGCGGCAGCACGGCCGTGGGCCAGCGCCGCGCGACCGCGCGTGGCAGGAGTTGCCCAATGACCAGCACCGCGAGCGAGAACAGGGCAAGGCGCCGCGCCACGAAAGGCAGACCGACTCCACCGACGGACCCGATGAGCGCGCCGGCGACGTAGACAGTGACGGCAATGCCGGTCGCGGCGGCGAGCAACAGCCGCTGCGGGCGCTCGAGATAGAGGTCGACGCTTGGCGCGCCCCGAAGGCGCCGCTCGGCCCAGTGTCGCAGCCAGATCCGACTCACGGACCGGATCGCGGTGGCGACAGCCGTTAGGCACACCACGATGATCAGACAGACGAACAGTGCTGCGGAGATGGTCACGACAGGCGCTCGCTCATCTGCTCGACGCGCTCGAAGTACACGCGCTCGATCCGGCGCTTGACGACCCGTTCGATCACGATGCGGAAACCCTCGATCGTGAACGCTTCGCCGGCTTCGGGGACCCGCCCGAGCATCTCGTACACGAGTCCGCCCACCGTCGTCACGCCTTCGCGGTGAAAATCGTGACCGATCAGATCGGATAGCTCGTCGACGGTCATCCGGCCCGGAACCCAGAAGCGGCGCCCGTCCTCCTGCTCGACCGAGGCTTCTTCCACGTCGTACTCGTCGCGGATCTCGCCGACGATCTCCTCGAGGATGTCCTCGATCGTCACGATACCGGCCGTGCCGCCGAACTCGTCGACGACGATCGCGATGTGCGTTCGGCTCGACTGGAAATCCCGGAGCTGCTGATCGATCGTCTTGCTCGCCGGAATGAACACGGCCGACCGAACGAGCGCGGCCCACCCGCCTCCCGGCTCCTCGTCTGCAATCGCTGCGGGCAAGAGGTCCTTCGCATAGAGGATCCCCGTGATCTCGTCGAGCGTGCCGTCGAACACCGGAAACCGCGCGTGTTCGGAGCTGCGGACCCTCGCGAGCACGTCTGCCCACGGCATCGTCCGATCGATGCCGACGATGTTCACCCGCGGCAGCATCACCTCATGCACCGCGGTGTTGCCCAGGGAAAAAACGCCATGGAGGATGGTCTCCTCCCTGTCGGTCACATCCGCCTCGGCCGCAACGATCTGGCGAAACTGCTCGGCCGTCGCTTCGCGGTCCTCTTCCACCGGTGTTGGTGGAATGACCGACTGCAGCATGTTGTCCAGCCAGGCACCGACGATGACGACTGGCGCGAGCACCCGCTCAACCACGCTGACCACCGGTGCGAGGCGAGCGATCGACGGCATGCTCACGGCGTCACCAATGCTGCGCGCTATGCTCTCCGACAACAGCACCGCAACCAGAGCAACCGGCACTGCGATGGCTACGGATTGTCCGAGCGACCGGTCCGAAAATCGGAGCGCCCACGCGATCGCGCATCCGGCCACGAGGTGAGCCACGATACGCGCGAAGGCGAGCGCACGATGAGGGCGCTCACGCCGCTCGGCGAGCGCGCGAAGCGATGCGCTCAGCCGCGTGTCATCCGTGTCGAGCGCGAGCAGCGCTCCGTCGGCGGCCGCGAACAGCGCAGCGAGCGCCGACGCCACGATCGCGACCAGGATCGCGACGATGGTGGTCACGGTTCGCGGGCGCCGGAGAGCGCCCGGCGGACGGTCGCCGACGCCAGGAGCCGTTCCTGTCGACGCCACATCGGCGACGCCGTGCGCTCGGTCCCGTCCGGGTGGTCGTGGCCGAGTACGTGGAGCGTTCCGTGGACGACGAGTCGCGCGAACTCTTCCCTCACGCCGCGGCCAAAGCGCGTGGCGTTGGCGCGGGCGACGTCAGGCGCGATGTAAATGTCTCCAATCACGGGGTGCGACGCCGACCGATCGCTGCCTGCGCCGAGCGCGAACGAAATGACGTCCGTCGGGCCGGCGTGTCCGAGGTGCCGCCTATTGAGCTGCGCGATCTCGCGTGCGGACACGAATGCGATCGAGACGAGCGCATCCCGAACGCCCTCGGCCCTGAGCACGGCGGTTGCGACGCGCTTGACCCGGGCGGACGCGAGCGGGATCCGCGTGCCGTCCGCCGAAACGTCAACGACGATGCTCATGGGCGGCTCATCGCGATTTGACCTGCTCCGACGGCGTGCCGATCCCCGCTGTGGGAGAATCGCCAGCGGTTGCCTCGTTAGGTGACGCAGGTACGCCCTTCGCCGCTGGCGATCCGAATTCTGCCGTGATCCCGCCGCTTGCCGCGGGGTATTCGATGCGCGAGTGGTACATCCCCGCGAGAACGCGGGTGAACTGGTCTTTCACCGTCTCGAGCTGCGCGTGGGTGATCGGCGCATCCCGAAGCTGGCCCTGGTCGATTCGTTGTCGCACGATCCGGTCGATCACGTCGCGGATCTTTTGCGGCGTCGGGTCATGGAGCACGCGCGCTGCAGCCTCGGCGCCGTCGGCCAGCATGACGATCGCCGTCTCGATGCTTCGTGGTGCCGGTCCCGGATACGCAAACTCCGCCGAGTTCGCCGGCACCCCGTCGCGCTCCTTCGCTTTTTCGAGGAAGTACGAGATCGGTCCCGTGCCGTGGTGCTCACGAATAAACGGCATCACTCCCCGCGGCAACTTATGCTCCTCGGCGAGCTCGAGCCCCTCGAGCACGTGATTTCGTATGATCGCCGCGCTGGTCGTGGGCTTGAGCTTGTCGTGCGGGTTGCGGCCCTTCGCCTGATTCTCCGCGAAGTACTGCGGCTTCTTGAGCTTCCCGATGTCGTGATAGAGCGCCCCCACACGGGCAAGCAGCCCATTCGCTCCGATGGCGTTGCTCGCGCTCTCGGCGAGGTTCGCGATCGCAATCGTGTGCGCATACGTCCCGGGCGCCTCGAGGCTGAGTCGGCGAAGGAGCGGTCGGTTGAGATCCGACCACTCGAGCAGCGTCAGATCGGTGTCGACGCCCGCGAACTGCTCGGCGCCGGGGATCAGCATGATGGCGATCGAGACCGATGCGATGGCGTTCGCCGCGCCCCACAGTGCGCTCCAGCCGATATCGGACAACGGCAGGTCGAGCGTTAGGCCGATCGCGATAGCGGCGATGAGGTACGCGCCAGCGATGGCGAGGATCGCGACGTGAGTCTGGTTCCTCCGCCGGACGATGCGCATGGTGAACGCGGCGGCCGTCCCCCCAATGAGATTGAGGAACAGCGCGTTCGTGCCGCGGAACTCGTTTTGACCACCGATGAGAACGGCCAGGATCATCGCTGCGATCATCCCGATCCGGGGATCGAACAGCATGCTCACGATGACCGCCGCAAATGCGACCGGAATGAGCTCCGGGTGCACGCGTTGTGGCAGGTGCGCGATCAGTGATGACGTGACGATCACGATCACGAAGACGATCGCGAACAGGAGTACCGCGCGAAGCGACGCGTAGAGCTGCTGACGGAACAGCGCCAGGGTCAGGCCAAAGATCGTCAGGACGAGTGTGTTGAAGAGCACAGCCCCGACGATCCGACTGGCATTCCGGCGGCTGTCGCCACGTTTCGCGAGCTCATCCTGCAGCGCACGCATCTTCTCGCGCTCTTCGCGGCCCACGACCTCGTGCGCCCCGACAATCTTCTCGCCGAGCTGCAAGGTGTACTTGACGTTAGGCACCGACTTGCGAAGGTCCTGGCGCGCCCGCTCGGTGGCCGCGCGGTCGTAGACGATCGTGGGCCGGAAGAATGCGGTGAGCAGCTTGCGGAACGCGGCATCGCCAGCCTGTGACTGCGGGTCGGGATTGAGGAGGCGGGCTCGCGCCAGCAGTGTCGGGAACGCCGCGACGCTGTCGGCGTTCACCGACGTGACGGACGTATCCTGGCGCAGCGTGACGGCGCCCTGAATCCCATCGAGCGCGCCACCGGCCGCGATTCCGGTCGCCAGCCAGCGGTCGTACGCACGCCTGACGGCATCCGCCACGGCATCGCCACGACCCGGCATCGCGAGGTACTGCGCTTCCGGCGGCGCCAGTTGCACGCCGAGCATCGCGCCAAGTTGCTGCACGGAGGTGATACGCTGTGCCTCGGGCAGCGAGGCCACCTGGCGGAGCTCCTGGGCGAACTGATCGACGAGCGCGCGGGACGAATCCAGTGCGGCGGAGTCGAACGTGAAGATCGGCTCCACCGACCGCGCGATGTCGTTCTGCTCCTTCAGCAGCTCTTCGGGCGACTTGAGCACCGAGTAGCCGAACGGCGCGATCACATTGTCGGGCGCGACCGACCCCACTTCCAGAATTGGGGAATCGACGACCGGTGAGGCGGGAAAGACGAGATACGTGACCGCGGCGATCAGGAGCGCGATGACCGCCCGCGTTCCGTGGAAGCGGACGGCGCGAGCCCGCGGACTTCCCTCATCAGCGGCGTCGCCGCCTAACCACCCGGCGATGGCGTTCAATCGCCGCCGTCCTCGGCGTACGCCTTGATGATCTCGCGGACGAGACGGTGTCGGATCACGTCCGTCTCGTTGAGATAGTGGAACGCGATCCCGTCAATGCCGGTGAGGATGCGCTCGATCTGCATCAGCCCCGACTCCTCGCGTTTGGGCAGGTCGATCTGCGTCTTGTCGCCGGTAATCATCGTCTTCGAGTTCACACCGAGCCGCGTGAGGAACATCTTCATCTGCGCCGCCGTCGCGTTCTGCGCCTCGTCGAGGATCACGAACGCATCTGCGAGCGTGCGCCCGCGCATGTACGCGAGCGGCGCGATCTCGATCGTCCGCGTTTCCAGTGCCTTCTGCATGCGCTCGACGGGCATCATGTCCTCGAGCGCGTCATAGAGCGGCCGGAGATACGGGTCGACCTTGGCTTGCATGTCGCCGGGCAGGAACCCGAGGCTCTCGCCCGCTTCGACGGCGGGGCGGGCGAGGATGATGCGCCTAACGCGCTTTCGCGACAGCGCATCGACGGCGGCGGCAACGGCGAGGTACGTCTTGCCCGTCCCGGCCGGCCCGATTCCGACCACGATGTCGTTGTCCGAAATGAGCCCGAGGTATTCGGCCTGACCCGGCGTTTTCGGCTGGATGATCTTCCGGACGCCGGGCAGTACGATGCGATTGTCGCCACCACCGCCCGGCTCACGGGACCCGTCCATGCTCATGCGCAGGACGTCATCCGCCTCCAGCACCGTGCCCTGTTTCGCGGCGTCGATCATTCGCTGCGCGACCGACGCCGCGCGCTCGACGGCCTCCGCCGTGCCCACGAGCGTCAGTGTGTCGCCGCGGAGGGCGACGCGCGTTCCGGTCTGGCGTTGCAGCTCGATCAGATTCGCATCGTTGACACCCGCCAGCGTCAGCAGATCGGCGCCTTCGGTGTTCAACCGCTGCGTCGTTTGTTCGTCGGTCAACGTGGCGCTCCGTCAGTCTCCGACCACGGCGATGTGCAGATCGCCGAGATCGTCGCGTGGCACCGGCGTGGGCGCACCCTCGAACAGCGCTCGCGCGGCGGTCGTCTTCGGGAACGCGATCACGTCGCGGAGCGACGTCGCCCCGGCGAGCAGCATCGCCACGCGGTCAAATCCAAACGCGATGCCCCCGTGCGGCGGCGCGCCCGCCCGTAGCCCTTCGAGCAGGAACCCGAATCGCATGAGTGCCGTCGCGTCGTCGATGCCTAACAACGAAAATACCCGCGATTGATCGAGCGGGTTCGAGATGCGGATGCTGCCACCGCCCAACTCCGTCCCGTTCAGCACGAGGTCGTACGCGAGGGCCCGTGCCTTCGTCGGGTCGGACGCGAGGAGCTCCCCATCATCGGGATGCGCCGCCGTGAATGGATGGTGAACGGGCGTCACCGCACCGGTGTTCGCGTCACGCTCGAACATTGGGAAGTCCACCACCCACACGAACTCGAGCTCGTCCTGTGGGACGAGACCGAGCCTTCGAGCGAGCTCCTGACGAACGCGGTCGAGCGCGGGAGAAGACACGGCATCAGGCGCGGCAACGAACACGCCAAGATCGCCTTCAAGCAGACCGAGGCGGTCGGCGGTGCCCTCGGGCAGGAATTTGGCGCCCTTCCCCTCCAGTCCCGCCGCGCTGCGCTTCAGCACGATCAGACCACCGGCCCCGGCCGACTTCGCGACGGCCTCGAGCTCGTCGGTCTGCTTGCGCGACATGGACGCGCCGCCGGTTACCCGAATGCCTCGTACGCGGCCACCGGCATCGATGGCCTGTTTGACGAACGAGAGGTCGGACGCCGCGAAGACCGCGGTCACATCACGGATTTCGAGCCCGTATCGCAGATCCGGGCGGTCGCAGCCGTACCGCTCCATGGCGTCGCCGTACGTCATGCGGCGGAACGGCGCTTGGAGCGTATGACCGGCTGCGCTCCACAACGCGCAGATCAGGCCTTCCGCGACGGCCATGATGTCCTCGCGCGTGACGAACGAGGCCTCGATGTCGATCTGCGTGAACTCCGGCTGGCGGTCCGCTCGCAGGTCCTCGTCGCGGAAGCATCGGGCGATCTGGAAGTACCGATCGAACCCGGAAACCATGAGCAGTTGCTTGTAGAGCTGCGGCGACTGCGGCAGCGCATAGAACTCGCCCGGGTGCACGCGGCTCGGCACCAGATAGTCGCGCGCACCCTCCGGCGTCGGCTTGGTCAGAATCGGCGTCTCGATCTCGACGAATCCTTCTCCGCTCAGGAACGCGCGAGTCGCCTGCATCAGAGTGTGACGAAGGATGATGTTGTCGCGAAGCTCGGGTCGTCGCAGATCGAGGTGCCGATGGCGAAGGCGGAGCTCTTCCGCCGGAAGCGGCTCGCCGCGGTTACGCGCGACGGGGATCACGGGTGTCTCCGCCGGCCCGACCAGCCGAAGCGTTCGTCCTCGCACTTCGACATCGCCACTTTCCAGCTCGGCGTTCCGCATCTCGGCGGGCCGCGCTACAACGTCACCGGTGATGAGCACGACGCTTTCGGTACCGAGGCTGCGCGCCAGCTCGAGCGTTTGCGCCGACGCGTAGTCCGGGTCGAACGAGACCTGGACGATCCCCGCGCGATCGCGCAGGTCGATGAACACGAGACCACCAAGGTCTCGGCGTCGGTGCACCCATCCGCCGAGGCGGACGCTCGCTCCGACATGATCGAGTCGGAGCGACCCACACAGCGTGTCGCGGAGCGCGGTTTTGAAAGGAACAGCAGGACTCGAAGTGGCAGTCACCGACTGACTCCCGGCGGCATCATGCCGCGTGCGAAGCGCCCGCAGCCGATGCGGGGGCCGAAGTTGAAAGGCGCGTTGGAAGTGA
>DATCGG010000410.1:0-27029 GCA_036509075.1 Gemmatimonadaceae bacterium
ACCCCGCGCGACGAGCCGCTCGTCTCGACCCGATTACCGCGCTGCGCGCCGAGTAGCCCGGACGCCGCGCAGACTGCCATGAAACTCCGCGATCAGCTACGCGAGAACGTCGGCATCGCCTTCGATGCGCTCCGCTCGAGCAAGCTGCGCTCGGCGTTGACGATCCTCGGTGTCGTCATTGGCGTGTCGACGGTGATGTCGATGGCGGCGATCGTGCGCGGCATCCAGCGCCAGATCGTGCGGACGATCGAGGTCGCCGGCCCGACGACCTTCTACGTCATGAAGGTCTACTCGCAAACGCCGCTCAATCCCGACGCGCTGCCGAAATGGGTACGCGTTCGCCCAGACCTCACCAAACGGGAAGCCGAGCGGATCGCCCAGCTTCCGGAAATCGCCTATGGCGCGATCTGGGCGCAGATCCTCGGTCGGCTGGAATACAAGGGGCAGCGCACACAGCCCGCGCAGCTGATCGGCGCGGACGACCGATTCACCGAGATTCAGGGCGGCGACCTCGCCGCGGGACGTTGGTTCACTCGCGCGGAGCTCTCGTCCGGGTCACCGGTTGCCGTCGTCAACGAGAACTCGGCGCGCAGGCTTTTCGGCCGCGAGTACCCCGTCGGGAAAACCATTCGGCTTGGCGGACGGCCGGTGGAAGTCATCGGGCTTTACATGCCGCCGGAGAACATCTTCACGCCCCCGGGAACAGAGGTCAGCGCGATCGTCCCGTACCTCCTCGTCGAGCATCAATTCACGATGGACAAGACCAACGGCCTCTACATCGCCGTGAAGCCGCGTCCAGGCATCCCGGTCGGGCAGGCACAGGAAGCGGTGACCGTCCTCCTTCGCGAGCTCCGCCATCTCCGACCATCCGAGAAAAGCACATTCGACCTCATCACACAGGACCAGATCCTCGACATCTTCGACAAGCTCACAGGCGCCTTCTTCCTCGTAATGATCGTCCTGTCTTCTGTCGGTCTGATGGTGGGAGGAATCGGCGTCATGGCAATCATGATGGTGTCGGTGACCGACCGGACCCGGGAGATCGGTGTACGCAAAGCGCTCGGCGCCACGCGGGGCGACATCATGCTCCAGTTCCTGATCGAGGCCGCGACCCTCACGGGGATTGGTGGCGCGATAGGCATCGTGATCGGCCTCGGCGCCGGCGGTGTGGTCACGAAAATCATGAACGTCGACGCCGCCCCGCCTGCGACGCTCACGGCCATTGCGGTCACCGTGTCGATCGGGATCGGCGTCGTATTCGGGCTCCTTCCGGCGCGTCGTGCGGCGCGTCTCGACCCGGTCGAGGCCCTGCGCTACGAGTAGCGCCTGTTAGCTTCTTCGCATGGCCGATCTGAACGTTCTCGCGATCTTCGCGCACCGGGACGACGCCGAGCTCACGTGCGGCGGTACGCTCATCAAGCTTGCCTCGCAGGGGCATCGGACGGGAATCCTCGATCTTACCGAAGGCGAGATGGGCACGCGGGGTTCCGCGGCCATCAGGGCGGCGGAGGCCGAGCGGGCGGCGGCGGTCCTGGGCGTCGCGATTCGTGAGAATCTGCAGCTGCCTGACGCGGGTATCGTGAACACGCCCGAAACGCGTCGCCTCCTCGCCCGAGTGATCCGCCGCCATCGGCCAGCGATCGTAATCGCGCCGGCGCCTCAGGGCCGGCACCCGGATCACCGCGTGACGGCGGAGCTCGTGCGCGATGCGTGCTTCATATCGGGGCTCGCCAAGGTGGAGCCCGACCTGGCCAAGCATCGCCCGCGGAAGGTGATCCACTGCGTCACGTATCGAGAGGACAGCTTGCGACCAACCTTCGTCGTGGACATCTCCGATCAATTCGACCAGAAGCTCGAGGCGATTCGCTGCTACGGCTCACAATTCGACACGGTTACGCAGGCGGGTGAGGTGTACCCGAATGGTGACCCGCTGTACGAGATCGTGCGTCATCAGGCGGCGCACTATGGCTCGTTGATCCGCACTCGGTACGGGGAGCCTTTCTTTACGACGGAAACAATGCGCGTCGACGACATCACCACACTCGAGGTAGCGACGTTTTGAGTCTCTCCACTGGATCGAACGCCGACTCCGTGTCCTACGGGTCCTATCTCGCACTCGACGAGCTGCTCTCGCTGCAGCGCCCTCGATTACCCGAGCATCCGGACGAGCTGCTCTTCATCGTCGTGCACCAGGCCAGCGAGTTGTGGTTCAAGTGCATGTTGCACGAGATGGATCACCTCACGCGCGCGATGGAGCGCGGCGAGGTGATGTACGCCGTGCTCACCGTTCGGCGGTTGAATGCGTTGGTGCAGATCGTGGCGGCGCAGCTGGCTGCGCTCGAGACGATGCCGCCGCAGCACTTCGCTCAGTTCCGAGGCTACCTCGGCAGCTCCAGCGGCTCGCAGAGCGTGCAGTTCCGAGCACTCGAAGCCACATCCGGCGCCCGTGATCCGCATTTCCTCCAGGTAATTCAGGAGCACGGCCCCGTTCCGGACCTCGTGCAGCGCGCGCTCGAGAGGCCGACACTCGAGGAACTGTTCGAGCGGCTCGTCGCGCGCGAAGGCGTGACCGTGGAATCGCTGTATACCGGCCCGGCACCGACACCGCTCTTTCTCCTCGCCGAGGGGCTGCTGGAATACGACTCGGGATTCGCGAGGTGGCGGTTCCTGCACGTCCAGCTCGTGGAGCGGATCATTGGCCCCATGACGGCGGGCAGCGGCGGGACGTTAGGCGCGCGGTATCTTCAGCGAACGGTGTCTCAGCGCTTCCTGCCCCGCCTGTGGGAGGTTCGAGCCAAGTTCTTCAATCCGTCGCGGGCCGCGGCGGTCGCCGATGCCCCCGGCTCGAATGGTGAAGGGTCGCGGTGATTCGCGACATCAGCATTGCGCTACGAGAAGGCACGCCGGAATGGCCTGGAGACACGCCGTACGCGTGCCGCTGGGCGTCGCTGATCGCGAAGGGGGAGAGCGTGAACGTGTCCGCGGTGCTCGGGAGTCCGCACGTGGGGACGCACGCGGACGCGCCGTTGCATGTCAGGGACGGTTGGCCGGGATCTCATGAGCTGGCGCTCGACGCGTTCGTTGGTCCGGCGAGCGTAGTCGATGTGAGCTCGGTGTCGGGCCTCATCGAAGCCGACGCGCTGGCGTATGACCCGGACGTCCACGGCGAGCGGCTACTGCTCCGCACGGGTCGCACGATCGCCGGCGGGCAATTTCCCGACGAGTGGCCGTGCTTGAGCGAAGCGTGCGCGCGGACGCTTCTGGGCCGTGGGCTCAGGCTCCTCGGGGTCGACGCGCCGTCGGTGGACCCACGGACGAGCAAGACGCTGCCCGTGCACCACATGCTCTTCTCGTCCAACGCGTACATCCTCGAGAACCTCGACCTCCGGCGGGTGACGCCGGGGCCGTATGAGCTGATCGCCCTGCCGCTCAAGTACATGGCGTTGGACGCCGCGCCGGTGCGGGCGGTGCTGCGGGACACCAAGGGCTGAAGGCGTCGGTGCCTAACGGTCAGGATCTCGCGATTCGCGCCGAGCACGTCACGCGTGATTTCGGACCGGTGCGCGCCCTCGATGCGCTCTCGCTCGAGATCCCGAAGGGCATCGTGTTCGGGTTTCTCGGACCTAACGGGGCGGGCAAGACCACCGCGATTCGCGTACTGCTCGGGCTCATCGATCCGAGCGCGGGGCACGCCGAGGTGCTCGGGCTCGACACTCGTCGCGACGGCTCCGCCATTCGAACACGGTGCGGGGCGTTGCTGGAGCATCCCGGGCTCTACGAGCGGCTCTCGGCTTACGACAATCTGGATTTCTACGGGCGGGCGTGGCGGATCCCGCGCGGTGCACGACAGGAGCGCAGTCGCGAGCTGCTGACGCGTTTCGGCCTCTGGGAACGTCGAGATGACCCGGTCGGTCGTTGGAGCCGAGGCATGAAGCAAAAACTTGCCGTCGCGCGTGCGGTCCTTCACCGGCCGGACGTGGTGTTTCTCGACGAGCCGACGTCAGGCCTCGACCCGGTGGCGACCGCCGGACTGCGCGAGGACCTGGCCGCGCTGGCCGCGCAGGAGGGCGTGACGGTCTTCCTTACGACGCACAACCTCAACGAGGCTGAACGCCTCTGCGCGCAGGTCGGAGTGATTCGCGGCGGGAAGCTGCTCGCGGTCGGGAGCCCGGAGCAATTGCGCGCGAGAGGTGATTCCGGACGGGTCGACATCCTGGCGACGGGCCTCACCGAGGAGATCGTTAGGCAGCTCGCCAGACGCGCGGATGTGCAGGCGGCCACAGTCAGCGGCGATCACCTCTCGGTCTCGCTGTCCAACGGAGCGAATGTGGCCCCGATCGTCGCATGGCTCGTGCAGCACGACGTCGGCGTCGAGGAGGTGCGAAAGGTGCGAGCGACCCTCGAAGACGCCTTCCTCGATCTCGTGGGTGCCGAAGCAGCAGAGTACGGCGAAGGCTCCGGAGGCGCGACGTGACCCACGACGTCTGGACCGTCGTCTGGAAAGAGTGGCAGGAGTTTCGTGATCAACTGCTCTCGCTCAGGCGCGGTGGCCTGTCGGCATTGATTCTCGCGTTGATTCTCGGCGTCGTGGCGCCGGTGCAGCTCGGAGCCGAATGGGTCGAGTCGCGCCTGATCATCGGCTACTGGCCCTTTCTTGCCGCGACGATGGTGTCCTCTCTCATTGCGGATTCGGTTGCGGGGGAGCGCGAACGGCACACGCTCGAGACGCTCCTCGCGAGCCGCCTCTCCGACTCCGCGATCCTCATCGGAAAGATCATCGCCGCCGTGCTGTATGGCGTCGGGTTCGCGGTCGCGAACCTGGTCATCGGGCTCATCGCGGTGAACGTGGCGCACGGTGAGAATGGATTGATCCTGTTCGCGCCGCAGCGATTCATCGTGACGGTGGTTCTCACCATCCTCGCATCGCTGCTCATGGCCGGAATCGGCGTCTTCATCTCCCTTCGCGCATCGACGGTCAAACAGGCGCAGCAATCGTTCGGAATCGCGCTCATCGTACTCACAATGGGGCCGTTGCTGCTGTTCAACGCCCTCAGCTACGAGACCCGCACGGCGCTCTTGAGCCGCCTGGGTCGAGTTGGAGAGACGCGTATCGAGGCGTATGTCGTGGCCGGACTGTTCGTGCTGTCGGTGGTCGTGATCGGTGGGGCGCTAGCGAGGTTCAAGCGGGGGAAGCTCGTCCTCGACTGACCCAACCATCGGCGGGTTTTGCCGAGGTATCGCCAACCGCTATATTCACTTATGCCACAGCCCGTATATCTCGATCACGCCGCGACAACCCCCGTCCGCCGGGAGGTATTCGAGGTGATGGAGCCGTTTTACGGCCCGCGCTTCGGGAACCCCTCGAGCGTGCACCGCTGGGGCCGCGAGGCGCGCGCCGCGCTGGACGAAGCTCGCGAGCGCGTCGCCCGTTGTCTCGGCGCGCACCCCGACGAGGTCTGCTTCACGTCAGGCGGCACCGAAGCCGACAACCTGGCAGTCCTTGGCCCGCTCCGCTCGCAGGTTGAAAAAGGACGCCGAGTCATCCTGTCCACGCCCATTGAGCACAAGGCCGTGCTCGCGACGGTCCACCACGCGGCGCGCGATGGTGTGACCGAGCGCATGCTCACGGTGACGAAGAGCGGAGTCGTTGATGTCACGGCCAGTGAAGCTGCGATCGACGATTCGGTTGCCGTCTGCACGGTGATGTGGGTGAACAACGAGGTTGGCACGATCCAGCCTGTTCCCGAGATCGCGGAACGCGTCAAGGCGCATGGTGGGATCATGCACACCGACGCCATCCAGGCGTTCGGGAAGATCGACATGGACGTGAGCAAGCTGGGAATCGACCTGCTCTCGATCTCCGGCCACAAGATCGGCGCACCGAAGGGAATCGGCGCGATGTACATCCGGCGCGGGACGCGACTCGATCCGCTCTTTCATGGCGGGACGCAGGACCGCGGTCGCCGTCCCGGCACGGAGAACGTCGCCTACGCGGTCGCGCTTGCCCGTGCCGCCGAACTCGCCGTCGAGGAGCGCGAAGTGGAATGGGCTCGACTCGAGTCGCTTCGTGACTCGCTCGAGGAAGGTTTGCTCGCTCGCATTCCCGACGCCGTGGTACATGGGCGCGGCGCGGCGCGGGCGCCGCACGTCCTCAACATCTCTGTTCCGGGCACCGACAGCGAGTCGCTGCTCATGGCGCTCGATCTCGCCGGGGTGGCGGCATCGGCCGGCTCGGCGTGTCAGAGCGGAAACGTGACGCCGTCGCACGTGCTGCTGGCCATGGGCGTGAAAGCCGACCTCGCGATCGCCGCCGTGCGCATGAGTCTTGGCTCGCTCACGACGCAGGAGCACGTGACGCGAGTCGTCGAGCTCTTCCCCGCCCTCATCGCGAAGGCGCGCCGCTTGTCGGGCGCGGCCTAACGAGCGTATGAGCGAGCGGGTACTCGTCGCGATGTCGGGCGGGGTGGATTCATCCGTCGCCGCTGCCCTGCTCCACGAGCAGGGCTACGAGGTCATCGGCGCCACGATGAAGCTGTTCTGCTACGGCGACGATGTCCCCGACCGCCCGTGTTGCTCGCTCGATTCCATCAACGATGCGCGTCGCGTGTGCGAACGACTCGGCGTCCCGCACTATGTGCTCAACCTGGAGAGTGCATTCGGGCGCGACGTGATCGATGACTTCGTGACGCAGTACGCCGCCGGCCGAACGCCGATCCCGTGCGTGCGATGCAATACGTTCACCAAGTTCCGCGATCTGCTCCACAAGGCCGACGCGCTGGAAGCGCAATGGATCGCAACCGGTCACTACGCGCGCACGCGATCGGGTGAGCTGCTGCGCGGTCGGGACGCGTCGAAGGACCAGAGCTACTTCCTCTGGGGGATCGACCGCGCCGTCGTTAGGCGCATGCTCCTGCCCGTCGGCGAGATGACCAAGCCCGAGACGCGCGAGCGTGCGCGAGCGCTCGGCCTCACCGTCGTCGCGGACAAGGTGGAGAGTCAGGACATCTGCTTCGTTCCCGACGGCGACCATGCGAAGGTGATCGCGCGCCGACTTGGCTCGGACACACCCGCGCTATCCCGCGGTCCGGTCGTGCTGCTCGACGGGACCGTCGTCGGGGAGCATGACGGCTACGCGCGCTACACCATAGGTCAGCGCCGCGGCGTTCCAGGCGGGTTTGCGGAGGCGATGTACGTCGTCGCCATTCGGCCGGCCGATCGCTCCGTCGTGATCGGGCCGCGTGCCGCACTCCTCGGGCGCGGTGTCGTGGCTCGCGAGATGAACTGGCTCGTCGATCCAATGCCTGTTGGCGCGCGGGTCGAGGTACAGGTGCGCCATCGTGCGCATGCCACACCCGCGGAAATCGTCAGGGTGGACGGTGCCGAGGTCGAGCTGGCACTCGAGGAACCCGTGTCGGCGATTACGCCCGGGCAGTCGGTCGTGCTCTACGAGGGTGACCGTGTTCTGGGCGGTGGCTTCATCGAGCGCGGGGGTGCTGCGGCGCGAACCGCGCTTCCCGTGTTGGCGGCGTAGCAGCTTTCTCAGTACTTCAGGCCGCCCGCCTCGGCGAACTCCCGCATCATCCGCTCCTGCTCCTCGGTCAGCTTCTCCGGCACGGAGATCTGGACCTCGATGATCAGGTCACCGCGCTGACCGTCTTTCGCGATGCCCTGGCCGCGGACGCGGAATCGCCTGCCCGACGCGGTGCCGGCCGGGATCCGGATCGCCACGCGCTTCTTCTCGAGCGTCGTTACGCTGATCTTCGAGCCTAACGTCGCCTGCGCGATGTTGATCGGGACCGTGGCGATGAGATCCAGCCCGTCGCGTTTGTAAAAGCGGTCCGGTTGCACCTGGAGCGTGATGACGAGATCGCCCGGCGGCGCGCCGGCGGATCCGCGGCCACCCTGCCCCTTGAGGCGAATCTTGGTACCGGTGTCCGACCCGGCCGGGACGGTGATCATCACCTTTTTCCGGTTGCGCACTTCCCCCGCACCACCGCACTTGGGGCAGCGCTCGGACGGAATCTGTCCACGGCCGAGGCACATGGGGCACGGCCGGTTTACGGCGAACCCGCCCTGGCCGAACGAGATCACGCCGCGGCCGTTGCATTCAGGGCACACTTTCAGTGTCGCGCCGGGCGCAGCACCGGACCCGTTGCAGACGTCGCACTCCTCGTTCACCTCGAGCTCGACCGAGACCTTGTCGCCCGTCGCGGCAACGCGGAACGGAACCTCGAGCATCGTTTCGACGGTTTGTCCCCGCTGCTCTTCACGCTGCCGCGTCCCGGCTCCCCGTTCCGCGCCGCCGCCGAACATCGACGCGAACAGGTCACCAAGGCCGCCGATACCGCCAATGTCGAAGTCCTGGAAGCGGAACTCCTGCTCGCGGCCCGCGCCTCCGCCAGCGCCTGGGCGCGGCGCGCCGGACGGTCGCGGACCGCTCCGCGCACCGCCCCCGAAGCCGCCGAACGCGCCGAGCCGGCGCATGTCGTCGTATTGCTTCCGCTTTTCGGCGTCGCCCAACACGGTGTAGGCCTCGGAGATCTCCTTGAAGCGCTCCGCGGCCTTCGCGTCGTTCGGGTTCTTGTCCGGGTGGTGCTTGGCAGCGAGTCGGCGGTACTGCTTCTTGATCTCGTCCTGGGATGCGGATGACGAGACGCCGAGGACCGCGTAGAAGTCCTTCGTTTGCGCCATGGATCAGGTCAGCGTGTCTTCAGCCGTTCCACTGCTTCACGACGACGCGCGCTGGCCGGAGCAGCTGCCCGTTGAACACGTAGCCGCGCTGGTAGACTTTCCCCACCAAATGGTCGTCTTCGGGCGACAGCGCGGGCTCGGTACCAACCGCCTCGTGGACTTTCGGGTCGAATGGGTGATCGAGTGGGTCGACGACCTCGAGGCCATGTCCCGCGAGCGACTTCAGCATTTTGCGCTCGACCATGTCCACGCCCTGCACGACAGTCGCGGCGTCGACGCTGGTTGGATCGACGTGGGCGAACCGGGTGAGGTCATCGAGCGCGTCGATGAGACCACGCACCATCTCGCCCTGAGCGCGCCATCCAGCCTCCTGGCGTTCCCTGGTCGCCCGTTTCCGGAAGTTGTCGTATTCGGCAGCCAGCCGAAGATGCTTGTCCCGCTGCTCGTCGACCCTTCGCTGCCACTCCTCGCGGGTTGAAAGCTCGGCCACATCGCTACCCGTGTCCGGCGCGCCGCTCCCGTCGCCCTGTTCGGTGACCGGGGCCTGCTCCGTTGGCGCCTGATCGTCTTCGCCGTTCACGGATGCGCTGCCGCGGGCGCCGCGCTCGTAGGCGTCTTCGGAGTTCGATGGATCAGGGTTTCGTTTCGTATCGTTCATTGAACGCTGCTCGTGTGCAGTGAAATGTCTTCGGGTCGCGAGCGGCGTGCAACCGAGTGGCACACCGAACGGCAGGTGAGTTTGACGGGCAACGCGCGTGCCCCGGGAGGTCTGCCGATGCGGCAGACGGGAATTGGGCTAAAGCATACGACGCAGAATGTCGAGCGCCGCCTGGGTGGAGCGAAATCGAATCTCGGCCCGGTCACCAATGAACCGGGAACCGTGGGTCCTCACGGTCCCCTGCATATCGACGCCGATCCAGACCAGCCCCACCGGCTTGTCAGCGGTCCCGCCCCCGGGCCCGGCAACCCCCGTAATGGACATCCCGATTTCCGCGCCAATGAT
Source organism: Gemmatimonadaceae bacterium (assembly GCA_036509075.1). Taxonomy (GTDB): domain Bacteria; phylum Gemmatimonadota; class Gemmatimonadetes; order Gemmatimonadales; family Gemmatimonadaceae; genus JAJKIV01. Next base: position 9,695 of record DATCGG010000410.1, read on the forward strand.
TCGTCGCGCACCGGCCGCCATCTCGATCGCTACCTGCTCACTCACGGCACCATGCGCGTCGAGTGTCTCCTGCCGCACGCCAAGCAGGCCGTGCTTCACCTCGTTCGAATATGCGATCACGCCGCCGAATACGACGGCGCTCGAACCGGGGATCGCCGTGAGGCGGGCGCCAAGCAAACCTCCGGTGCAGCTCTCAGCCACGGCGACGTGGAGCGTGCGGGCCTCGCACGCCTTCAGGACGGCCGCCGCCAGATCGGTACCATTCTCGCCGTACGCATAACGCGAAACGTGCTGGCGCAGCTGCGCGGCAGCCTTGTCCAGCGCTCCATCGGCCTCCGTCGCACTGCGGTCGCGTGACGTTAGGCGGAGGTCCACGCCCTCCTGGCCCGGCAGATAGGCGAGTGACAGTCCATCGACCCCGGCGGCGAGCGGCCCGAGCACCTCGGCAAGCTTCGATTCCGCGATTCCGGTGGTCCGAATCGTTCGCGATCTGACCACCGTGAGCCCGGTGCCGACCCGGTCTTGCAACCGCGGCAACAGCTCGTCGGCCAGCATGCCACGCATCTCGCGCGGAACGCCTGGCAACATCGCGCACCACCGGCCGCGCTCGTCCTCGAGCCAGATGCCCGGCGCCGTGCCGTGGTGGTTGGTGAGGACCGTGGCGTCGCGCGGGATCATGATCTGACCGCGATTCGTGAGCGGGATTTCGCCTCGCCCACGTTCCCGCCACAGCGCTCGAAGAGCCTCCCAACGCTCCTCGTCCGGCACGAGGTCCCGGCCGAACAGCTCGGCGATCGCCGGTCGCGTTCGGTCGTCGCTCGTGGGGCCGAGGCCTCCGGTGGTGATGACGGCCCCGGTTCGGTCGAGCGAGTCGCGAACGGCCGACGCGATCTCGCTGGCCTCATCGCCGACCGTGGCACGTCGTACGATCGATACGCCGATGGAGGCGAGCGTGCGCGCGAGATGCGCCGCATTGGTGTCGATCGTGAATCCGAGGAGCAGCTCGTCGCCGATGGTGATCAGTTCCACGTTCATGGAACGAAACCTATCAGCTACCGGTTCGCTTCTCGCGCCGAGCTGCCAAGGATGTAGCCGTATCGCCGCGCATACAGGGCGAGCGAGTACAAGGTCAACGCCACTGCGCCGACCATCGACGCGGCAGTCACGCAGCCGTTGAAGAGCGCGAAGTATCGCCACGCGTCGGCTGTCCAGTGCCGCTCCGCGGCGAGCGCCGCGGCAAAGAACCAGAAGAAGGACGCGCCGGCCCAGATCGACTGGAAGGCGGTCTTCCATTTGGCGGGGCCGATCGCGGAGATGATCAAACCGCGCCGCGCGGCGAACTGTCGGAACACGGTCATGATCAGCTCACGGCCAAGCACGATGAGCACGACCCAGAGGGGAAACGAGACGAGGCCGATCGGTGTCACGACGGGCCAGGCCTCGTGGGGCCCGGACATGACGGGTCCGATCGTGTTGGGGACCGCCCAGTCGTCAGGGACCGGAAGCGGCGATACCAGGGGCAGGCCGCGCGTGAGCCACCACATCGGCCCGAGCGTGCACAGGAGCAGCAGCTTGTCGGCGAGCGGATCGAGCAACCGGCCCAGGTCCGTCACGAGGTTGCGGGACCGGGCCAGCTTCCCGTCGTAGTAATCGGTGATTGCGGCGGCGAGGTACAGGATCCACCCCGCCAGCCGCATTGGCCACGACGGCATGACGATCATCCACGCGATGGCCGGCGCGACGGCGATACGGGCAGCGGTGATCGCGTTAGGCAGGTTCACGTGGACGTTGGCCTGGTGGACGTGACTCCCATCATCCGGCCGCCCGCAGCACGTGCTGCTACGCGAGCGACTTGAGGACCAGCTTGCTCACAGCCTTCAACGTATCGAACACGCCGTCGCCGCTCACCGCGACCGCCTCGAAGTATGTCGCGCGTTCGACCCATTCACCGGACGGAATCTGCTCGACGAGATTCTCGCCGGCATGGTATGGGTCCGGCGCGACTCGCTGACGAGCGCCATCGCTCACTTCCCACCCCGGGTTGAGTTGCGCCTGGAGGTCGCGAACCGGCGCGGCGTTCGGCAGGTCGCGCTTATTGTACTGAATCACGAAGGGCATCTTCGTGAGGTCATACCCGTACTCGGCCATGTTGTCGTACAGGTTCTGCATCGACTCCTGGTTCGCTTCCATGCGCTCCATCTGAGAGTCGGCGACGAACACGATGCCATCGACTCCCTTGAGGATGAGCTTGCGACTCGCGTTGTAGTACACCTGACCGGGCACGGTGTACAGGTGGAAGCGGGTCTTGAAGCCGCGAATGGTCCCGAGGTCGACCGGGAGGAAATCGAAGAACAGCGTGCGCTCCGTCTCGGTGGCGAGGGAGATGAGCTTTCCGCGCGTGCTCGGCGAGACTTTGCCATACACGTGCTCGAGATTCGTCGTCTTGCCGCCGAGACCGGGACCGTAGTAGACGATCTTGCAGTTGATCTCGCGCGAGGCGTAGTTGATCATCGACATGGCGTCGGCCTCGCGTTACTGGAACAGGCGGTCGATTTCGTCATCCGCGTCGGCGAGAACGTTAGGCTTGCCGGCGCCGGACTGGCCGCGGCTGAATACTTCCTCGAACAGCTTGGACAGATCTTCAACGGTCTGCCGCATTTTCAATCGCACCAGTCCGAGAGTCGTTCGATTGTCGAACAGGACGACGAGAATCACACGCCGCGCCACGTCCGCGAGCAGCATGGATTCTCGTTCGCCCTGGTGGAACAGCGTGTTGAAGTCGGTTTCGCCGATGAGCTTCGCCAGCTGATCGTTCGCGCTGAAATCCGCGGCGGTCAACGTCGCGAATGCCGTCGCGTCGAAGTTCGGCTTCTCGCCGACCGTCGTGACGAGCTGTCCGCTGCGATCGACCAGGAGCGCGCAGCGAGCGTTGCTATCGTACAGGAATCGTTGTAGCAGCCGGTTGATCGCTCCGAAATCGTCTTCGGTGAACGACCAGCTCGTAGCACCTACGGGCATGGTTCTCGTGGTTGGGCCGAAGCTAGTCAGGCCAGTTGGCGCTCGACCCGATCGAGGAGTCGGCGGGCGCGGCGCTTGAAATCGGCGCGCTGCTCCCAGCGAATGTAGTCCTTGAGCAACCGTGCCGTTTCCGGCGTGCGCTGCCCGCGGAGATAGCTCAACGCCGCGTAGCGGCGCATCGGACGAGTGCTGAACAGGTCTCGTTTTCGTGCGTGCTGTTCGCGGCTCCACAACACGAGCCCCGCGGCAAACCCACTGACGAATCCAAGCGCCACGAGACGCGATCGATAGGCGGTCGACATGGTCAGGCCATCTCCCGTCGTGCAGAAAGCGCCTGCGCGATGGTGACACCGTCGGCGTATTCCAGGTCGCCGCCCACGGGAAGTCCACGCGCGATGCGCGTGATGGCAAGGCGATACGGTGCCAGTTGTCGCTGGACGTACAACGCCGTTGCCTCCCCTTCGAGACTTGGATTTGTGGCGATGATCACCTCGCGAACCCCACCCTGCGACACACGGTCCACCAGTCGATCGATGGTGAGGTCCTCGGGTCCGACGCCGTCAAGCGGCGAAAGTCGGCCTCCGAGAACGTGATACAAGCCCCTGAACTCACCGGCGCGCTCGATCGCGCCGATATCCGACGCTTCTTCGACTGCGCAGATGAGCGCGGCGTCACGCCGTTGATCGCGGCAAATCGCACACAACTCTTCCTCGGTGAGGTTGAAACACCGGGCACACGGCCGCACGCGCTCGGCCAGCGTCATGAGCGCCGCCGCTAGCCGCTGACTGTTTTCGGCGGGCTGTCTCAGCAGGTGGTATGTCAGGCGGAGCGCCGTCTTCCGACCGATGCCGGGAAGACGAGAGAGCTCCGTGGCGAGATCTTCTATGGCCGACACGAGAGGGAACCGGGAACTGGGAACCGGGAACAGAGACTCCTCGGAGGCACGGTTCCCCGTTCCCCGTTCCCGGTTCCCATCGGCACTAGAAAGGCAGCTTGAACGGGAGGTTCATTCCCCCTGCCAACTTCCCCATTTCTTCCTGTGCGAGGTCGGCCGCCTTCTTCTGCGCCTCGACGACCGCCACGAGGATGAGGTCCTCGAGCATCTCGACGTCGGACGCGTTCACGACCGTCGGGTCGATCTTGATCTTACGGATTTGCCCTTTGCCATCGGCCTCGACCGTCACCATTCCACCGCCGGACGCGGCGTTCACGGTCCGAGCTTCGAGCTCATCCTGGATCTGCTTCAGCCGACCCTGCATCTGCTGCGCCTGCTGCAGGATCTTCATGATGTCGGGCATCGGAACCACACATCGCTGGTGAGGAGGCCGAAAAGCTACCCGTCGCTCGCGCCGGGTTGCAAGCGGAAGCGAATGGACGCAAAGCCCCATCGAGCCGCTGGAAGAATCAGTCCAAAAGCTCGAGGTCGAGCGCGTCGATGGCTGCTCCGAGCACGGGATCTCGCTTCCGAAGCGACGTGATGCGCTGCTCGCGGATCTCCTGTTCGGTCACCCGCTTGTGTGAACCCGAAGCCGCCGGCCCGTTAGGCCGGGCGATGGTCACGCGCTCGACCGCCGGGAACATGCTCTTGACCACCGCGAGCATGTCTGCCTTGCTCATCTCGAGCGCGTCCGCCGCCGCCTCATCCTCCGCCTGTACGGTGAGCGAGCCAGCCGCGGAGATCGCCGATGGCGTCGCCTGCTCGAGGAATGGGGCGAGAAGCATGCGACTCGACCGCAGGGATGCCACGACATCGTCCCATCGTTCCGTGATGAGATTGATGCTCGGCACGGTAGCCGTCGCTGAACGCGGACGTGACGGCGGCGGAGCCGTTGCGACGGCCTGATCTGCGGTACTCGCCGTGGGAGCACTTCCGGAGGACGGTGGCTTCCACGACGCATCACCGCGGGATCGCGACGCCTGATCCCGCACGAGAGGCGGCGCCGGGCGATCAGCCGACGGCGCGGTGTCGCCTGCACCTCGCCTGGGCATGTCGGCCGGCCCCGCGCTGCTGCTGACTCCCGCCGTTCGCCCGCTCACGCTGGTCTGAGACGAACCGGACGACCGCACGCTCGGGCCGCTTCCGCCATCGCCCAGGCCGCGGAGCACGTCCTCGATGGCCACCGAGCGATCGAGGAGCGCGAACCGGACCATCAGGGTCTCGAGCAGGAGCTGCTGTTGACCGCTCTTTCGAAAGCGGGGCTCGAGCTCACCAAGGGCGGCAAGCATCCGCAAAAGGTCCGCCGCAGCCAGACGGTCGCGACGCTCGACGAGGATCGCGCGGGCGCGTTCCGACACCTCGACGGACGTCGAGCCTAACGTGACGGCGAGCTGCGCCCGGAGCATGTCGGCGAGGCCGGTAAGGAACAGGCCGAAATCGATGCCCGACTCGCCGAGCCGCTGCATCATCGGGAAGACGTCGCCAGCGCGGCGGTCGGCGATGATCGCCAGCGCCTCGAGGTACTCGTCCTCCGCGACGAGTCCGAGCGCGTCCCGGACGCGGTCCGCCGTCAGCGGGCCGTCACCTAACGATAGCGATTGATCGGTTAGGCTCAGCGCATCGCGCATGGACCCGTCGGCCGCGCGCGCGATCATCGCCAGCGCCTCCGGCTCGGCTGGAATCTGCTCGGCCGCGAGAACGGTCTCGAGGCGGGCACGCACATCGGCCGGGCCGATTCGACGGAAATCGAACCGCTGAAGCCTGCTCAGCACGGGCGCGGCGGCCTGCGCGATCTTCTGCGGCTCGGTCGTGGCGAACACGAACACGACGCGGGGCGGCGGCTCCTCGAGCACCTTGAGCAGCGCGTTCCACGCCTCGCGCGTGAGCATGTGCGCCTCATCGACGATATAGACCTTGTAGCGATCATCGCCGGATGGCGCATACATCGCGCGCTCGCGCAGCTCACGCGCGTCGTCGACGCCGCGGTTCGACGCCGCGTCGATCTCGATGACGTCGAGGCTCGTCGCTCCGCTCCAGATTCGCTGGCACGACACGCAGACACCGCACGGCTCGCCGTCTGGCGAGCGGTTCTCGCAGTTGAGGGCCATGGCGAGCACGCGAGCGAGGGTCGTTTTGCCGACCCCCCGCGGCCCACAGAGCAAATAGCCGTGCGCGACACGCCCGCGTGCGATGGCGCCCTTGAGCGTGTTCGAGACATGCGACTGAACCGCGACGGACGCGAAGTTTCGAGGGCGGTATTTGCGCGCGAGAGCAATCATGACTGCCGGGAACTGGGAACCGGGAACAGGACGCGGGAACCGGGAACGGGAACAGACCGTGACACGCATAACGCCGAGAGCCTCGCCCGACGCCGCAGTGGCTCTCGAACGAGGCTCCGAATCCCAGGCGCGCCACTCGCGCAACCAAAGCAATTTCGCCGTGCAAGCGAGCAACGAGCGCGAACGTCGAACCGTCGCACGGTTCCCTGTTCCCCGTTCCCGTCAAATCACCGCGAAAATACTCCAGGTCTGACGAAGCGACGGAAGACACCACATGCCGCTGCTACCTTCGGGGTCCTGACGGAGTTAGCGGGCTCACGCCCTCCGGGACCTGGAGCACCGCGAAAGCTAGCCGACTGCACCATGCGATTCAACCGCGCTCGACCACTTCGCGCATGATTCGACTGGCCTCATCAACGGCGTCGGCTGAGGCATCGAGATGCGTGACGACCCGAACTCGACTGGCAGTCCATACACTCACCAGCAGCCCTCGATCGGCCGCCCGGCGCGCAGCCTCCGCCGCTGGAAGCGACGCCGGCAGATCGATCATCACGATGTTCGTATCCGGCGGTACGACACGAGCGCCGCCGGCCCCAGTCAGGGCAGTAGCGAAGCGTGCCGCATTCTCGTGGTCGACGCTCAGGCGATCACGATGGTTCTCGATGCCAAACAACGCCGCCGCCGCGACAATGCCGGATTGCCGCAGCCCGCCGCCGAGCCGCTTTCGGGCATTCCAGGCGACCTCCATCAGCCGCGACGGTCCCGCAAGCGAGGCACCGACCGGCGCGCCGAGTCCTTTCGAGAACGACACCATCACTGTGTCGGCGCACGCAGCGTACTCGCTCATCGGCACGCCCGTCGCGGCGGTGACGTTCCACAACCGCGCCCCATCCAGATGCAGCGGGACACCCGCGTCGCGCGCGACCGAACCGATCGCTCGGAGCTCGTCGAGCGATGTGATCGCCCCTCCGGCACCATTGTGCGTGTTCTCGACCGACAGCAGCGACAATCGCGGCGAGTAGCGAGACGGCGGTCGGATAGCGCGTCGCACATCGACGGCGCTGATCGTGCGGCCGGTCGCCGTGACAAAGCGTGGCTGGACTCCCGCGAGCGCAATGCCAGCGCCGGTCAGGTTGACGACGTGCGCGTCTGCATCGACCAGGATCTCGGTGCCGGGCGCCGCGTGCGTCATGATCGCGGCGAGGTTGGCCATCGTTCCGGTGGGAAAAAACAGCGCCGCTTCCTTTCCGAGCAGCTCCGCGACTCGTGCTTCGAGGCGACGCGTTGTGGGGTCGCCATCGAGATGGTCGTCACCGACGTCCGCGGCGGCGATGGCCTGGCGCATTGGCGCCGTTGGCCGCGTGACGGTGTCACTGCGAAGATCGATGGGCATGGCGCGGAAAGTCGCGCCCGGGTGACAGAATCGGAAGGGCGCACCACGGGCCGCGTCGCCCGGGTGCGCCTAACGCCGATCCGCCACAGCCTTACGGCTTTTTCACCTTCACCTTGGGAACCGTAACTTTCGCGCTATCCTTGCGGACATCGACCTTCGGGACGGTGACGGTCGCCGTGTCCTTCACGACGTCGACATCGGGAGTCCTGATCGTGGTCGTGTCAGTCTTGACATCCACGTCGGGCGTCTGGACCTGGAACTCGTTCTCGCCCGTCTTCTTGCATGCGGCCACCGCCGTCAGCGCCGCGATCGCCAGGGTCAATGCAGTCTTTCGCACGGTTGGCCTCCGGTTGAGTGCGAACACCCACTCGTAAGGCAAGCCTTGGGCCACCCTCAGGCTCATCTGCAAGAGCCAATTGCCATCAGCCATCAGCTCAACCCACCGGACGCCCGCGAGTTAGGCATCCGAGCGCCGTTTGGGCGGATGGCTGATGGCTAATAGCTGCGAGCCGCGTGCTATTCTTCAAACGTCTCCCGTTGGAGACGTCTCACGCGGCGAAGCTCATACACCTGCGCGACCTCACCGCCGAGGATGAAGATCATCGCGGCGTAGTACACCCAGAACACCACGATCACGAGCGCGTAGAGCGTGCCCGTATAGATCGAGCCCGGGTTGAACTCGGCGACGTAAGTCGTGAACACGTTCTTTGCGATCTCGAACATCGTGCTCGTAAACACCGCGGCGAGGAGCGCCGTCGGCCAGCGAATTTTCCTGTTAGGCAGGAACTTGTAGAGCGAAAAGAACATCAGCGCCACGAACGTAAACGCGACCACCCGACCGAACGCGTACTCCACCGTGCCCATCACGTCCGCGCGGATCCCCAGTCGTTCGAAGATCTGTACGCCTCGCGTGGTCGCGAGCGCGAGATACGCGCTCAGCGCGGTGTAGGCGACGAGCAGCAGCGTCGCCATGACCGTGATCTGGATGTCGAACAGCTTGCCCGCAATGATTCCGCGATCGGTCTCGATGTCGAATACATCGGCGAGCACACTGCGCAACGATCCGAACAGACGCGTGGAAAACCAGATGAAGCCGACCGCGCTGTAGATCCCTATCGCACCGCGAGCACGGATGATGTCGATCAGCAGCCCATGAACCGGGCTTTCGTTCGTCTCCGCGTGAGGCGGGAGGAGGCTGTCGATGATCGTGGTGACGTCGGCGAAGGTCTGGTCCGCGGAGTGCTTCAACAGCGTCGCGAATCCCGAGACCAGCAGCAGGACGAACGGCACGACTGCGAGCAGGATGTTGAACGCAATCCCGCCGGCGAGGAAAAAGATGTTGTCTTCGCCGGCGTTGTCCCAGACGCGCTTCGCGTAGTCCTGCAGCGTCCAGCCGACCCGGACGTAAAGCGGACGTCGCGGCACGCGAAGCGAATTGCCGGCGACTGCGGTCAGCGGCCGGGTGACTCGTCGGGATCCACTTCGGGCGCCGGAAGCGCGGCCGCCTTGCTGGTGCGGGCCACGTCGGCACCGGCGTTGTACGCGGCCTTCGTTTCGGCAATGCGCCGCTCGAGCTCCTCGCGCGCCTGCTGCGCCGCGGCGCGACCAGCTTCCATCGCGCGCGTCACCTGCCGCTTTTTGAGATCGATCGCCTGACGAGCGGTGTCGATCCCATGTTCTACGCGGCCGCGAGCCTGCTCGAAGGTATCCGACACCTTCGTGCCGAGGTCGCCCGCCATATTCTGGGCGGCACGGCGCGCACGCCGTGCACCGCGACGAAGGTCCCGACGGGTTGCTTCGCCGGACTGCGGCGCAAGCAGCAGCGCGGCCACCGCGCCGATGGTGACCCCGAGGAGAAATGAACCGACTCCCCCGGAGTGACGCTCGATGATGACTGCCGGCTCGTCGTCGTAGTCCAGCCTACGCATATCCTCTCCTCTGCTGCTCACGCCGCTCGGCGCGGCATCGGATCGTGGGCGCCCGCCAATGCGACGGGCGAGACTGCTAGCGTCGTTTCTTCGGCTTCGCCTTCGAATGCACCCTCGCCGGCTGAGCGCGTTCGGCGACGACGGTACCCTCCGCCTCGACATCGAGGTCCGGCTCCGACGACGCCCCGCCCGTTACATCCACCACCGGCGGCGTGGACGCGCGCGCGACATCGCTGCGGGCATTCAGGAATCGGGAGAATGCCTCGAACAACTCATCACGCGTCATACCCAATACCATCGACGCGCCATTCTCACCAGCGCCAACTCGGTCGCTCGCACGACGACGTGGCGGTGTCACGGCGGGATGCTCACCCGTGTCCGCGCCGGGACGCAAATGCCTGGGAGTGATGTCATCGACGGTTATCACGGCGCCGCGCGCCATGATGACGGCGCGTTCCACCGCGTTCTTCAACTCGCGCACGTTGCCCGGCCAGCGGTAGTTGAGGATCCACGACCACGCGTCGTTGTCGAACCCCGTGACCTGCTTGCCGTTTTGCTGCGCGTAACGAGCGAGAAACTCGTTCGCCAGCAGCTTCACGTCCCCGAGACGCTCACGAAGCGGCGGCAGGAAGATCTCAACCACGGCGAGTCGATAATACAAATCCTCACGGAGCTCCCCGTCGGTGATCGCTTTCTGCAGGTTCTTGTTCGTCGCCGCGACGACGCGAATGTCGACCGAGATCTCGCGTTTTCCACCGAGCCGCCGGATCGTTCTCGACTCGATCGCGCGCAACAGCTTCACCTGAATGTCAGGCGCCATCTCCGCGACCTCGTCGAGGAAGATGGTGCCGCCATGCGCCATCTCGAATGCGCCGGCCTTTTCATTCACCGACCCGGTGAAGGCGCCCTTCTCGTGACCGAACAGCTCGTTCTCGAGAATGTCCTTTGGCAGCGCGGCGCAGTTGAGTGCGAAGATCGTTCCCTTGGCGCGATCGCTCTTGTTGTGAATCGCGCGAGCGACGAGCTCTTTCCCCGTCCCGGACTCGCCGAGGATCAGCACGCTCGCCGATGACGGTGCCACCGCGTCGATGACGCGATAGACCGATCGCATCGATTCGGATTGCCCCGTGAGCTCACCGTAATGCGTGAGCCCCTCGATCGTCGAGGCGAGCTCCTTGATCTTCTGGCGGTCGTTGAACTTGTCGAGTGCTTTCGGAATGAGCGCCTTCAGCCGATTCAACTTCTCGGCGTTGAGCGGCTTTTCGATGTAGTCGTAGGCGCCCTGCCGCATGGCCTGGACGGCCGAATCGACCGTCGCCTGCCCGGTGACAATGATGCATTCGGTGGCGACGCCACGCGCCTGCATCTCCTTGAGCAGCGCGAGCCCGTCGAGCTTGGGCATCATCAGATCGGCGAGGGCGACACCGAACGCGTCGCTCGTGAGGCGGTCCATCGCTTTCTGCCCGTCGAGCGCGACCTCGATCTCGTACCCCTCGTCGGACAGAATCGCGCCCAGTCCCTCGGTTATGGAGCGATCGTCGTCGGCAATCAGGATCTTCGGCTTCTTCATGAACGAGCGTTTGGGTTGGCGCGTTGGTCCACTGCGGGAAAGCGAAGCTCTATCGATCGCTCGCCCGGAGTAATGCGAATGCCCTGCTCCAGCGCGGCGGCGACGAGGTCGGGATCGGGCGGCGGCGGAACGTGAGTCGCGCCGGTGATGCGTAGAAAGATACCGTCATCGACCGCGATTTCGCACGCAACCCCTTCGCCGGCAACGACAGCGGCTAGCACACTGCGCGCCACAGCCGCTCGGGCGATGTCGGGCGACGCCGACGTCGCGGCCCGCCCGTCCGACAGGTCAACAACCTGCAACCCTGCTCCGGCGCGAACAGCAAAAAGGCGGGCCAACCGCGCCACGACCGCCGCGATGTCGACCCGGCCCGGCTCGGGCCGCACGAACGCCAACAGCGCCTCGGCCGCTGCGGCCGCCGTCTCGAAATTCGTCGCTGCCGTGGCCGCGAACGGCGCGATGGCAGACGCTTCCGCTCCACGGCCGGACCGGCTGCGGACGACCTCCAGATTGACGGCGACGGCGTTCAGAGCATTCCTGAGGTCATGCGCCACGACGCTCGCGAGCGCCTGGAGTGTGCCGGCCCACAACGCCGCCGACTGATTGCCCGGCGGCAGCGGCGAATCTGGCCCGCCGCCGGACTTTCGTGACGCATCCGAGAGGGCGGCGCCGGCGTCAGTCACTCAGGTCGGTATCGTCGGGCGCGGCCGCCACGTTCGCGTAGCCGGCGGTCCCCGGCATCGGCCGATGTAACCGCACGACCTTTACGTGCTCGCGTACGTCCGATGCGGTGTCGCCGACCGCAAGCTGCGTGAACAAAAACTCGAACTTCTCGTCGTACGCCCTCGCCATCGTGGCCTTCACGTCGTCAGGCAGATCCCACAGCCGACGCTTGAACGGCCCGAGCGCCTTCTTGCGTGTCTTGTAGAAGAACTGTTCGTCGGTGTCCGTGGCTTTGCGCTCATCCTTCGCGTTCTCGCCCAACCACTCGTAGATGTCCTGACGGAGTGCCGCCGGCACGTGATCGAACAGCATGTTCTGGAAATTCGTGGCGAGGTGAATCTCCGCCGTCTCGGTCGTTGGGAAGTTGTGGAACGCGGAGTCCGGGAGGGTCGACGCTCCATGCTGCACCGCTCCCGCCAGCCCATACCGGTCGCGCGCGTCCTTGGACAGCCGAGTAAGCGTGTCGAAGTCCAGCGCGACGTCCGCGATAGAGCCATCCGGAAGCACCACGCCGCCATGCGACGTCCCGGATTGGACGCTGATCTTCGACAGGCCGTCAGTTCCCGCCGGGCATCGCTCGGCGAGCGTGCGGTTGAAGCCATCCATGAACGCGCGCAGCTCCTCGACCGTGCTGTTGTGGGAGCCGACTTCGCCGATCTCGCCGCCGATGGAGATCGAGACGCCCTTCGGCTGGAGCTCGCGAATGTACTGGGCGATATCCACACACGTCTCGAAGTTGAGACGCTGCTGCGTCGCCAGGTCCGGCTTTGAGAGGTCCACCAGCGTCGACGTATCGACGTCGATGTTGTAGAAGCCGGCGGTCACCGCCTCCAGCGCGAGCTGCTTCACGGCGGCCACTTCGCCGTTAGGGTCGACCGCGAACTTCTTGGCGTTGACCTGAAAGTGATCGCCCTGGATGAAGACCGGCCCGCGGAAGCCCTCGCGCAACGCGGCGCCGAGCATCACGGCGACGTACTCTGACGGGCGCTGATCGGTGTAGCCAATCTCCGATCGCGCGATCTCGAGCAGGAACGCGCCCGCGTTGAGCTTGATGGCCGTGCGAAAAATTGCGCGCGCCGTGTCGTACGCGGCGCCACGCACGTTGATCGCCGGTACGGTGAAGCCGCGCACGGCGCCTTTGCCGCGCGCCATGTACAGGCCGTTGATCGACGCGGGGCGGACGCCGACGGCTTCGCCGATCTCCCAGATCAGCCACCGCGCATAGTCTCTCGCGTCGCCCGTGCCGAAAACCGCCTCGCGGACGAGCGCATCCATTTTCGCGGATGTGAGATCCGCCTCGCGCACCACGGTGACGCGATCGTTTTCTACGCGGATGGCGTCGCCAAGTGGCGAGGGTCGTGTCTTCACTTGCTCCAGCATGTGCCGCCTCGAAAGAAAGCCGTCTAGTCGCCGTCGTCTTGGGGAAGCTCACCAGCCGTCGGACGTGAGGCAACCCCTGGTTCCCATCACGTTTCGTCGATCCGGATCGTGAGCCCATCGAACGCCGGCGTGACTCCGCGCGGCAGCTCAGCCTCGAGGTCGGCGTGGAAGTTGTCGTGAGTGAGGTGGGTGAGATACGTCCGCTCAGCGCCGATCTCGCGCGCCGCCCGCACGGCCTCCGGGATGCTCAGGTGCGTCGGATGCTCCGTGCGGAAGAGCGCGTTGATCACCAGCACCTGTGCTCCACGAAGCTTGTCGAGCGCCGCGGGCGGGATGGTCTTCGCATCGGTGACATACGCGAGCGGACCGATGCGATACGCGTATACGGTCATCTTTCCGTGCGGAACTGGCACAGCAATGACGTCGACATCACCGATCGTCACCGTTTCATCACCGGCGAGAGGCCGTGCGTGTCCTTCGGGCTTGGACGTACCGGCGGCAGGTCGAATGTTGTCGTCGAAGATGTACGGAAATCGCTTCGCCAGATTCTCGAGCGTACCCGGCGGCCCGTACATGGGCAGCGGCGCATCACGCCTGACGGTGATCGCGCGAATGTCATCCACGCCGTGCGTATGGTCGGCGTGATCGTGTGTGAAGAGCACCGCGTCAACCCAGTCGATGCCGTTCGTGACCAGCTGGAGCCGCAGCTCTGGCGGCGTATCGAGCAACAGCCGCGTTCCTCCATCGGTCTCCACCACGGCACCCACGCGGGTCCTTCGGTCGCGCGGGTCGGTTGATCGGCAGCGCGCACAATGGCAGCCGATCTGTGGCACGCCGAAGCTTGTTCCGGTGCCGAGGAACGTGAGCTTCACACGCGCTCGACTCGGAGCACGTTCGTGGTGCCCGGAACGTCGAACGGCACGCCCGCTGTCACGAGCACGCGATCGCCCTCCTTCGCGAGGCCGCGCCTCAGCACGACCTCGCGTGCACGAGCGACCATCGCTTCGTACGTCTCGCAGTGCTGCACGAGCTGCGGAATGATGCCCCACACGAGCGCGAGCTGACTGAACGTTCGGGGCTCGTCCGTCAACGCGAGGATGGGGACCTGCGGACGGTGCGCTGAGACGATGCGGGCGCTGAACCCGCTCTTGGTGAACACGATGATGATCGGCGCGCCTAACATGCGCTGCGCGGTGTCCGTCGCCGCCGCGATGGTTTCCTCGGTCGTCGCAATGATCTCGGGCCCGATATAGCCTTCACGCGCACGCTTGAACGGGTGCTGCTCGATCTCGCAGACGATGCGGCGCATCGCCTGCACCGCGAGGCGCGGGTACGCGCCGGCCGCCGTCTCGGCGGACAACATAACGGCATCGGTCCCATCGATGATCGCGTTGGCAACGTCGCTCGCCTCGGCCCGCGTCGGACGAGGATGCTCGATCATCGACTCGAGCATTTGGGTCGCCGTGATCACCGGCCTGCCAATGATGTTGGCAAGCTTGATGATCCTCTTCTGGGCAATCGGCACTTCCTCGAATGGAAGCTCCACGCCGAGGTCACCGCGGGCGACCATTACACCGTCGGACGCGCGGAGAATGCTCTCGATGTTCTCGAGGGCCGAGTCCTTTTCGATTTTCGCGATGACGAGTACGGACTTCGGCAGGAGCGCGCGGAGTTCGGCGATGTCAGCCGCTCGCCGTACGAAGCTGAGCGCGAGGTAATCGAGCTTTTGCTCGACGGCGAAGGCTGCGTCCGCGCGGTCCTTCTCGGTGATTGACGGGGCGGAAACGTTTACACCGGGCAGGTTGATGCCTTTGTGACTCTTCACTTCTCCGCCGTGAACGACCCGCGCCGTAACGCGGGGTGCCTTGACGTCGAGCACCACGAGCTCGATCAGGCCGTCGTCCACGAGAATGCGGTCGCCGTCGTGTACGTCCTTCGCAAGCCCCTCGTATGTGACCGGCATCTCGGACCCGGTCGCTGAGTCCTCCGGGCAGAAGACGACGTCGCTGCCCGGCTCGAGAATCCTCGGCTTCGCCAGATCGCCGATACGGATGCGTGGCCCCTGCAGGTCGCCGAGAATCGCGACCGGCCGCCCACGCCGCGCTCCGAGCTCGCGAACTAACGCGATCGTCCGTGTATGCTGCTCGTGGGTTCCGTGCGAGAAGTTGATGCGGGCGACGTCGAGCCCCGCGTCCATCAGACTATCGATTGTTTCGGCAGTGGCGGTCGCCGGGCCGAGCGTACACACGATCTTCGTGCGCGGCTGGTAGTTCGTGGGCACTGAGCGTTAAGCGATGCGTAAGGGTGCGGCGGGCG
This sequence comes from Gemmatimonadaceae bacterium, assembly GCA_036509075.1. Classification (GTDB taxonomy): domain Bacteria; phylum Gemmatimonadota; class Gemmatimonadetes; order Gemmatimonadales; family Gemmatimonadaceae; genus JAJKIV01. Next base: position 25,239 of record DATCGG010000410.1, read on the forward strand.
TGGCCGGAGGCTATCGTGCACCGTCGAGCGATCGCGGATCACGCAGAGGTGACCCGCGAAGGCTGTGACGATGAGGCGCGCGTCAGCGACCGGCGCCGATGGGCCGACCGAGCGTCTTGGTTTTGCGCTCGAGGCCCGCGATGAGCGAGTCGAATGACTTCTGGAAGCTCGCCAGCCCGTCGACGAGAAGCTTGTTCGTCACGTCGTTGAAATCGATACCGATCTCCGCGAGTTGTTCCATCACCCGCTGCGCCTCGCGGAGATTGCGATCAACCGTGCGTTCGACGGTACCGTGATCCTTGAATGCCTCGGCGGTGGCGGGCGGCATCGTGTTCACCGTGTCGGGGCCAATGAGCTCCTCGACGTACACGACGTCTCGGTACGCCGGATTCTTGGTGCTCGTGCTGGCCCACAGTGGCCGCTGCAACTGGGCGCCTCGCGCCGCCAGCTTTGTCCACCGGTCACTCGCGAACAATTCCTGGAACAGCTTGTACGCCAACTTCGCGTTCGCCACGGCGGCGCGGCCCTTGAGCGCCATTGCGCGGTCCTTGACGCCCGCATCGCCCTTCGCCGCGATGGCGTCGAGTCGTTTATCGACCTCGCTATCGACGCGGCTGACGAAGAAGCTGGCCACCGAGGAAATGCCAGAGATCTCCTTGCCGGCTGCCAAGCGATCCTCGAGCCCGGCCATGTAGGCTTCGATCACGCTCCGATGCGCCTCGATGGAGAACAGCAGCGTGATGTTCACGTTGATCCCGTCGGCGATGAGCGCGCGAACGGCGCGCGCCCCTTCCGGCGTTCCGGGGATCTTGACCATCACGTTAGGCCGGCTCACGGTCGCCCAGAGGCGGCGGGCCTCCGCGATCGAGGCGTCGGTGTCGTGCGAGACGCCCGGAGAGACCTCGATCGAGACGAACCCGTCCTTGCCTTTGGCTGCCCGGTTCGTGTCGGCGAAAATGTCGCACGCCGTACGAACGTCGGTGGTCTCCACAAGCTCGAAGAGGTCCCAGGCGGTGAGACCCGGCGGCGCCGACTTGATTTGATCGTCGTACTCGTCGCCCTCGGCGAGTGCTTTCTCGAAGATGGTCGGGTTCGAGGTCATTCCAGTGAGGGCGTCCTCGCGAATCATGCGCGCGAGATCACCGTTCTGGAGGATCGTTCGATCGATGAAATCCAGCCAGATCGACTGGCCGACCTCGTGTAGCGCGTTGAGCCGATTGGTCGTCATTTCAGGTGTGCGATCGAAGTGATGGACCTGATTCGGGATCCCGTCACGGGAGCCTCACGGAAACATACCACGCGCCGCCCAATGCCGTCGACGGGCCCTCGGCCGGCGTACCGTGCGCGTCCTCATGTTTTGCGGTCTCGTCACATAGCCGTTACCGACGATGACCGATAGATGGTTCAGCGCGTACCGTGCCGCCGTCCGCTGGTGGCGTTCGAGATCGCTGGCCGGCCAGCTGGTTCTCACGAACCTTGGCGTCGTGGCAATCTGGGCGGTCACGACCCGCCAGGTCATTTCGCTTCAGGAGGACCGGCGCGCGGACGCGGAACAGGCGGCCGCAGAGGCGGGATCGGCAGTCCTGGTAACGGCCAGGATCGACCCCATCCTCGCCAACCTCGCCACGGACCAGCGCGGCTTCGCGCTCACGGGAGACTCATCGTTTCTCGGCCCGTACAAGCTGGGTCGTATCCAGCTTGGCCTGGCGATGGATTCGTTGTCCAAACTCGCCAAAGGCAACGAGGAGCTGACGCTGGCCACGGACCGGCTCGATCGGGCCGCGTTATCCT
>DATCGG010000411.1:0-2826 GCA_036509075.1 Gemmatimonadaceae bacterium
GTTTCGTGCGGTCGGGCGCGAAGCGGATCGCATCGACGACGCGCGTGGACAGCCTCGAGACGGTTGCGTTTCGCAACGGCGACGACGGGTCGACGGTGCTGATCGTGGTGAACACTGGCAAGCTCGGCCGCACATTCGCCGTACGATCCGGCGGTCGGTCCTTTCGATTCACGCTATCGCCTGGAGCAGTCGTCACGTTTCGGTGGCAGTGATCACGCTGGACAAGCCGCGGTTCCTTGCAGCGTTCGTGGTTGTTCGTTGGTAGATTTGCGCCGTCGAGTTGCGTGAAGGGCAGATGGTTGCAGTCCGCCAGGTTATTTCAGTCGTCGCGGCCGTGAGCGTGGGCGCATCGCTCGCGTGCGGGCCGAGTGAACCCGCGCACGCGCGCGCCGCCCCTCGGCGCACCGACACCCAACGCATGGCGGACACGCTCGCGATCCTCAGCGCGAGAGCGGTGACCGAGCCGATGTCGAATCCGTTTCTCAATCACGCGCGCGCGCAACGCTTGAGAGTGTCCATCGCGGCGGAAGGAGGTGGACCGGAAACGTTCAACACGCGCCACTGGCTCGCGGACGAGCTGCTCAAGGCGGGTGAGACGCGGGAGGCGATCGGCGAGCTCCAGACGCTGATGCGCGACGCGCATGTGCCGCTGGATACGATCCCCGAACAGAAGAAGGGGCTCTTCGACCTCCTCGCGATTGCGTCCCTTCGACTCGGCGAACAGGAGAATTGCATCGGCACGCCTGCGTCGAACCGATGCATCCTGCCGCTCGAGGGCGGCGCGCGACATATGCACGAGGAAGGCGCGCGCGATGCCATCGCGCGGTATACGCAGCTGCTGCACTTCTTTCCCCAGGACCACGGCTCTCAGTATCTCCTGAACATCGCGTGGATGGCCGTCGGTGGATATCCGGACAGCGTACCAAAGCGCTACCTCATTCCCAAGCTGGCTCCACGCGCGGACGATCCGTTTCCGCGGTTCAACAACATCGCCGGTAACGTTGGTCTCGCGGTCACGGGGCTGGCAGGCGGCCTTTCCATCGATGACTTCAACGGCGATGGCCTGCTCGACGTGTTCGCGACGTCGTGGGGGCCTAACGACCCCGTTCATCTCTTCCTGGCGGACGGCAAGGGCGGCTACGGCGATCGGACGGCGGCGTCCGGACTCAAGGGGATCGTCGGCGGCGTCAACACCGTTCACGCCGACTACGACAACGATGGCGACATCGACATTCTCGTGCTGCGTGGCGGATGGCTCGGCGAGGCGGGCAAGTATCCGAGCTCGCTGCTTCGGAATCGCGGAGATGGCACGTTCGAGGACGTGACCTTCTCATCGGGACTCCTGTCATTCAGTCCGTCGCACACGGCGGCGTGGGCCGACTTCAACCGCGATGGCTACCTCGATCTATTCGTCGGCCACGAGTCGAGCGCGCCCTCCGGGGGACCATCGCACCGCTGCGATCTGTTCCTCAACAACCGGGATGGCACGTTCACGGAAGTCTCGCACCAGGTCGGCATCGACGTCGACGACTTCGTGAAGGGCGTCGTGTGGGGCGACGTGAACAACGACGGGCTCCCCGACCTGTATGTGTCCGTGTTCACCGGCACGAATCGCCTGTACATCAACCGCGGCGGGACATCGATCGAGAACTGGCGGTTCGAAGAGCGTGGCGCGGCCGCGGGCGTGGACATGAAGACGCCATCGTTCGCGACCTGGTTCTGGGACTTCGACAACGACGGCTTCGAGGATCTGCTCGTGCAGAGTTACGATCTCAGCGCGCCGTTACACGAGACCGTCGCGCTGGAGTATCTCGGGCTGCCGCTCAAGACCGTCAAGAACGGAAAGCTCGTCGAGTATCAGCCGTCACGGCTCTTTCGCAATCGGGGCGACGGCACCTTCGAGGACGTGACGCGACGCGTTGGGCTCGCCGACAAGGTGATCTACGCGATGGGGACCAACTTCGGTGACCTCGACAACGATGGATGGCTCGACTTCTATGTCGGCACCGGCAACCCCGATCTCCGGTCCATCGTGCCGAACCGGATGTTCCGCAACGTGAATGGCAAGCGATTCGAGGAGGTCACGTTGCCCGGCGGATTCGGGCACATCCAGAAAGGCCACGCGACCGCGTTTGCCGATCTCGATCGCGATGGTGATGAAGACGTGTACATGATCCTGGGCGGCGCGTACGAGGGCGACCAGTTCACCAGCGTGCTGTTCGAGAATCCGGGGTGGCCGAAGGCCCATTGGATCACGCTCGAGCTGGAGGGTCGGACGGCGAACCGTTCGGCGATTGGCGCGCGAGTCGACGTCGTCGCGATGGACGCGAAGGGCGCCGCGCGAACCGTTAGGCGTACGGTGGGAACGGGCGGCTCGTTCGGCGCCGGGAGCCTGCAAGTCCACGTCGGGCTCGGGCCCGCGACGCGTGTGCAGGAGGTGCGGATCGAGTGGCCCGACTCGCTGCGCACGAAGACGACCTACAGGGATCTCGCGCTTGATCACACCTATCACATCACGCAGGGCGACGCGCCGAAGGTGCTGGAACGCCCCCCGGTTCCGTTCCGCTCGGCAGCGCCGTTACGAAACTGATGAAACCGTTCAGTTTTTAAAGCGTCACCGCTTAATGCTGTCAGGATACACCCGAATCCAATGACTGCGGCCCTGCACGCGTTCCATCGCGCCTTCGAGATCCGAGACGACGATCCTCGACGTCTGCAACGGCATGTGACAGTCCACGCAGCGCCCAACGATGGCGCTGCCGCGCGTCGCGAAGAGCGGACAGCTCTGCTGCTGGTGACACGTTAGGCACCGCCCGGACAGCTCCA
>DATCGG010000412.1:0-10262 GCA_036509075.1 Gemmatimonadaceae bacterium
TACAGGACCGTCACCGGCATCGGGCGAGCGAGGTCCACCCGTCGGGACTGCGTGCCGTCCATTGCTTTCCGCACCTGATCCGGTGACCACTCGTTAGGATCTCGGAGCGTCCACACCGCGAACCGCGTGGGGTCCTCCAGCCGAATGCAGCCGTGGCTGAAGTCGCGTCGCGCGCGTGAGAACAGGGCCTGCGCCGGCGTGCCGTGCATGTACACGTTGTGGTCGTTCGGGAAGATGAACTTCGCGAGCCCGAGGTCGTTTCTCGGCCCGGGTCGCCGACGGATGCCCAGCTCCCCGCGCGACACCCGGGCGAGATTCGCCGACGTCGTCGGGAGCGCGGGCCCGGTGTCCCCCGACCCGCTGTAGATCTCCATGTCGTGACTGGCCAGGTAACCCGGATCGCGCCGGACCGCGGGCATGATCTCCTTTCGCAGGATGCCGGGTGGGATGACCCAGTATGGCCGGAAGACGATGTACTGCATGTCGCGTTCGAAGAGCGGCGTCTGGCGCCCCACCTCGGCTTTGCCGACCACGACGTTCATTTCCAGGCTCGGGGCGCCCTCGGCATTCAGCGTGTCGAACGCGTAGAGCTCGAAACCCGGAACGTTCACGACGACGAACGGACCGGTATCGAGCGGCGGCAGCCAGCGAATGCGCTCCAGCGCGAGCTCGAGCTGACGGACGCGCTTCGTGAACGGGACGTTCACTGCCGCGAGCGTCGCGCGCCCAAGGACGCTGTCCGGTGGCAGCCCGTGGCGAGCCTGGAATCTCGCGACCCCGGCGGCGAGGGCATCGTCGTACGTATCGCTTCCCGTCACGGCTTCGGCCGAGAGGTCGCCTAACGCTGCCAGGCGGCGACGCAGCGCTGACGCACCGGCAAACGCGTCACCGCGATGGAGCGTGCCGGACGCCTTGACCGTCGGGATCGTCGAATCGGCAGCCAGTGCGCGATAGCGGGCGTACGCGGTCTTCAGGTTGCGGTACTGGATGAATCGGGGCTCCGCCCTGCTCACCAGCTCGGCCACGCCGCCGCGATCGATGGCGCTTTGCAGCTCCTTCGCGAGGTCCAGCTTTTTCTGCTGCACGTTGATGCCAACGGACAGGTTTTTCGGGTTCACGCGGCCGATGTGAACGTCCGACACGTGGCGCATCACGCCGACGGACAGCGCGACATCGAACCAGCCGACGTCGCGCGCCGACGGGGGCGACGCGCCTTCCAGCGCCTGCAGTCGCCGGCCGAGCAGCGCGGCGTCATAGTCGGCGGAGTGGAGGCCACGTTCCTCCGCCTTCGACAGCACGTCGACCGCGCTCCGCGCCGCTGGCGTCGGGCGCCCGCCCTTCGTCCACACCGGCTGCCACCCGGCACCGGAATAGAGTCCGGTGAGCTCATCGCGGTAATACGGGAAGCGTGGCCAGCGCAGCCCGGACAGTGTCCCGGTACGCGCTGCGTCACGCAGGATCGCGGCAACCGTGTCATCGGCCGCCGTGCGATGCCTAACGCCAACCGCGGCATGCGCCTCGACACCGCCCCGCGCCGACACGGCCATCACGACCATCGAGACGAGCAGTGGGATCGCGGTCAACGCGCGATGTCGAAGGGGAATCCTGTACCGATCGAAAGGATCCATCGTTTGTCGAACTCCTCGGATGCGAACCGCCACGAGAGGTCCACGCGCGTCGCCCCCTTGCCCGATGCCGCCCGTGTCGACCCGAGACGCAGCCCTACCCCGGCGTCCGCTCCCGTCCGCACGGGCGAGCCCGAGTACCACGCCCCGCCATAGTCGGCGTACGTCGCCAGCCCAATACCCAACAGCTTGTACACTTCCGGAAACGCCACCCAGCGATACTCGACCGTCGTGAAGAACGCCCGGTCACCCGTGAACGCGTGCGCCGGATACGCGCGCGGACCAAACGTTAGGCCGAGGTCGTACTCCTCACCCGGATATGGGTTCTTCTGCATGCCTCCCTGTGCGTTGAACACGACGGTGTGTCGCGGTGCAGGCAGCAGAGTCAGCACGCCTTGCGCCGCGACGCTGCCCGAGTCGAGTCCCTTGCTCGTGAACAGGGATGACGCACGCAGATTCAGGGTCGTGAACCCGTTCGGCAGCAGCTTCCCGACATTCGCCTTCACCGCCGGTCCCACGCCGCCCCGCTCGTATCCCCACGCCGACGGCGCGACCCAAAGGTCCCCGCGCACGGTCGCGCTCAAATCGATATCCTCGGGGCCGCCGAGGCCCCGGTATCCTTCCACCACCGAGAAGTTCGAGCGACTCCATTCGACGCCCGTCCCGAGTTCGCCAAAGAAGGATCGTTCGTCGATGGGTGTGCCCAGGTCAGCGAAATTCTCGCGCCGCAGTTGGAGTTTCGCGCCGACCCTCACGTAGCCCTGCCGCGATGCGCGAATCGCCCATGCGCCGGTCAGCGTGCCTTTCGTCAGAAGGTGGCGCAACGTGTCACTCGCCTCCTCCTCGCCCTCGAAGAACCGCAGCACGTTTCGGTCGGCATAGTCCACGTCCAACGTCGATGATCTCGGCGTGGTGAGCGTCGTGAACGGCGCCGAGAGGGAGAAGTCGCCGCTTTCTCCATCGGAGTACTGCTTGTACGCCGTGCTGAGATCGACTCGGTTTCGCCACACGCGGGGAACGAACGCAGCGAACTGCGTGGTCGATCGATCCGGATCGCTCGTGTATTTCACCGATGCCTTGATCTGCCGGCCAAGCAGATTCTTTTCGGCGACTCCGACGTTCCACGTGATCTGATCGCCGCTCGACTTGAAGGCGGCCTGCACCTGCGTCGTCCACGAGTCGTGCGTCGTTACGTTCTCGGCGAGGCCGGAGCTGGTTCTGCTGCTGTCGACCGTCGCCTTTCGAAAGATTCCGAGCTTCCGAAGGTTGCGGGCCGTCTCGTCCGCGGTCGCGGAGTCGAACGGGGCGCCCACTGGAATCAGCAGTTCACGGCGCACGACGTGCTCGCGCGTTACGATGTGCAACTTGTTCGCGGCGGCAAACAGCCACGACCCGCTTTCCGCCTTGTCGAACACGTTCTCGCGGTGGATCTGCACAGACGACACCACCGCGGTCGTCGAATCGGTGCGAGCCGGCTGCGTCGATTGCGCCCGGCATACGGCGATCGGAGCCGTGGACGCCGCTGCAGTCAGAACGAAGGCACTGCCGAACCGCACCTGCATCACGATCACTTGATGATCTTCTCGAACGCGAACCCGCTCCCGATCGCGATGACCCATTGCGACGTGACCGCATCGTTCGCGTAGCGTCGCGCCACGTCGATCCGCGTCGCGCCTTTCCCGGACGCCGATCGCAGCCCGCCGAAGCGCAGTCCGACCCCAAAGTCCTTGCCGGTTCGCCTGGGGGATCCATCGTACCACGCACCGCCGTAGTCCGCGAAGGCTGCCACACCTAACGTGAGAAGCCCCAGGTTGAGCACATCCGGCATCGCCACCCACCGATACTCGGCGCTGGTGAAGAACGCGCGGTCGCCGGTGAACGCGTGAAGGGGATACGCGCGTGGCCCAAACGACATGCCCAGGTCGAACTCCTCGCCCGGATAGCCGTTCTTCTGCATACCCCCGCTGACGTTGGCGATCACGGAATGGCGAGGGACGGGGCGCAATGCCACCGTCACCTGCGTCGCGACACTGCCCGAGTCGAGCCCCTTGCTGGTGAATAACCCCGACGCGCGGGCATCGAACGTCGTGAACCCGTACGGAATGTCCCACCCGGCGTGCCCCGTCAGATTCGGCCCAACGCCGCCTCGCTCGTAACCCCACGCCGTTGGCGCGAACCACACCCCGGCGTGGAGCGTCGGGCTCAGGTCGACGTCCTCTTGCGGGCCGAGACTCCGGAACTCGCGCGCCACGAGGAAGTTCGAGCGAAGCAGGTCCGCGCTGATCTCGAACTCGCCGAAGAAGGATGGGTTCTCGACGGGAGTGTCCTTCTTTGCGTAGTCTTCATGCCGCAGCTGGATCGAGCCGCCGAACCTGACGAAGCCTAACGGTGACGCGCGCGTCGCCCACGCCCCGTTGAGGTTGGCTTTCGTGAGCGTGTGCCGCGCCGTGTCACTCGCCTCGGACTCGCCCCCGAAAAATCGGAGCACGTCCTCGTCGTTACTGCGTCCGTCGAACGTGAGCGACCAGAGCGATGATAGCGACAGGAACGGCGCCGAAATCGTCACCCTCGCGGTGCGGCCATCCGACAGCTGATTGGTGACGCCGGTGAAACCGACACGATTCCACAGCACGCGCGGGACGTTCACCTCGACGTTCGTCGTCGACCGATCCGGGTCCTTCGTGTAGCGCAGCGAGACCTTGGTCTGGTACCCGAGCAGGTTCTTTTCGGTAATGCCCACGCCCCACGTGATCTGATCGCCGGTGGACTTGAAGCTCACGTAGGGCTGGGTCGTCCAGGAGTCACGGGTCGTGACCCGTTCGACCAGGCCTGACGAGTCACGGACGCTGTCGACCGAGACTTCTCGAAAGATCCCGAGCTTGCGAAGATTGCGAGCCGTCTCCGCAGCCGTGACCGAGTCGTAGGGTTGCCCTTCGCGGATGAGGATCTCGCGGTTCACGATGTGGGGCTTGGTCACGACGTGCAGCAGGTTGGCACCACGCGCGATCCAGGAGGCGCTGTCCGAGCGATCGAAGATGTCCTCGCGCTGTACCTGCACCGTCGTTACGGTCGCTGGCGTATTGCCTTTCGGGGGCGGAGGGCTCTGGGTCGACTGCGCGCCGGCGAAAGCCGGCGCGAGGACGCACGCCGTCGCGAACAGAATCGCGTTGGTAAGCGGGGTGCCGGCTCGGTGCATGGCTCAGCGGGAAACGGCCGTGGTTTCCAGCACCATGCGCCGCACCGCAAACCGACGCACAGTATACCTTGGACCAATGGGCCCACCGCGTCGCGATGGGCAACCTACGGACGACCCAGGTCGATGCGGCCGCCCAGACCCGTGTTCATCCCCGATGGCTCGGCGTGCCCGCGGAGGCGACTGACCCACGCGGCGCTCGCAATGGCGTGTGTGCTCACGGTGCTTGCCGTCCCTCGTTGCGTGCTCGCGCAGACCAGCGCGACCAACGGGTGTGAGGGCTCCGCGCGCGAAGTCGCCAAGGTCTCGTTCGAGGGCAACAAGGCGGTGCCATCCACCACGCTGGAAGCCACCGTCGAGACGGCCGCATCGTCCGGGGCTCGACGGTTCACTCGGTTGTTCGGCAAGCGGAGATGCCTGGCGCAGGGCGCGCTCCTGCGCGACGTCGCCCGCCTCATGCTCGTCTATCGCCGCAAAGGCTATCCGCGCGCCACTGTGGACACCGCGGTCGGACGCGCAACCGCACCCGGCGCCGTGTTCGTTCGGTTCAAGATTCATGAAAACGACCCCATGGTCGTCGACTCGATCGAGATCCGCGGCGTGGCCGACTCCGCGATTCGGTCTCGCATCCGGCGTGCGATCAAGCTCCAGCCGGGCGAGCCGCTCGATCGCTATTCGCTCGACGCTTCCGCTGCGGCGATCGTGGCCGGCCTGCGCCGGGCAGGGTACCTCGCGGGAAGAGCCCGCGTGGGCGAGCAGGCGGATTCGGCGCGACGACGCGCTGTGGCGTGGATCGACGTCAAGATGGGGACGCGCCGGCGCGTGGGAGAGCTGCGCGTCGACGCGCGCGGCGTCGACAGCACGGAGCCACGCATCGCGCCCGAACGCGTGGCGCGCCTAACGCACCTCAAGCCCGGTGCCGTGCTCGGCACGCAGGAGCTGGCAGACGCCCGCCAGAACCTCGACGCCGTCGGGCTGTTCGACGACATTCGCATCACGCTCGACAGCACGCGGAGCGACGATGGCGACGGGACCACCAACGTGAACGTCGCGGTGGTCGAAGGGACATCGAACGAGCTGCGAACGAAGATTGGCTATGGCACGCTCGATTGCTTTCGGCTTCAGCTCCAGGCGAGCCGCGCGGCCGTGCTCGCAAAGCCCGGACGCTTCGAGGCGACCCTGAATCTGTCGAAAATCGCGGTCGGGGCGCCGCTCGACTTCGCGCCGAGCATCTGCTCGGGCGACGTGCAGGCGGACCCCTACAGCCAGCGTCTCAACTACTATGTCGGTGGCACGTACGCAATCCCGGCGTTAGGCCATGCTCGCTGGGCCAAGTCCGTCTCGCTCTATGCCGAGCGCCGCTCCGAATTTCTCGCATACCTCAAGACGACCTATCTGGGCGGAGGGGCATCGCTCAGCCGCTCGTACGGCGGGCACTGGAGCGGCGTGCTCTCGTACGACCTCAGCTACGCACGCACCGAGGCCGAGCCGGCCGTCCTGTGCGCGACGTTCTCCGCGTGCCTCGCCGCCGACCGCGAGCAGTTCACCGAAGCCCTCCCGTTCGGCCTCGCGAGCATTCTCACGACGTTCGACAACACCGATGTGCCGCTCGACCCGACACGTGGGAAGACGCTACGGGTGGAGCTTCGGATTGCGCCGCAGTGGCTTGGCACCGCCGTTCGGCAACAGGTCGCGGGCGCTCGGCTCAATGCCGCGGTCTACTACCCCGTAGCCGAGCGGACGGTGCTCGCCTTTCGGGCACAGGGTGGTGTGGTCACCAAGCTCCCGGGCGCGTCGTTCATCCCGCAGGGCGAGCGACTGTTCGCTGGCGGCGCGAACACCGTACGCGGCTTTCGTCAGAACGAGATCGGCACGCGCGTCTATCTCGCAGACAGCGTTCGGATCAAGGTACAGGGCGACACACTCTTCGAGGCGCTACCACCTGACAGCACGAGCTGGCGCGCGGTCCCGACCGGCGGCACGGCGGCAGCCGTCGGCAACGTCGAGTTGCGCTGGCGCCCGAAGGTGCTTACCGAATTCGTTCAGTTCGTCGGGTTCATCGATATGGGCAACGTCTGGACGAGCGAGGGCGATGACCTCAGCAACACACCCCTCTTCGTGACGCCGGGGATCGGCTTACGAGTCTCGACGCCAGTGGGACCCATCAGGCTCGACCTCGCGTATAACTCCTACGCGGCCGCACCTGGCCCGGCCTATCGCGACGTGGCGGTCGGATACTCGACCGCCCCGCTGTATTGCGTGAGCCCCGGCAACACGCTGCCAGTCACCGGATTCGGGCTGACAGACGCGTCGAACAACGCGATTCCCCCGGTCCAGGCAGAAGGGCCGTGTCCGTCGTCGTACAAGCCGAGTCGGCCGGATGGGTTTTTCAATCGCCTAACGCTCACCTTTTCGATCGGGCAGGCGTTCTGATGGCGCGCCGGTGGTGGGTTCGCGGTGTCGTGTGGACGGGCGTCGGCTTCGCGACGCTCATCGGCGTGCTGCTGTTCATCCTCGTGCTGGTGACGCAGTCCGCGTTCGGGCGAGAGCAAGTCAGGCAGATCGCGGTACGCGTAGCGTCCGGATATCTCCTCGGCTCATTGCATCTCGGTTCGCTGCGCTTCGGGCCCGGTTGCGCGCTGGCCATCGATTCGGCGGCGTTGCGCGATCCGGATGACTCCCTGCTCGTGTCGCTGGGGCCCACGCGCGCCACATGCGACTTCGGCGCGCTCGTTCGGCGACGACTCGTTGTCACCTCGCTCGAGGTCGCGCGACCTAACGTGGTCGTGCGGCAGCTACCGTCCGGCGTCTGGAATTGGTCGCGCGCCATCAAGCCGGACACATCACCACCGCAGCCGAGCACCGGTGGACCTTCACCTGTGACGGTGGTTGGCCCCGTCCGGCTCAGCGGCGGCACCGTCGTGCTCGACGTTCCGTGGGCGCCCGCGGACTCGCTGCGCGGCGCGGCGCGAGACCGCGCGATCGAGTCCGCGCTCGTTGCGCGTGTTCCCGTCATCCGCCGAAGCGGCAATGCCCTGCTGCGTCGACGCGAGTTCAGTGGCATCTCGATCGATGCCCCGCTCGTTCGGACCGCGATCGGTGACACGACGGTGATCGCCCAGCTGAACGGGTTGGCGGTCACCTCGGTCGACCCCGACGTTACGGTGCGCCGCATTGCCGGTCGCGTCGCGCTCATCGGGTCGAGCGTCGATCTCGACCTCGCGACCGTCGCGTTCAACGAATCGTCAGCGAGTGCGCGTGGTCACGTGGACTGGAGCGCTGCCGGAATGCCGGCCATCAAGGCCATGGTCACCGCCGATACACTCGCGTTCGCAGACCTCGCGTCGTTCGTGCCGAACCTGCCGAGCTCCGGTGGCGGTCGCCTGCAATTGACCGTGACGACAGACGGCGGCTCGTCGCCGACCGAGTATGCGGTATCGGCGGCGGATCTCCGCACCACGGGATCGGTCGTACGCGGTGGGGTGACGATCGAGCTCACCGAGTCGAACGATCTGACGATCCGTCACGCAGCGCTCGACCTGGCTCCGCTTCACACCGAGCTCCTGAACGTCCTTGTGCCGGGAGCCCTCCCGCCGGAGTTGCGCGGGGAAGTGGCCGGACGCGTGGTTGTCGGCGGCGCCGGGCGCGCGGTTCGCGTCGATACGCTGGTCGCGCGTTACACCGACGAATCCGTGCCGGGAAGTGTGAGTCGTCTGTCCGCACGTGGCACGCTGACGTTAGGCGGCGCCGCCGGGATCTCCTTCTCTCGGCTTGCGGTCGTTGTCGATCCCGTGGACGCGCGCTCCGTCGTGCGCATCGCCCCGTCGCTGGCCCCATTGAGTGGACACCTGGTTGGCAGGGTAACGCTCGACTCCACGTTCGAGCACCTTCGTTTCAGCGACGCTGACCTTCGCTACACCGAAGGCACGGCCGCTCCGCTTCGCGTCACGGGCGGCGGGCGCATCGTGCTGGGCGATGTGCCCCGCTTCGATCTGGCGTTGAACGCGCAGCCGTTCTCGCCGGCGGCGCTCGCCCGAAGCTATCCCGCGTTGGCCACGCTCCCCGCGATCGAAGGCAAGGTCGAGGTTCGAGGATCGGCGCAGGATCTGACGTTCGCGACGACCACCAGCAGCGCTGCAGGATCGGCGTCGCTTGCGGGCCGCTACACCAATGACGCATCGGGTGTCGCCATCCGCGCGACGGGGAAGGTAAACGATGTGGATCCGCGGTCGGCCTCCGGACGCACGGACGTCCCGGCGGGCAAGCTCGCGGCCGACGTCAACGTCGATCTCGCCGGCAAAGACTTCCAGACGCTCCGCGGGGACCTCGCGTTGACCAACCTCGCCGGCACAGTTTCGGGCATCACGATCGACTCCTCGATCGCGCGCCTGGCGCTCACCGACACGCGCGTGGTGGCCGAGAGCGTCGTCGTGGCGACGTCGGCGGGAGCGGTCAGCGCGCGGGGCGCACTCGGCCTCCACGGCGATGTCCGCGACACGCTTTCCGTCACGGCGTCGGCGTCCCTCGCCAACCTCGCTCCCCTGCTCCGAGCGTTAGGCGCCGTCGATTCCGTCAAGGCCGATTCGGCAGGCGGCGCGGGTCCCGCTGCAAGCGCGGTCGATTCACTCGGCGGCACCGTAACGGCGCGAGCGCGCGTCGTGGGATCGCTGGATTCGCTCGATGCGGATGGCGAGCTCCAGGCCGACAGCGTGGCTTCCCCGTTCGCGAGCGTCAAACGCGCGCACGCAACGTGGTCCATGGTCGGCCTGCGCTCGAAGCCCCGCGGCCAGGCCACGCTGCAAGCCGACTCGCTGGTGACCAGCGGGGTCCACTTCGCGAGCGCAACCGTCCGCGCCCGGAGCGAGGACGGCGACAGCTGGCATGTGTCGTTAGGTACCGCCGACGCCGACCGGCCCGGCGGTGCCGCGAATGCGGTGATCAGCAGACGGGCTGATACGCTCGCGGTCGACGTCGATTCACTCGTCGTGCGAGTTCCCGGCACGAACCTGAGCCTGACGAGGCCAACGCGGTTCCGACGCGCTGGCGATGGCACGATCGCTCTCGATACCCTGCAGCTCCGCGGCACACGTGGCGCCGTGATCACCGCATCAGGCCTGTACCACGACAGTGGTTCGGTGGCGGTGTCGCTCGACGTGGCAAACGCGCCCGCGTTCATTCCCGGGCCCGGTGGCCCCGCTGATTCCGTACGCGTCCTGCTCGATGCCACCGTGCGCCTCGACGGAACTGCGCAGGCTCCGCGTGGCACCGCCGATCTGCGCGCGCACTTCGCGGACGATGACTCCATGCCAATCGACAGCGTCGTCGCGCACGTCCGCTACGCCGACGGTCGCGCCGAGGCCAGCGTAGACGCCAACGGCGACGCGAGAAGCGTCGTCAGCGGACGCGCCAGCGGCGCCTTGCAGCTGTCACTCTCGCCATTCAAG
>DATCGG010000413.1:0-6894 GCA_036509075.1 Gemmatimonadaceae bacterium
GTTCAGCGTGCCCGGGGTCGACATCTGCTTGTACGACGCGGGGCTCACCACCTTGCCGCTCGACAGCGCGAGCGTCCACGCGGCGAGGTCCGTGACATTCGAGCACAGCGAGCCCGCCGCGTACGGCTGCGTCATGCTCAATGGCTCGGCGTTGATGAACCCGCCGCCGGGCTTCGGCGCGTACCCCTGCGCCCGGTGTTTGATGAGCGGCGCCTGATCGCAGTAGATCGTGCCCTTGAGGCCTAACGGCGTGAAGAATTCATCCTTCAGGTACTGCCCGTACGGCTTGCCGCTCACCTTCTCGATGATCATGCCGAGCAGGAAATAGCCGGAGTTGTCGTACATCCACCTGTCACCCGGCTTGAAGTCGAACGGCTCGTTCGCGAATAGTGCGACGAGCGAGTCTGTCGCGAGGTCGAGGCGGTTGATGCGCTGCCACTTGGGCCCAAGGCTCGTGTAGCTCTTGATGCCGGACGTGTGGTTGAGCAGGTGCCGCACGGTGACGCGATTGCCCTGCGTCGGGAAGTTGGGCAGGAACTTCTGCAGCGTGTCGTCGAGCGAAACCTTGCCCTGTTCCACGAGCCGCATGATCGCCGCGCTGGTGAACTGCTTGGTGACCGAGCCAATGCGATAGACCGTCTGCGCGGTCGCAGGTACGTCGTTCTCGAGGTCCGCGAAGCCGTACCCCTTCGCGAGGACCGTGCGGCCGTTCTTCACGACGGCGACCGAGACGCCCGCGGTGCGGTGTTCGGTCACCGCCGCGTTGGCGACGGAATCGACGTAGCGGACGAGGGCGCGCGTGTCCTGCGCGCGCGCGGCGGTGGTCGCAAGCGCTGCGGCGAGCAGCGCGAGGCCGTATGTGTGACGCGTGATCATTTCTCGAGGGTGAGGATACTATATCTTGTCGAGCGGGCGCTGATTCCGCATGCTATTCAGCCATGCGACGTACCGCCGCGATTGTAGCGCTTACTCTAATCGCCCGCTCGGCCGCTGCGCAGGGATGGGACATGCGCGCTGCGGCCGCGTATCTCGACTCCCGGCAAACCTGGTGGTCGGCCTGGCCCACCGCGGCGCGCGATCACGAGACTGCGTGCGTGTCCTGTCACACTGCGCTGCCGTACGCGCTCGCCCGACCATCGCTGCGCGCGGCCATGCACGAGAAAGAGCCGGCGAACCCTGAGCGCAAGCTGCTCGATGACGTCGTGAAGCGCGTGAGCATGTGGCGCGACGTCGAGCCGTTCTATCCGGATCAGACCGTGGGCCTGCCGAAGACGAGCGAATCGCGCGGCACCGAGTCGGTCTTGAATGCGCTCGTGCTCGCGACTCGCGACGCTGCCGCGGGCGCACCGAGCGATGAGGCTCGTGTGGCGTTCGACAACATGTGGGCGCTGCAGTTCCGACGTGGAAAGCCCACGGGCTCGTGGGCGTGGCTCAATTTCCATCTCGAGCCGTGGGAGGCGGACGACGCCGCGTACTTCGGCGCGTCGCTCGCGGCAGTCGCGGTCGGGACCGAGCCCGGTGGCTACGCGTCGCGGCCCGAGATTCAGGAACGTGTCGGGGCGTTGCGCACGTTTCTCCGTCAGGACACGGCGATGCAGAGCGTATTCAATCGCGCCGTGCTGCTCTGGGCCGCTTCGGCCCTGCCTGACCTGCTCACGGCCGCCGAACGCGGTGCCATTGCTGATTCACTATTCGCGAGACAGAACGCCGACGGCGGATGGGCGCTCGCGAGACTTGGGAACTGGAAGCGAGGCGACAGCACGTCCCTCGACACGACGAGCGACGGATATGCGACCGGCATCGTGACCTTCGCGCTGCGGCGCGCGGGTTATGCGAGCAGCGACGCGCACGTCGCCTCCGCCCTCGCCTGGCTGTCGCGGCATCAGGATAGCCCGACGGGCAAGTGGACCGCGACGTCGCTCAATCGCAAACGTGATCCCGCAACACCGGCTGCGAATTTCATGAGTGACGCCGCGACAGGGTTTGCGGTTCTGGCGTTGACGTACCGGGACTGAGGGAGACGGGAATAGAGGGAACCGGGAACAGGGAACCGGGAACAGAGTCTCCTCGCGGAGTCACTGTTCCCCGTTCCCGGTTCCCGTTTGTCCGTCTCCGTCTCCGTCTCCCTCTTCCCTCACCATTCCGCGGGATAAATGAACGCCGCAGCCGGTTGGTCGAGCCACTGCACGATGCGCATCATCAGCCTCATGCCGATGGCGTAACGTGCCGTGCGAATTCCTGTGAGCTGATTGTCTGTGCAGCGAAGTGGCTGCGCCACCTCGCGCCAGGTCAGGCCGCGCTCGCGTCGGCGCGCGTCGAGCGCGTTGTAGACCGCCGCGAGATCCCACCGTAATCGACGATCCGCGGCCGCCGGCGGCAGGTCGACGTGCCCTCGGTCATCGCGGGGACCCGACAGGAAGTCTTCGGGCGCACGATCGAGCCACCGCAAGATGAAGAGGGCGTGCTGGCACGTGCAGTCGCCCCGTTTCGCGATACCCGTGAGAGTGGCCGGGCTGATGGGATGGTCTCCGCGGCGCTCGTTGAGCACGGCCGACTGGCCCCACAGTGCTCGCGCCACTTTGGGCCAAGTCAATCCAAGCGCAGCGCGTTGGGCGTCCATCGCGGCATACATGGCACGGACATCGAATTCGTGGATGGACATGGCGGCGGTCGACCCGGTCATTACGGCGCCAGCTTCAAGCGCTTGTCACGCTCAGTTAGCGGAGCGTTGATCCTTTCATGCGCGACACATCTCGAGCGACGCCGTCCAACATCGAGTCGAGTTTTGCGCGATCGAGGTAGCGCCCGCGCGTCACGACGCCGTGGATGCGCCTCGTCGCGCTGATGTCGACGATCGGGTTGCCATCGAGGATCACCAGATCCGATGCAGATCCTGGCGCGAGCACGCCGTACCGCGACGCTCTGCCGAGCCAGCGCGCCCCGTTGATCGTCGATGCCTGCAGCGCCTGGAGCGGCGTCAACCCGGCCTTTACGAGCAGCCCCAGTTCATCGTGCAGCCCAATGCCGGGATAGTCGTATGAGTTCAGGAATCCGGCATCGGTGCCGGCCAGAATCAGCACGCCCGATTGCTGGAGGAATGGAAGCTTCGAGCTGTTGAACTCGTAGTTCGCATGCCGTCTGGCGATAGCGTCTGGCGTCGCGCCGGCCTGTCGGTCGATGCGCCAGGCATATGTCGCCCGCAATCCGGGTCCGATGTACTTCAGGTAGTCGTCCCTCGTGTGGTCCTCGCTGTCGAGCCACGCCAGCGTGCGGCTGATGTTGAGCGTCGGCGTAATCGCGGTGCCGCGCTCCGCCATGAACCGAAACAGCGCCAGCGCATTTGCCGAGTCGAAGGATGGTGGCTGATTGTCAGCGCCCGGCGCCCTCGGGATTCCCTCGCTGGCACCGCGGATCGCGTACGACAGGTGCTCGATCGATCCGAGTCCGAGTTGAACGGCTTCCCTGACGGTGACGCCCGCAGGAATGTGCGCCGAACTCCTCATACCGCGTCGGCGGATCTCGCCTAACGCGTACCGGAACAGGTCGGGCGTGAGAGTGTTGTCCGTCAACTTCACGAAGTCGACGTGCAAGCGCTGCAGGTTGTCGAGCGCGCTGTCCACGCCGGCTCGAGTCTCCACCTCGGTGTCGCCAGGCCAGATCGAGTTCTTCCCCTCGATCTTCGGGCCCGACGTGAAGATCATCGGACCGTCGAGCAACCCTCGGGCGATGGAGTCACGCCACGCCAGCACCGTCGACGACAGGTCTCCGGCCGCATCTCGCACCGCCGTCACGCCGTGCGCGAGATACAGCGGCAGCAGCACGCGGTTCTCGTGGATCAGCGTGTCGCCGCCGCCGAAGTGCATGTGCATGTCCCAGAGTCCAGGAATGACATGTCGCCCCGCGACATCGACGACCCGCCGAGCGCGAAAGCGCGACCCCTCGGCGGAGTCGCCGATGGCAACGATCGTGTCCCCGCGGATGGCGATGACGCGACCCGGGGTGACGGCACCTGATCGTGTGTCCACCACGCGCGCCCGGGTGATGAGAAGGTCGACCGGGATCCCTTGCGGCGTGCGGGCTGCTTGTGTCACCACCATTCCCGCCGCGACCAGCCAGACCATCGATACCGCGTTCAAAACCTTGCGCATCATCCTTCCTTGGAAACCGTAGTCATTCGCTCGCGTAACAGAGCCTCCATCCAGCCTTTGGTCGCCGCCGTCATCAGACACGCGGGTGGACCACGTGGGTGACAGTGTAGAGACCGAGGCGGACGGCAACCACCGCGACAAAACCGAATCGGCGCATGAACCGGCGGGATCAGGATCAGGAAGTATTCCTGGCCTTCGCCGCCATCGCTCCGCCCAATAACGACGGGATTTGAAAGCGCCTTTCATTCCAACAGCTGATCGTTAGGCGGAGCGCCGATACCATGCGCGATGTGGAAACGTTCGCGCGCACGCCGGGCACGTCGTCCACGGGAACTGCGCGTCGCACCGCGGGCATCGCGCGCCGGTCTCGAACGTGTCCCACACGTTACCGCAGCCGTCGGGCTCGCAGACCCATCGATCGTAGGGCGTGGGCACATAATGGCACCCCGGGCATGCGACGTCGGGCCGTCCGTTCGTCATTGGTCCGAAACCGTGAGACTCGACCTAACGAGTTTCTGTCGGCGTTGCCACCTCGCCAGCCGAGGCGGCACCTGGCGGAGGAATAGGGGCAGCGAGTGCAGGCGCCGAGTCCCGTATGGCTTGCTCGGCGGCTTCCCGCTTGGCACGCTCCTCGATCATGAACGTCGACGTATCCCACGCGTTGTGGATGCCGATGTACACCAGCAGCAGCGACGACGCGGCGACGGCGAACGACGCGACGACCGTGGCGCGCCCGAGCAGGAACCCGGCGACCAGCTGCATACCATACGCGACCAGCGGCAGCGTCACGTGCCAGATCCAGTCCTCGGCCACCATCTGGTAGGCGGTCTGGCGCGTCGCACGCAGGACGACGATTCCGGTGTAGGCCAATCCCACGACGCCACCAGCGCCGATCACGAACGCCGGTTCGGACAGCTGCGGCCATGGCGCGCACATCACCACGGATACGAACAGCGCCGCGCAGAAATGCACGATGGTTGGCGTCGCGAACGCACCGAGCGCGCCGGTTGAGGTCGACCGGCTCTGCGCCTCCGAGACCAGCGTGATGACGACGAACTGCAGTCCGGTGAGGGCAGCCGCCGCCGATCCGACGATCAGATAAAAGTCTTCCCACCCGCCGAGTGCGGCGTGGGTCGTCTCCTGGATCACGTTGTCTCCCTGCCGGGTGCGTTCGCCTGACTGGATGGGGCTACACGAGGCGGATGCTCAACCCCGAGTTCGGACGACCGAGCCGCGCCGTCGAGGCATCCTCGACGCGCTGCCCGCGCAGGTAATCCAGCACTTCGCGGGCGGGGAGTCGTTGGCCTTCCAGCTCCGCCGACTCCCGTCGCGGCTCGAGCGACAGCCGCGCGCGATAGACCTCGACGACCTGTCGGCCTTCGTCGATCGCGCGCAATGCGACGCCACGCATGTAATAACGATTGAAGTCCCCTTCCGCGAGCATCCGGGCCGCCATCTCGGGAACCTTGGCGGTGGTCTGCGCGCCGCTGCGGGTGGTGCGTGGCTCGAAGTCCACGAGCAGATCGTTCGCATGCTGCTCGAGCCAGAGGTCGTCGTAGTAGCGGATCGCGTCGCGAAGGAAGCGCTGGTAGTCGCCAATCGCGGTGGGGCGGAGGCGGTCGGAGGCGTGAAACGCACCGCTCGCCAGGTCGCCGTCGAGCTCAGCGATCGCGTGACGGCGCGTGGCCGGGTCGAGATTCTCGTATTGGAGAGGCATGGGTCCTTCGGGTTCAACTCGTGAGGCTTACACCACGCGAGAGCCCGCATGACGCGGACCGCCGTGCCGAGCACTGCCCTGCATCGCGCAGCTTTCCCGACTTGCGTATCCAACGCCCTCTTGGTTCATTGGCGCTGCGCTATAGGGACTGCCCGCCTCACAACTCCATCCATGGATATCGACCAGGTCGTTCAGATCGTTCTCCTTGTCGGCCTCATTGTCGTCGGCATCGACCACTGGCGTCGCGGGCAGCGCGGATGGCGGCTCGCCGCGCTCGCGTTCGTCTCGCTCTACGGCGTCGGCTTGGTCGCGACGATGTCCGCGCATTGCGCCGACATCATCCACAACCTGGTTCTCAGGAACCGGTCGTTCGTCGACGGCTCGCCGTTCACATACAACTGGCGGACGTATTCGCTGTTGCTCTTCGGTGTGCTGCTCATTGACCGCGGGATACGAGTTCTGCGTGCGGCACGACGGTTCGCGGGTGGTGACGCGTCCGCGCGCACCGACATTCTCAGGAACGGCGCTGTGGTGCTCGCGATCACGCTCCCGATCATTCCGATCCACGCCTTCTTCGGCGTGCTGATATCCGTGTGGAGCTCGCTCGCGCTGATCGTGACGGCGGCCGGGCTGCGTGCTGGCCAGGTGGAGTCGACTCGCTTCGCCGCCGGCGCGGCCGGTGCCTGATCGCTACTGCGCCCCGTCGCGGCGCCACACTGGCTGACGGGAACGCCAACGCGCAACTTAGACAAGGGAATCGCTGCGGGCTCCATCGGCTGAACGACCGAAATGCAAATCGCCGAGCAGCTCAGTAACTCTCTTCGCGATCGATACCGCATTGAGCGCGAGATCGGTAGCGGCGGGATGGCTACCGTGTACCTGGCGCATGACGTGCGCCACGAGCGGTTCGTTGCGCTCAAGGTCCTGAACCCCGAGCTCGGGGCCGTGCTCGGCGTCGAACGATTCCTCGCCGAGATCAGAGTCACGGCGCACCTGCAGCACCCCAACCTACTACCGCTCTTCGACAGC
>DATCGG010000414.1:0-8131 GCA_036509075.1 Gemmatimonadaceae bacterium
TTGGCGCCGCTTCGCGGAGCGTCCGCGAGCCGCGCGGTATGCACTCAGTGTCTGCCTCACGATTCATCGCGACAATTCGCGCGGGACGAGGCGTCGCGTTTCGAGGCGCACCGGCATGCGCAGCATGCCATCCGGACGGGATCCAGCCCTAGGTATCCGGACTGTCCGCTGGCGCGAGCTTGGCGCCGTAGCGGCGACTCGCCATGAGGCGCTGGCCGTCATCGAGCAGCACCACGTACTGGCCATTTGCCTGACGCCGAAATTCGCGCACGCGATCGAGGTTCACGATACGCGAACGGCTCACGCGCACGAACTGTAAAGGGTCGAGTCGGTTCGCGAAGGTTGTGAGCGGCTCGCGCACCGAGTGCCACACACCCTTCGCGCGCACCCGGGCGTAGTTGCGCGACGTCTCGATCCACTCGATGTCTGACAGCGCCACGAACGCAATGCGACCGCGAGACCGGATCATGAGTCTGGTTTCGCCGGTTCGCGTGCGTTCGGTGCTGCCGGCCGCGCCGGCTTCGCCCGCGTCTTTCTCGGGAATGCGCGACGGGAACTGCCGGCCCGCAGGACCGTCGTTGCCGGCGACGGCCTGCAACACCGACGCAATCCTCGTTCTGAACACCGTCAGCTGATCGCCCGCCAGGAATCGGCGCGCCCGGGCGAGGGCACGCGCAAACCGCTCGCGGTCGAACGGCTTGAGCAGATAGTCGACAGCGCTTGCTTCGAACGCGTCGAGCGCATACGCGTCGTACGCCGTCACGAACACGATGGCGGGAAGCTCTTCGGGCGCGAGCGCCGACAACACCTCGAATCCGGTCAGCTCGGGCATCTGCACATCGAGGAACACGAGGTCTGGCCGATCCGACCGGATCCGCGCAACGGCCTCCGCCCCGTCCCGACATTCTGCCACGATGCTCACGTCGCGCTCCGCACCGAGCAGCGTGCGAAGGCCGGCGCGCGCGATCGGCTCGTCGTCGACGATGACGGCGCGGATCATCGTCGACCGGAACGTCCGCCGGTCCGGTACGGAATCGTCACACGCGCGAGCACACCGGGGCGCGGACGACCGGCTTCGTCGGCCGGCGTGAGCAGTTCCAGCCGCGCCTGTTCGCCGTACGTCCGCTCGAGCCGCGATCGCACATTCGTGAGACCCACGCCGCTGCCGTCCGGCGGCGTAAGGGTCCAGCCAGGCGGCAGGCCCGGGCCGTCATCCTCGACCTCGAGCACCAGGGAACCGTTCTCACGCGCTGCGCGGATCGTTAGGCACCGCGCGTCGGTTCGCCGAGCGATTCCGTGCCGCACCGCGTTTTCTACGAGCGGCTGCAGGATGAGATTCGGCACCACCGCCGACAGCGCATCGTCGTCCGCGTGAATGTCGACGCGCAAACGATCCTGGAACCTGATCTGCTCGATCGCGAGATAGCGGTCCATGAAGTCGATCTCCTCCGACAGCGGCACCTCCGGCGCGGCGGAGCGGTCGAGCGTCGTACGGAGCAGGGCGCTCAACTGCACCAGCACACGATGCGCCGCCTCGGGGTCCATCATCGTCAGCATCGCGGCCGAGTGTAGCGCGTTGAACAGGAAATGCGGGTGAAGCTGCATCCTGAGCGCCTGGAGATGCGCGGTCGCGAGCTGCGTCTCGAGATGAGCGGCGGCGACTTCGCGTTCCCGGAAGCGGCGGTGATAGTCGAACGCGTAGTACAGCCCCATGAACACCCAGTACTTCCACCACGCCGTGATCACGAGTGCCGGGAAGCTGCGCCGGAAGAGATCGATCACTTGGACGGGGCCACCGGCCGGAGGCGTGCCCGCGTGATGAACGCCCGCGAAGTATTGCAGCGCATCTGCCGCCGGAACCTGGACGAACGACAACGCCACCATGATGGCGAGGTGCCACGCGATGTGCGATCGCGGGGCGGCCGACCCGAGCGGCTTACTGCGGGCGGCCCAGAGCAGCACTGGCGTCAGAGCCAGCCATGGTACCCAGTAGAGTGCCTCGAGCCAGAGCGCGTTGAACCAGTCGACTGGCTGGTCGCGCATGATGTATCGCAGGGCGTTCTGCGACACGAAGATGAGGCATGCAGCCCCCCATATCCCGGCCCAGCGGAACAATGCCCACACCCAACTTCCGGGGTGAGGTGACCGCTTGTCGCCTTCGCCGAAGGTCGAGGTGACGGACGGCAACGTTGTCGGACTGGGTAGGGTGGTCATAGGCCGCGCATCGACACATCCTAATAAGGACTCTGAACTCGGGAATTGGGAGACCTATGCGAAGGTTGCTGGCCCACGCCGCGATTGGCGCGGCGTTCGTTGTTGTGATCGGGGCCTGTGCAGATAACGGGGTGGTTGGCCTCGGCGGCGGCACCACCACGAGTGGCGCGCAGACGTCCGAGACGGAATACGACCTGGCCCTCAAGCGATGGCAGACAAACGCGCCGGCGCATTACGAGATCGTGTACAGGCAGACGTGCGAATGCCCGGTAGATATGCAGCGCCCCACGCGCGTGACGGTTCGGCGGAGCGACGGGTTGGAGACGATCGAGGACGTCGCTGACGCCGGGGAACCGCCGGTGGCCTTGAGCGATGATCGCCGCCAAGTGGCGAAAACGGTGGACGGCTTGTTCTCCGTGATCAGCCAGGCGCTCGATCTCAATCCTCAGGACCCGCGCATCACGTACGATGGAAAGCTCGGCTATCCCGTGAGCATCAACATCGATCCGTCCGGGGGAGTCTCGGGGGACGAGAGCGTGTACAAGGTCACGTCGTTCCAGACGCTTCCTTAGTTCTCGCGCTGGCGCGCGTCGAGATCACCGCGCCGAAGGACCGACGCCCCGCCGACAAGACCGCGATGCCGACCGTAAAGCCGTCAGCAGCAGCCAGCAGCCAGCAGCCGGCGAGATGCTAACGCGCCAGACCGGCCAACAAATACGTGAGCATGGCCGTCCCGTCCATGATCGGCTCGTTCGTGGAGTAGTCGCCCATGTCGTCGTGATAGACGATGAACCCCGCGTTGAACGCCGCGTACTCATCGGCGTCCGTGAGACGAATGCCGCGCAGGTTCGCGTAGATGGACCGGTAGACGGGTCCATCGACGAGGCCGCCCAGCTGCGTCTCCACACCGATCTGCTTCGACATCACCGAATGCGGATCGTGCGGCCACGTGCCTGACCACGGAAGACCGATCACCATCGACGTCCCCCATGGATTCGCGCCGAACAGCCAATCGAGCGCCGCCGCCTCGTACTCGCGAAAGCGTTCGTCGCCCGTCATCCGGCGATACAGGAACGCCTGCGTCGCGAACGCCGACATGAGGTTGTTCGAGCACCAGATGAACGGGATTCCGACGCGAAAACCGTTCGTCTTCGCTCGTGCTGCTACCCGCTCGAGTCCTTGCGCGTAGTAGCCGGCCACGACGCGCTTCGCGCGCTCATCCCCGACCCGCCAGATCGCGTCGTGTCCGTGATTGATCCACGGATACCACTCGTAATGGCGCGCGGTGTCGGCGCCCATCCAGGGCGTGACCGGCTCCTTTGCCGCGTATGCGAGGGCGTCGCGGAGGAATCGCGACTCACGGGTCAGCGTATACAGCTCGGCGGCCCCCAACTCCATGTCGTCGACCCAGTTCTCCTCCTCGTAGAAATAGGGCGAGCGGCCAGGCGCCGTCTGGCAGTTCCCGGGGTATTTCAGGCCTAACGCGTACGCCGCGAGCGCGCGTTTGCGCAGACGCGTTGCGAACGCCGGGTCCCTGCGAGCGTACGTCCGGGATGCGACCGCGAACGTCGCGGCGTATTTGCCGGCCGTGGACGCGTACCCGTTCGACCGGTTCTTCCCCGTGAACAGCCCCTGGGGTTTGCCCGTGCACGGGTAAACCGGTCGTTCCTTGCCTTTGCCCCACCCGTAGTCCGCCGAATCGCTCGTCGGCAGGTCGAAGTACGTGTGGTCCCGGTCGTCGGCGAGTTGGTTGAACATCGTCGAGTCGTCCGGGAACATGCGGAGCAGCCACTCGAGGCCGTGTCGCGCTTCGTCGAGCGCATCGTCTGTGCCGTTAGGTCCCGGTAGCCCATTCGCGTCGAACCCGTCGGCAAACGCTCTCGGAAAATCCAGGCGGGCCTTGAGCATCACGTAGGTCGCCGTCGCGGACGTGGTCACGTACTGCAGGTAGTCCGCGGCGTCGGCCCAGCCGCCGCTCACGGGAATGAACTCCCCGGACCGTGTCGGATGGTCGACGATGATGCCGTCGCGCTTGTGAACTGAATCGCGAAGCGTCGGGTTGTAGCCCGAGCGCTGCTGGCGCATGTAGTAGAGCAGGGTATCAGCCGCGCCCGCGTACGTGCGCGCGTCCACGCGGACCACGGGCGACTGGATGGTGCCGCTCACGATTCGATATCGGCCCGGTGCGCGTACCGACGAGAAGTCCAGCCGATAGGTGACGACACAGGGACCGAATGGCGCGTCGGCTCGTACGGTACGGGGTGCCTGCACGACGCGACCACTCGTGTCCTGAACGACATACGTGAGAGGCGCCGCAGTGGGCGCGCCCTGCGTCGAATCGTCGTCGACGCATGCGACCGCGGTCTTTGGGGCGTTAGGCAGGTAGCCGAGCTGGTTCACTCGAATGACGATCGCCGGCTGGGAAGCCCGACGGATGGAGACGGGCATGAACGTCGTGAGCCCGACGATTGGCACCAGCGTCAGGGTCGCGCGGAGACGGACCGACATCCCGGGAAGATCAGCGCCGGGTGGCCGGGACACAACTGCGGACGGCAGGCGGCAGGCGACTGCCGGGGACGGGCGACGGATGACGACCCGCGGGTTACCCGCCTAACGCTTTAGCGGCACACCGCCGTAGGCGCCGAGCTCAGTGCTCCCACCGGCCGCTCGTTTCGCCGGCGAATCAGGGGCGAGCGTGAACCGCGCCGTCTCCGCGAACTTCGGATCCGTGTCGAGGTTCCCCGTCCCAGGCGCGCCGCCCTGCACGAGGTTGTAACTCATCTCCGGCGGTGTGAGCGGTGAATAACTCACCTGATTCCCTGCGCTCTGGGAGTTCCCCCACACGATGTTGTTGCGGAACACGACCTTCGTCCCCGCCGCGATCAGTGCTCCGCCGCGACCCTTCATGCCGCGCGCGGCCGAATCGGCCGTGGCCGCCTTGTTGTTCACGATCGTGTTGTGCTCGACCAACGTCGATAGGCGATAGCTCAGGCTGCCCACGACCCACAGCCCGGCCCCGCCAAAATCTTCGCCGCCCGTGTTGTCGACGACGAGATTGTTCCTGACGATCCCGGCCGAGTGGAAGAGCACGATCCCGCCGCCGTATCGGCCGCGGTTACCGCGGATCACGTTGTTCACGATCGTCGGCTCCGAGTACCCACACCGGATCGCCCCACCGCCGGCGCTGAGTAGACTGTCGCCCGCCACGTTCTTCGCCATCGAGGTCGCGACGTTGTTCACGATGTAGTTGTACCGAATCGTCGGCGACCCGAGCTCGCAGAGAATGCCGCCGCCCTCGCGGAAGTACTGGAGGTCCTTTGCATCGAGCCAGATCGTCCCCGTACCGCCCGTGATCGTGAAGCCCTCGAGCACGGCAGTCGAATCCTCCTGATTCACGAACCGGACGACCGTGCCGGTGTCCGGATGCGCGGGCCGGCTGCCGTCGATGATCGTGCGCTCGATGTCCGTCGCATCGCGCGACCGAAGAAACTGGCTCGCGACCACGATGCCCTTTCCCTTGAAGCGAATGTTCTCGTAGTACCGCCCCGGCGCGACGAGCACGGTATCCCCCGGAACGGCGCTATCGATGGCGGCCTGAATCGACGGGAACTTGGCCGGCACCGCGAGCACTGCGTGCCTCGGCGCCGGTGGCTGGGCGTTAGCGCTTCCAAGCGGTCGGACCGCGAGCGCCGCGAATAGCAGGGCAGAATGGCGAATCATTGGCCTGGGTAACGAGTCGCCACGAAACTCGCCGCGAGAGTCCCACTATCGAAGGCTGGGATGACGACGTGCACTGACGTGGGACGAATCGCGCGCGAACACCCGCCGCTTGGGCTGATAGCTATTGGCTAACAGCTACTAGCTGCCGTTCACGGGCGCATTCGCGCCTCCAGTCTATCTCGATACCACCGGCTCAGCTTGAGCTGCGTCCCGTCCGACAGGCGAACCATGTAGTCGCCCGACCCCCACAGATCCATCTGACGGATCCGATCGAGATTCACGATGGTCGACCGATGAATGCGCGCGAAACGCCGCGCATCGAGGGCGCGTTCCAGCGTGGTCATCGTCTCGCGGATGAGATGCGTGCGCGGCCCGGTGTGCAGGCGAGCGTAGTTGCCGAACGCCTCGATCCAGTCGATCTCCGCCACCGGCACGAAGTACATTCTGCCCTCTTCCTTGACGAGCAGACGGTCGAGCGGCCCGCGCCCGCCCACGTTAGGCGCCGAGTCGGCTTGGGCGCCGGCCGTGTCGCGAGCCGGCGCGCCCGGCGATGCCTCGAGAAACGCCACCAGCTTCGCGTGACGCTCGGCCGTCGTTGACTGCGCGATCTGCGCCCGCGCCCGCTCGATCGCCTCGGCGAATCGGGTGGGATCGACCGGCTTCAGGATGTAGTCGAAGGCGTGGACGTTGAACGCTGCCACCGCGTGCTCGTCGAACGCGGTCACGAAGATCACGAGCGGTGCCGGGCCGTCGAGCGCGCGCAGGACCCCGAACCCATCTACCCGCGGCATCTGCACGTCCAGCAGCACGACATCCGGGTTATGGGTGGTGATGAGCGAGACCGCTTCACGGCCGTTGGCCGCTTCGCCGACGACCTCGACGTCGGGCTGCTCCGTGAGCAGCCGTCTCAGACGCTGACGGGCGAACGCTTCGTCGTCGACAATGAGGACGCGCAATGCCGTCACGACGCGCTCCGCCGGAGGACTGGCGGGGAAGCCACCGGTGTGCCGGCCGGCGACGATCGCCTAACAGATTCGCCCACAGGCTCCGTTGCTCGCGGAGCGACCGTGAACGTCGCCGGCGGTTCGTCATCGGCATCGAACGGAATCACCACGGACGCGATCGTTCCTCCTCCGGGTGCAGGCGAGAGCGCGAACCGCTGGCGCGCGGCACCGTACAAGTGGTGCAGGCGCTCACGCGTATTTCGCACGCCGGTCCCCTCGCGGATCGCGCCGGCGAGGCCGTCGCCGCTGTCGCGAACCTCCAGGTCCACCGAGTCGCCGTCACGCCTTGCCGTGACCGTCACGCGCCCGCCTTCCTCACGCGGCTCGACGCCGTGCTTGATGGCGTTCTCCACGAGCGGCTGCAGGATGAAGCGCGGCACGAGCGCGTCGAGCGTAGTCGGGTCCACGTGCAACTCGAACGTCAACCGCCCGCGGAAGCGCGCGCGCATGATCTCGATGTAACTCTCGAGGAGCTCGAGCTCGCGTCGGAGTGGTACTCGTTCGCGATCGGCCTCGGTAAACGATGAGCGCAGGAGCACCCCGAGCCGGGTGAGCATAGCGTCCGCACCGGCGGGGTCGGTGTACACCTGCTCGGCGATCATGTTCAGCGTGTTGAACAGAAAGTGCGGGCGCAGCTGGCCCTGCAGCGCCGTTAGGCGCGCCTCGGCCAGTTGCCCCTCGAGCGTCGCCGCCCGCAGATCGCGCTCGTATGACAGGCTCGCGTAGTAGCGCACGTGTGCGAGCGCGACGATGACGAAGTAGCAGAGGGAGTACAGGAACAGGGTCCGCAGGAACATCGCGTGGAGCGGCGTGCTGGTGACCGGCGCTCCGGGGTTCACGTACGGCGCGATCGCGCGCATGAGCGCGACGTCGAGGAACGTCGCGAGCGCCGATGCTCCGAGATGGATCGAGACGGTCCTTGGCCAGTTCGTGCGATCGATGCGAACGCGTCGCGACAGCGCGAGGATGGCGGGTGTGTACAGCGCCCACAGCCAGCAGCTCGCGAGCGACATCCGAATGAGCCGGCCAAACGCCGTCGCGCCGCCTTCGGGCTGAGCGGCAGCCTGGAGCTCCGTCGTCGCGACCGCAACCAGGGTCCAGGCGACGAAGTACACGGCACCTCGAGTTGCGGTCGTGCGCAGATCAGGCTTGCTGGCGGTGACGTTGGTGGCCACCCGGGTTCCTCCTGGGGA
>DATCGG010000415.1:0-2493 GCA_036509075.1 Gemmatimonadaceae bacterium
GTTGGGTCCGAGGCGACTCGACACCTCTTCAGGGTTGCCGCCGGACTGGAGTCCATGGTGCTCGGTGAGTCCGAGGTGCTCGGCCAGGTCGCATCCGCGCTCACGCTCGCGCAGCGCACCGGCGCGGCTGGACCGGTACTCACGCCGCTGTTCGAAGCGGCCGTCAAAACGGGACGGCGCGCGCGCGCGGAGACCGAGATTGGATCCGCGCCGGCGAGCGTGAGCTCGATCGCCGCCGAGTTGGCGGAGGAGCTCTCCGAAGACCTGCGCGGGCGTCGGGCTCTGTTTCTCGGCGGCGGAAAGATCGCGCTGCTCGCCGCGAAAGCGTTGCGGGCCCGCGGCTTCTGGGAGATGACGATCGGCGCGCCGGTGGACATGCACGCCAACGCGACGGCGGAAGAGTTTGGCGCGACAGCCATTCAGTCCGACGCGATACCGACCGCGATTGCCGAGAGCGATCTCGTATTCACGTGCGCCGGCGCTCCCCTTGCCGTCGACGCGGGAACGGTGAGACGGGCGATGCGCGGCCGGATGGCACGGCCGCTCGCGTTCATCGACCTCTCTGCCGGTGACGTGCTCGACGCGGAGGTCGCGGAGCTCGCTGGCGTGCGCGTCGTGTGCCCATCGGAGCTGCGCGAGCGGATCGACATCGCGATGGCCGGCCGGCGGCGCGATGCGCCGCTCGTCGAGACGATCGTCGAGCAGGAGCTCCGCGCGCTGCAGTGGCGGGGCGAGGCCAGCTCGCTGAGCGGCGTCGTGACGGCGTTGCGCGCGCGTGCGGAGGAGATCCGCCAGCGCGAGCTGTCGCGCGCTCTGGCGAGCCTACCAGACGCCGACGGCGCGGTGCGCACGCAGATGGAATGGCTCTCCGTCTCCCTCGTGAACAAGCTGCTCGACGAGCCGACGCGTCGACTCCGCGCAGAGGCGACGAAGGGCGTCGGCAACCCATACGCCGACGTTACGCGCGAGCTGTTCGGCCTCATCGGGAATCGGGAATCGGGAATCGGGAATCGGGAATAGCAGAACGGCCGACATGTCGCGGCGCGTTAGGCGAGCGTCTCGAGGACTGTCGATTCCCGATTCCCTATTCCCGATTCCCGGAGACTGCGGCGGCGACCTCCTCCGCGTGGCCTTTCGGCGTCACCTTCTCGAAGACGCGCGTGAGGCGACCGTCCTTGTCGATGAGGAACGTCGTCCGTTCCACTCCCATGTACTTCTTGCCGTAATTCATCTTCTCCTTCCACACGCCGTATCGCTCCGCGACAGCGTGGTCCGTATCGGCAAGGAGCGTGAACGGCAGCTCGTACTTCTCCTTGAACTTCGCCTGCGCCGAGACCGTATCGGGGCTTACGCCGAGAATGACCGCATCGAGTCCCTCGAACCGAGGGAAGGCGTCGCGAAACTCGCACGCCTCGATCGTTCACCCAGGCGTGTCCGCTTTGGGAAAGAAGTAGAGCACCACGTGCTTGCCCACCTGGTCCGAAAGCGTCAGGGACTTTCCTTCGTCGGTGAGCAGCGTGAAATCCGGCGGTCGCGTACCGATCTCGATCATGCCAACGGTTCTCCTGCGATCAGGGTGGCCATGATGGCCTTCTGGATGTGCAGCCGGTTTTCTGCTTCGTCGAAGACGCAGCTTTGCGGCCCGTCGATCACCTCGGCGGTCACTTCTTCCCCACGATGTGCCGGGAGGCAGTGCAGGAAGATAGCGTCGCGCGCTGCGCGCTTCATGAGCGAGGCATTGACCTGATAGCCGGCGAACGCCTGCTCGCGCTCGGCCTGTTCCTCCTCCTGTCCCATCGACGCCCAGACGTCGGTGTTCACGACATGCGCGCCCGCCGCTGCCTCGTTAGGGTCCCGCACCAGCGTGACGTTGGCGTCGCGCTGGGCTCGCTCGAGGATCGTCGGGTCGGGGTCGTAGCCCTCAGGGCACGCGAGCGTCAACTCGAACCCGAGTCGCCAGGCCGCGTTGATCCACGAGTTGGCCATGTTGTTACCGTCGCCGATCCATGCGACCTTCCTGCCCTCGTACGTGCCAAAGCGTTGTCGAACTGTCAGGATATCGGCGAGAACCTGACACGGATGCAACAGGTCGGTCAGTCCGTTGATCACCGGTACGCTCGAGTGTCGAGCGAGCTGCTCGACATCGCTGTGCGCGAACGTGCGGATCATGATGCCATCCACATAACGCGAAAGCACTCGCGCCGTATCGGGGATCGGCTCGCCGCGGCCGATCTGCACGTCGCGCGACGACAGGAACAGTGCGTGGCCCCCGAGCTGCCACGCGCCTACCTCGAACGAAACGCGCGTACGCGTGGATGACTTGAGGAAGATCATGGCCAGCGACTTTCCCGCCAGCGGCTTCTTCGCGTACGCGCCGCTGCGCATCGAGTCGGCGAGACCGAAAAGCCGATCGAGCTCGGCGCGAGTGAAGTCAGGGATGGCTAGAAAATGACGAGGCATGACACTGATCTTTGCGCCTGGAAACTGGGAACC
>DATCGG010000416.1:0-9538 GCA_036509075.1 Gemmatimonadaceae bacterium
CAGGTGAACCACCGGTCGACGAGCATAACGGCCGAGGACACGGCGCGTCTCCGCGTCATTGGATGGACCGATGAGGAACTGTATTACGCCATCACCGTCTGTGCGCTGTTCAACTTCTACAATCGGTGGATCGACGCCACCGGTGTCCACCGCCTGTCCGAGGAAGCGCATCGTGCTGGAGGAAAGCGGAGTGCGAAGGGCGGCTACGTTCGGTGAGCCGGGTGTGAAAGCACCGTCGCTGACAGCGTTGGGGAGGGTCGTTAGGCTCTCGGCGGCGATTGCGCTCGCGGTCGGGTGTCGGTCCGCGACACCTACCGTTGCACCGAAAGCCCCCGAACAGGCAGCGGTCTACGAGCCCTCGCGCGCGCTGAACGGTCTGTTCCACGACGTCCAGCTGTCCGGCGTGTTCCCGGACTCCAAGACGTTCGTCGATGCACGGCCGCTCGAGACGCCCGCGCAGATCACGGCCGCGTACGCCGCGGAACGGTCTGCGTCGGGATTCTCGATGCGTACGTTCGTCGAAAAGCACTTCGAGATGCCGCGCGCCGCGGGCGCGGGTGTGAAGACCGACACGTCGCTCAACATGGAGCAGCACGCGAAGGCGCTGTGGGAAGCGCTGACACGCTCGCCCGATACCAGCAAGGCGCAGTCGTCGCTCATTCCGCTGCCGTACCCATACGTCGTGCCGGGCGGACGCTTCCGCGAGATCTACTACTGGGATTCGTACTTCACGATGCTCGGCTTGATCGCCAGTGGCCGCGCGGATCTCGTCCGGAGCATGCTCGACAACTTCGCGCATCTCGTGCGCACGGTCGGCCACATCCCGAACGGGAATCGCACGTATTACCTGAGCCGGAGCCAGCCGCCGTACTTCGGCGCGATGGTCGGGCTCTATGCGACCGCCACGGATACGGGCCAGGCACTCCGCTACCTCGATGCGCTTGAGCTCGAGCACGCGTTCTGGATGGAGGGGGCGGACAAGCTGGCCGCTGGCGACGCGCACCGGAGAGTCGTTAGGCTCAAGAACGGCGCGGTGCTCAATCGATACTGGGATGACCGGTCCGACCCCAGGCCCGAATCGTTCAAGCCGGACTTCGAGCTCGGTCAGACGCTGCCCGAGCCACAGCGGGAGCTGTTCTATCGAAATACCCGGGCCGCGGCGGAGAGCGGCTGGGACTTCTCCACGCGCTGGATGCGCGACCCGAAAGACCTGCGTTCGTTGGAAACGACGGAGCTCGTTCCCGTCGATCTCAACAGCCTGCTCTATCACGCGGAGCGCACGATCGCTGCGCTGCACGCGTTCCGTGGGCAGCAGGGCGATGCGGACGCGGCACGGCGGTTCAATGCGCAGGCCGACGCGCGTCGTCAGGCACTGCTGGCGGCGGCGTACGAACCCGACAGTGGATTCTTCTACGACGTTCGGTGGCGAACCGGCGCGCGTGTCCTCGACCGGCCGACGCTCGCCGCGTCATCGCCCCTGTACTTCGGGCTCGCCACACCCGACCAGGGACGCGCCGTTGCCGCGCGGCTGGAGCGCGATTTCTACAAGCCCGGGGGCTTCGTCACGACGCTCATCGTGTCGGGTCAGCAGTGGGATGCGCCTAACGGGTGGCCACCGCTCCAGTGGCTGACCATGGAAGGCGTGCGCCGTTACGGCCGCGCCGAGCTCGCCGACTCTGCCCGCGCGCGATGGCTTGCGCTCAATCGCCGCACATACGAGACGACCCACAAAATGACGGAGAAGTACGACGTCGTGGACATGTCGCGCCGGGCGGGCGGTGGGGAATACCCGACGCAGGACGGCTTCGGCTGGACGAACGGTGTCGGGTTGGCCTTGAGCGCTCAGGTGATGGTGCGACGTTGAGCAGCATGCTGCACCGTCGGTTCGGGGTTTGGGCTGCCATCGCGATGATCGTCGCGGAGGTGATGGGGGTCGGCATCTTCCTCACGCCCGCGGGGATGGTGCGGACGCTCGCCAACCCGGCGTGGGTTCTGGGTGTGTGGGCACTCATGGGTCTCCTCTCGGTCGCCGGTGCACTGTGCTACGCAGAGCTCGGGACTCGTTTCCCCGAGGCCGGCGGCGGGTTCGTGTTTCTCCGCGAAGCGTTCGGCGAACGCACCGCGTTCGTGTATGGATGGATGTCGCTCCTGGTGATGGATCCGGGCTTGACGGCGGCGCTCGCGGTGGGACTCGCGCAGTACGTGCTCGCGCTGCTCGGTGGGCCGGCTTCCCTGGTCCCCGTCGTCGCCATCGTGTCGATCATCCTGATGTCCATCGTCTCCATCCTCGGCGTCGAGAACAGCGCGCGCGTCATGCGGTGGACCGCCGCCGCGAAACTGGGCGTCGTCGTGGTGCTGGTCGCCGCGGTTCTCGTTCGCTCTGGTGCGGCGCCAACCACCGCCTCGGCCGCAGCGGCCGCTCTGCCATCGTTTCAGGTATTGGGTGGAGCGCTCATGGGCGCTTTCTTCGCGTTCGGTGGGTGGTGGGACCTCGGCAAGATGAGTGAGGAGATCGTCGACCCGAAACGGACGCTGCCGGTGGCGCTCGTTGGCGGGATCGTCGTCGTGACGGTGGTCTATGCTGGGCTGAGCGTCGCGTTCATGCGTGTGCTCGGTGGCGCGGCGCCCGCGACCGACGACGCGTTCGTCGTCGCGTTAGGCTCCGCGCTGTTCGGCACTGCCGCGGGCCGGCTCCTCGCGGCAGCGGTGGTGATCGCTGTGGCAGGAAGCCTCGCCGCCGTCCTGCTTGGCGCGCCGCGGGTGTATCTCGCCATGGCGCGAGCCGGGCTATTCCCGTCGGCCCTCGTACGCTTTCATCCACAACGACAGTCTGCTCCGCTTGCCACGCTCGTGCAGGTCGTCCTCGCGTGCCTCCTCGTCACGCTTGGCACCTTTGACCAGATCCTCGGCTACTTCGTGCCGGCGGCCGTATTCTTCCTGGGACTCTCGGCCGCCGCGATTCTCGTGGTGCCGCGGCCGAGCGACGCGCCGGACGTCTTCCGCGCACCGGCGCACCCGCTGCCTATTGTTGTGTTCCTCGTGCTCGTTGCCGCGATCGTCATGCTGTTCGCTGTCGCACGACCGTTGCAGACTCTGACGAGCGCCATTGTGATCGCGCTCGGCATTCCCGTCGGCTGGCTCATCATCCGTCGGCGAGCCCTGATGTATTTCAACGCAGCAACTTCATCGAGGTCGACCTAGGCCAATGCTTTACACGATCCTGTGCTACAACTCGGAGACGATGGTGACGTCCTGGACCAAGGAAGAGGATGACGCCGTCATGGAGAAGCTGATCGCCATACAGGACAAGCTCGCCCGTAAGCGGAAGCTCGGTCCTGTTGCGCGGCTTGGACCAACGACGACCGCGCGCACGGTCCGAAAAGACCGCGAGCCCGTCATGGTCACCGACGGTCCCTATGCCGAGACGAAGGAACAGATCCTCGGGTTCTACATCGTCGACCTCGATTCGCAGGAGGACGTGGTCGAGTTCGCGAAGGAGCTTGCCGCGGTGAACCCGGGCGGCGGGTACGAGATCCGGCCGGTGATCTACTTCGCCGCCAACGACGAGCTTGCCGACTCGGCGACGATGCCTAACGCCTCTGCCTGACGGCGACGATCGGCCCCAGGTCCGCGTCGCTGCGCTGGCGCGGCATTGGAGCGTCGAGATCGACTCGTTGACGGAGACCGAAACCTCGGTGCTCGTGTTCGGGCGACGAGGGGGTGAGCCGGTCGTGCTTAAGGTAGTGAAGCGCGAGGGCGACGAGTGGAGGTCCGGTGAAATTGTGCACGCGTTCGGCGGACGGGGCGTGGTTCGCGTGCTCGAATACGAGGACGGCGCGGCCCTCCTCGAGCGCATTGTTCCGGGCACCAATCTCGTCGAACTGACACGAGCTGACCACGACGACGCCGCCACCGAGGCCATCGCCCAGGTGATCGCGGCGATCGCGCCTAACGCTGCTCCACCGTGGTGTCCGACGGTGAGCGATTGGGCCCAGAGCTTCACCTGGTACAGCGACAGCGGCGATGCGCAGATCCCGGCGCCGCTGGTCCGCCGCGCGTCCGAGATCTATACGGAGCTCTGCGAGACCCAGCGTGGCGCTCGACTCCTGCACGGCGACCTGCAGCACTACAACGTGCTGCGAGACCACCACCGTGGCTGGCTGGCGATCGATCCGAAGGGCGTGGTGGGCGAAGTCGAGTACGAGGTTGGCGCGTTGCTGCGGAATCCCGTCGAATTGCCAGCCATCTTGTCAAACCCCGCAACCATAGAGCAGCGCATCCGAACGCTGTCTTCTCGCCTCAATCTCGATGCCGGCCGTGTGCTGCGTTGGGGCTTTGCGCAGGCGGTGCTCTCGGCCATCTGGTACGTCGAGGACGGCTACGTGATCGACGCAAGCAACCCGTCGCTCCAACTGGCCCGGGCTATCGATGTAATGTTCGGCTCCGTTCGGGGTCTGACCCCGGAGCAAGCATATTGACGCGACGAAACGGTAAGCATATACTTACCGTAAGTGAATACTTACTCAAGCACCCAGCTGGATGCCCTTGGCGATCCGACTCGCCGCGCCATCCTCGGCCGACTGAAGAGGGGCCCGCAGCCTGTCGGAGCTCTCGCCAAGGCCTTCCCGATCAGCAGGCCGGCGATCTCGCAGCACCTCAAGATCCTGAAGGACGCACGACTCGTGAGCGATCGCGCCGAGGGCACACGGCGAGTGTACCAGCTCGACCCTGCCGGATTCGAATCTGTTCGCGCCTACCTCGATCAGTTCTGGACCACCGCGCTTGACGCCTTCAAGGCGAAGGCGGACGCCGAACCCGCGAGAGACGACCGATGACGCAGACCCAGCCCACCCACGCCGCACAGCAAAGCGAGCAAACCGACGACCTGCCCGTTCGAAAAAGCGTGACTGTTCGAGCACGCCCGGAGCGAGCGTTCGAAATCTTCACACGCGAGATCGACAGCTGGTGGCCGCGCACGCATCACATCGGCAAGTCGCCGATGCGACGCGTGTTGATTGAGGAACACGTCGGCGGCCGCTGCTACACCGAGCAGGAAAACGGGACGGAATGTGATTGGGGCCAGGTCCTCGTCTGGGACCCACCGCACCGCTTCGTCATGGCGTGGCAGATCACGCACGAGTGGGGCTACGAGCCGAGTCTGGCGAAATCGAGCGAGGTGGAGGTCTCGTTTACGCCGGCGGCCGGCGGAGGTACGCAAGTGGAAGTCGTACATCGCTTCTTCAATCGGCACGGCGCCGGTGGTGACGCGATGCGCGCGGCTGTCGGCGCGCCTGACGGATGGACCGGAATCCTTCAGCTGTTCGCGGCCCGCGCGGACCAAGCGGTGGCGTCATGACTCGTGCCGGGTGGCGGACTCTCGCGGTCATCCTCGCGCTGTTCGCGGCCGGTCACACGTTAGGCACGACGGCTCCGCACGTCACGCACGGCGCCGCGGAGGCGAGCGTCGTCCGTGCCATGCAGGATTTCCGTTTTCCCATCATGGGATTCGAGCGCAGCTACTGGGAGTTCTACATCGGCTTCGCGCTCACGATCAGCGTG
Source organism: Gemmatimonadaceae bacterium (assembly GCA_036509075.1). Taxonomy (GTDB): domain Bacteria; phylum Gemmatimonadota; class Gemmatimonadetes; order Gemmatimonadales; family Gemmatimonadaceae; genus JAJKIV01. The sequence goes on from DATCGG010000416.1 coordinate 5,560, forward strand.
CAGCTCGCGCTGATGGCCGTGATCGCGTGGCAGGTCGGTTCGCTCGGCGAGCGAGACCCGCGTCAGGCGCGTCGCATGGGAGTCGTGCTGCTCCTTGGGTGTGCCGGGATCGCCGTGATCAGCTGGTTTTTCTTCTTCGCTGCGCCGATTGTGTTCTCGATCGTCGCGACGTTGCTGGCCGGTGTCTTGGTGCTCAGGATGAAGCCTGCTTGAACGGCCGGGAAGCGGGAAGCGGAACGGCGAGCGTGCCGGTCGCGCTGCCGATTCCCGATTCCCTATTCCCGATTCCCTATAGCCGCCGGCGCGCCACTTCCCACTACCTCAAACCGCTCGAGCACGTCGAGCTTCGCACCGCGCATCACCCGCTTCCCATCCGGCGACGCGAGATACTCGGCGAACTTCGCGGCGATCGCCGGATGCGGCGCGCGCGTCGGCACCGTGAACGCGTAAACGATCGGTTGGCCACGCATCGTGACCGAGTCGCGCGGCGTCTTGCCGGCCACGCGTACCGACGCCGCCGCGTACGCTGCTGAATCCGCCGAAGCGCTCAGATCGATCTCCGGCGGCAGCGTCACGTACTTGGCACCCACACCCTGCGCGATCGACTCGTATGACCAGATGTAGTCGAACTCGCCCGCCTGCAGCAGGCCGACGAGGTCGGCCTCCTTCGGCCTAACGTTTCTTGCGGGCGCAGTCGCAAGCAGGCGCTGCGCGAGCCCCGGCTGCTTGTAGAACCGCTCAGCCAACTGCCACACGAGCAGCGTGCGATAGCCGTTAGGGTCGAGGCTCGGGTCCGAGCGTCCCACCTGCACGCCCGGGCGCGTGACGACCTGCCACCAGTTGCTCGTGTTGATCTCCGCCGCGCCGCGGGAGCGATCCTCGTACGCGAGCACCATGCGGTTGCGCGCGAACTTCGCGTACCACGTCGTGTGTGACGGAATGAGCAGAAGGGGAATGACCTCGTAGTCTGCGACCGCGACGATGTCGGGAATCTTCCCGAGCTCGGTGAGCTTCCGCGCCGTCTCGAGACTCCCGGCGTTTTCCTGCTCGACGGTGACATGCTCACGGGCGGCGAAGCTGTCGAGCGCCGTGCGAAGCGGCAGCGCGAGGCTTCCGGCGTTGTACACCACTATGCGACGATCGGCGTCAGCGCCGGAGGTGGTGCGCGGTGACTTCTCGGTACCACCGCCGCAGGCGGCGATGATGGATAACGTGAGCGGCCAGGCCGGGAATCGGCTCGCAACCTTGCGAATGCCGGAGGTCGTGAATCTCGACCGGGTCCGTGTCCGAGTCCTGGATGACATCACCCGAACGATACCACACGGTCAAGTGCGCCGGCGGGTTTTCCGCGCGGCGCGAATCAGACGACTACTCGGCCCCGCACTGCAGGAGGTTGACGAGGCGCTCGTCGTCGAGGGATTCGAGCGGCGCCACGGCAGCGCGAGTCTCCGATCGGATGCCGGCGACGTCGCAGCGAAAGAACAGTCCGACTCCGGCGGATGAGTGGAACTCGCGGACGCGCCATGCGCGACCGGCGTCGTCGGTGATGCGGCGGACAACAATGCAGCCAAGCGCGTCGTCGCGAACGCGGCGGCTGTGGTGAATTCGCGAGGGCGGCCGAACTCGATATCTCGGTGGTCGGGCTGGCAGCATGATCTCCCCTGATCTGAATGGGTGGAGGATCGGTTGCGTGAGTCAGGCAGGGGCAACCGGGCTGTACCAGCGCAGTAACAACCGGCGACGCGGGACGGGCGACGAACTGCGGGGATGGGGGACGGGCGACGGAACAACAGCGGAAACCGTCGGGAAGCTCATCTCACTAGGCGTCCCGAGGGTGGTTCGCTTTTTCACCGTCGCCGTCGCCCGTCGCCCGTCCCCCGTCGCCCGTCCCCCGTCCCCGGCAGTCTAGTGCTTATGCATCCCCCCGCGATGATACTTACACGTCGCGTTAGGGTTGAACTGGGCGAACACACCCTTCGGGTTGTCGCGATAGATCCAGACGTGCCGGTCGTAGTGGGGCTCGAACATGTGCGCCTCGTCGACCTCCGTGTTCGGGTCGTCCACCATTCTGTCGTACGCGACGCCTTGGAACTTCGGCGGCGCCGAGTTGCCGGCAGCCTCCCACGACTTGATGAACACGAGGTTCTCCACCGCCACGAGCTGCATCGACTCGTCGGCCTGCGGCTCGTAGATCAGGATCGCCGGCTTGTTGAAGTCTGTGTGCGTGCCGGTTCCGTTCACGCGCGGGTTCGGCGGTCCCGTTATGCCGAGTAGATCAGGGCGAAAGTAATGTACGCCCATGACGCCGAGCTCCTTTGGCTTCCCCATCATCTCGGCGTCGTCGCACATGTTGCCGGGGTCGCGAACGTAGCCTTCGGCGAGAGCAACTTTGACGTCGCGGAAGCGCTCGGTAGCAGCGCGTACCTCCTTCAGGGTTGGCTCGGCGGAGGGATTCGAAGCCGGGCGAGTCGTTCGGACGGCTTCCGTCGCGGTGGCGAGGCCGAGTCCGATCACAGTTATGGCGATGACGGCTTTCATGGCAGGATTCGCTTGAAGGGCAGCGCCCGACGAGGGGCGCTATGTATGGTTCGTGGCGCGCCGCGTCGCGCGACCGCCGCCAATATGCCGTCGGCAGCAAGATTGCGGATGGGTAGGATGACTCAGCCGAAGTTGCCGGGCGTCTGCCGACGGGCTCGGCAGCCGTGGTTCGCAAGCAATGTCGTAGGCCGAAAATCCCCTTGCTCGCGCGCTAGCGGATGTCGAGCGTGAACATCGCGCATTTCATCGCGATCGCGGCATAACCCCGATCCCGGAGGCTTGAGCACGACTTCCTGATCAGGTCAGGTTCGCTGCCGATGCGATCGTCGGCACAGAGGTGCCATGCAGGACGGTGAAACATGCTTTCCCGCTCGAACCAGATGGCCGGGCGACCCGGATCGGTGCAGTCACGCATCGTGCTGGTGTTCATCGTCGCGGCGGCGGTCGCAGTCTACGCATGCAACTCCGGGCCGACCCCGCCAACCACTCCTCCACCACCGCCGCCACCCGATGGAGGGACGACGAGCCCAACGCCGCCGGGTGGCACGCTCAAACCTGGCGTGACGACGCTCTGCAAGGTCGGCCCGGGGGCGACGTTCCTCGTGCAGGTCGGCGTGAACGGCCCGAACCCCACGTCAAAAACGGTCGGCGTCGATGCTGGCACGTGCGTCGATGTCGCGACGGTCGCCGTCGCGGCGAAGGATGACGTCATCATCGCGATTGCCGAAAACGCCACGAACTTCACTGCGCTCGACCACATCCAGATCCAGCAGGGTAACGAGGCGGCGAAGCTGGTGACGAACACGTCGTCGATCTCGTTCGAGGGCTCGCACGGCGCGGTCGTGACGTACTTCAACAACGCCGTGGTGACACTCTGCAAGCAGGGCCTGGCCGGCAACTTCGAGTACCAGGTTGGCGCGACCGATCAATTCCATCCTCTGTCGCTTACCGCCGGGCAATGCTCTACGATCGCGGTGATTCCACCGGCCGCCGCGGCGGATGACGTGATCGTCACGGTGCGCGAGACCGCGTCGTCCTCGTATCGACTCGACCACATGACGTTGTCGATCGGAGGCTTGGCGCCGAAGACGGTGACCGGCGCGACCAGCATCTCGTTCGAGGGGGTGCATGGGGCCGTGCTGACGGTGTTTAACGTGGCACCGTGAGCATCGGGAATAGGGAATCGGGAATAGAAGAACCCTCGGGATGTCACTCGCTCCACGCGAGGCATCCCGAGGGTTCTCGATTCCCGATTCCCGATTCCCGACGTCGGGCTCGAAGATCAGATAGCCGTTCGAGCCGTAGTGCGTGGCGTTGATGATGTTGCGCCCGTTAGGCGGGACGTAATTGTGGAGCCCGTCCGAAAGATCCTCGTAGAAGTACGAGATCATCGGGTACTTCTTGTTCGGGTCGAAGTTCTCGGGCTTGTAGAGGATGCCCT
>DATCGG010000417.1:0-3127 GCA_036509075.1 Gemmatimonadaceae bacterium
CCCGCGCCCACCGTCGCGTGCCTGGTACGTGCGGCTTGCGTGCGATGACCCCGCCGCGAGCCGACTGCCGAAATCCGGATGCAGAAGGTGGCGGAAGGCCCAAATCGATGCGGGATGGCGCAGCACGGTGCGAAGGCGTCGGTACTTTCGATCCTCGACCTTGCGCAGCCCGTCGCCGTGCTCGATGACGGTTTTCCAGCCCGCGAGCGCTCCGATCCACGGCCCAACGTGATAGTCAACGCCGACATCGTCGCGGAGCACGTTGCCACCCCAGCAGTCATGGTTGCCCGCTACCCAGAGGACTGGGATGTCGGACTCCACGAGGTCGGCGAGCGCGGCGAGAACTCGGAACGCAGGTCGAGGGATGACGGATCGCCACTCGAACCAGAACTCGAACAGGTCACCGTTGATGACGAGCGACCCCGCGCGGCCGCCCAGATGGCGCAGGAATGACAGGAGCTTCCGCTCCACGTCATCCGGCGCTGCGCCAAGATGCGTGTCGGAAAAGACGTAGCACGGACTCGGGAGCACGCGCACAGTCTACTCCGCTCCCGCTCTCTTTACAAACGATCCAGGAGCACTCATTTTCGCGCCCGATGCTCCAGCATCGGTGCCGCGGCGCCGATGGCGCACTCACCGGTCGTTCGGAGGACTGATGGCACAGAACGCACTTGGCCTGATCGAGACGAAAGGACTCGTCGGTGCAATCGAGGCAGCCGACGCGATGGTCAAGGCGGCCAACGTTCGGCTCGTTGGGAAGGAGAAAGTTGGCGGTGGCTACGTCACGGTGATGGTTCGAGGTGACGTCGGCGCAGTGAAAGCCGCGACAGACGCGGGCGCCGCCGCAGCCGAACGGGTCGGCGAGTTGGTCTCCGTCCACGTCATCCCACGGCCACACGCCGAGCTCGAGGCGATTCTCCCGCAGGGCCCCGCGGGTGACGCCGGCTGATCCCTGGGCCCACGGCGCGCTTGGACTCATCGAGACGCGCGGGCTCGTCGGCGCCATTGAAGCGACCGACGCCGGTCTCAAGGCGGCTGACGTTCGACTGCTCGGTACCGAAAGAGCCGACGCTGGTCTCGTCACCGTAAAATTCGTTGGCGAAGTCGCAGCGGTGAAAGCAAGCGTCGATGCTGGTGCTGCGGCAGCGGAGCGTGTCGGTCACCTCGTGTCGGCACACGTCATCCCGCGACCCCACCCGGAGATGACCATTGTCGTTTCGGACACCGACGACCCGGCACCGACGGTTCCGATGCAGGGTGGGCGGATCGACATGGCGACGCTCGAGAGCGCGCGCGTCGTCGATCTGCGAGCCATGGCGCGCCGCCTCGACAACTTCCCGATCAAGGGCCGGGACGTCGCACGCGCCGGCCGAGATGAGCTGCTCGCTGCGTTCCGGACACTGAACGGCTGAGCGCGTGCCCGTGGACGCTGACCTGCGAAGCGTTCAGGAGGCGCGCGACCTGGTCGCCCGGGCAGCTGAATCGCAGCGCCGTTTCGCGAGCGCTGACCAACGAACCGTCGATGGCGTCGTGCGTGCGATGGCCTCGGCTGCATCGGCAAACGCCGAACGTCTTGCCCGCCTCGCGGTCGACGAAACGGGAATGGGCGTCTACGAGCACAAGATCATCAAGAACCGCTTCGCGTCGGACTTTCTCGCCGACTACATCCTGCCGATGCAGACCGTTGGCGTGTTGCGCGAGGATCGCGTGCGAAAGGTCCGCGAGCTCGCGGTGCCGATGGGCGTCGTCGGGGCGATCATCCCGACCACGAACCCCACGTCCACGGCGATCTACAAGGCGATGATCTCCGTCAAGGCACGCAACGCGATCGTGATGTCGCCGCATCCGCGCGCGACGCGCAGCGTCGTGGAGACCGCCCGGGTGTTGGAGGAAGCGGCGCTAGGCGCTGGGGCGCCCGCGGGCCTCATCAACTCGATGACGGTGCCGACGCTCGAGGGCACGAATGCGCTCATGCGCCATAAACTGACGGCGGTGATCCTGGCCACGGGCGGCGCGGACATGGTGCGCGCGGTGTACGCAGCCGGAAAGCCGGCGTACGGAGTGGGGCCGGGCAACGTACCGGCCATCATCGAGCGAACGGCGCACATCGATAAGGCCGTTGCCGACGTTGTCGACGGTAAGACATTCGATGCCGGCGTCCTGTGTTCTGCGGAAAATTCCGTGGTCTGCGATGCGCCGGTCGAGCGTCAGGTGCGGGATGCATTTCGACGGGAGCGTGCCCACTTCTGTACGCCAGAGGAAAAGCGCGCGCTCGAACGCCTGATGATTCCGCCGTCGGGGAAGGGGATCAATCCGGACATCGTGGGCCAACAGCCGCAGACGATTGCTCGGAAGGCCGGGTTCTCCATTGCGCCCGACGCCAAGTTGATGATCGTCGAGCTGTCGAGCGTCGGTCGTGAAGATCCCCTCAGTCGGGAGAAGCTGTGCCCCGTGCTCGGATTCTTCGTCGAGGACGGCTGGGAGCGTTGCTGCGAACGGGCCATCGAGCTGCTGAACTATGGGGGCCTCGGACACTCGTTAGGTATCCACAGTCGTGACCCGTACGTCATCGACCGATTCTTCGCCGAGAAACCTGCCTTCCGCATCATTGTCAACTCGAACGTGGCCATCGGGGCCGTCGGCTATACGACGGGTTTCGCGCCGGCGATGACGTTGGGGCCGGGGTCGTGGGGAGGAAGCATTACATCCGACAACGTGACCCCGTTGCACCTCCTCAACATCAAACGACTAGGCGAGGAGATCCGACCTTACGTTGACCCGCTCCGCACTGCCATTCCGTCCAGACCCGCGCCATCAGCGCCAGTGCACGCGGTCGCATCGGGAGCGGCTGCGCTGCCCGCAGCGCCACTCGCCGCCAGCGAAGTGCAGCGCATCGTGGATCAGTTCCTCGCGGACTTCCGGAGCGGGCGACCATGACCGACGCCGAGCTCGATCGGCTGGCCGAGATCATCGCGCGAGCGCTGCTCGAACGGCCACACGCCTCCGACGATACTGGCCGTGCGACCACCTGGCTTCCGACTCCGGTGCGCCCGATGCCGCCCGCGCGAGGGGGCGAGCCCCCGAGCTGGTCGGGCGCTGCCCAGGACTTGGGCGACGTTGCGCCCTC
>DATCGG010000418.1:0-11808 GCA_036509075.1 Gemmatimonadaceae bacterium
AAACCGTCCGCCAGAGCGAACGCCACGCCGATCACGCCGTAGAACAGCGCGACTTCTCCAAACTGCCATCCCTCGATCTGCCGAAAGCGTGAGAACAGCGCCCACACCGCGATGAAGTCGATGCCAGGTGCCACGAAGGCACCGAGGGAGGTGAGGAGGAACGACCCCGGGTACTGCATCTGCGAGCGGAGCGACGCGCCGATGTACCGGCCGTACAATCGGATTGCGTTCACGTCAGCCTCCCTGCGTCTGAAGCCGCGTCATCACTCGCCCCATGAGAAGCCTGCCGACGAGGACGAGCGCGACGACCCAGAATGCCTGCCGGCCAAGAGCGGCGGCCGCGTCCCAGCCGCCGAGATGGCCGCTGTAGATGCGAAACGGAGTATCGAGTAATCCGGCGAACGGCTGGTATCGCATCACCGGCTGCAGCCACTCGGGCAATAGCGGCAGGGGGACCAGATTGCCGGAGAACACGATCGCGAGTGGCCCCATGATCGTGTTCACGCCACGCTCGGACAACAACGCCACGACGAGGGTGTCAAGCAGCGTGGAGAACGCGCTCGACAGTGCGACGCAGATGACCATCGAGACGGCGAACAAGGCCGCGGCGGCCGAGCCGTTCGGTCCCGCCAGTCCCCATGTGCCCAGGCCCGCCAACGGGAGCAGCACGCCGGCCGTGAGCACCATCGGGATCGCGCGCAGGAGCGGCGTGGCTGTGCGCCGCGCGACTGCACGCGCATACCAGAAACCGTAGGTGTCGAGCGGACGCAAGCGCTCGTAGGCGACGTCGCCTGTTCTCACCATGCGCGCGAGCTCGGGATCCGCCGTCCACGGCAAGAGCGTGAGGAAGGCCTGCCCGAGCCAGATGTAGTCCACCGCCTCTCGCAACGTCATCGGGCTCGCCACCGCACCGCGAAGGAATGCGGCGAACACCATGACCTTGATGGCGCCCCACCAGCATTGCGTGGCAAAGCCGGCCAGGGCCGCCGCGCGATACCGGACCAGCAGATGAAATCGGGCCCTGAACACCGCCCGATACGGACGCACCCACGCCCCCATCAAACCTCGACCGAGTGCTGGGCGTAGAACCGCGCAATCACCTCCTCGATGGGCGGCTCCTCCAGATGCACGTCCTCGACGTCGAACAGCGCAGCAATCTGTGCGATGAGCTGATGGGCCGATGTGGTGCGGGGATCGAATGCGAGCTCCACGGATCGGCCCTGGCGGCGCCGGACCACCGCGCCGGGAACCGTCATTGCCGTAACGTCCCGGACGAGGTGCACCCACAGGCGTCGCTCGGCGAGGGCGCCGCGGCGGAGCGCCGTAAGGCTTCCGTCGGCCAGGATCACCCCCTTCCCGATCACGATGACGCGCTCGGCCAGCGCCTCCACGTCGTGCATGTCGTGCGTCGTCAGGATCACCGTGACGCCGCGCTCACGATTCAGCGTCTTCACGAAATCACGGACCGCGAGCTTCGCGACCGCATCGAGACCGATCGTCGGCTCGTCGAGGAACAGCACGCGCGGGTCGTGCAACATGCTCGCCGCGATCTCGCACCGCATCCGCTGCCCGAGTGACAGCTGGCGCACCGGCGTCGCGAGCAGCCGCTCGAGATCGAGCAGGGCGATCAGCTCGTCGGACCGCGCCCGATAGCGATCGGGCGGAACGCGGTAGATGTCGCGGAGGAGCTCGAAGCTCTCGCTGACGGGAAGGTCCCACCACAGCTGCGTACGTTGGCCGAACACAGCGCCGATACGGGCAACGTGTTTGACGCGCTCGCGCCACGGGACGAGGCCACCCACCTGGCACGTGCCGGATGTCGGCTCGAGGATCCCGCAGAGGATCTTGATCGTCGTCGACTTCCCTGCCCCGTTCGGACCGATGAGGCCGAGGAGCTCGCCTTCCCCGAGCGCGAAGCTCACGCCCTTGACTGCGTCGACGGTCCGATAGCGCCCTCGGACGAGACTCGTGATCGTCCCGAGCGCTCCGTTGGCACGTTCGGCAACCCGAAACGACTTCGTTAGGCTGTCAACAACGATCATTGGGGGTCAGAGTCGAATTTCATCAGTTGAACGCCGGGTTGCAATCAAAGCGCTGGGCTTCGCCATCGAAAGATGAAATTCGACTCTGACCCCTGACCCCATTTCGGGCTTAGAATGAGACTCATGTCCCCCACGACCTCACTGTCTCCCGCGGATCTCGCGCCGATCGTGGCGCGGCTGCAACCCATCAACGCTCACCTCGCCCGCCGCTACCCGGGAGAATCGGGTGCTCGGCAGCCAGTTCATACCGTGTATGGCGGCGCCCAACTCTTCGCCGCCGATACCGTCCCAAAGCTCGGTCAACTCGCCCTGCGTGCGATGGAAGAGTACGCGCCCGACCCCCACACGCTGGCCGAGGCGATCGGTGTGCCCCTGAGCGACGACCGCGACCTCCGGCTCGCCCAGGCAGTGCACCAGCGCGTCCGCGACAAGCTGCAGCGCGAAGCGGTCGAGGATTTCCGGATCGACTACGAAGACGGCTATGGCGTCCGCCCAGACGCCGAGGAGGATCATCACGCCGAGGCCGGCGCGCGTGCGATCGCCCGCGGACTGGAGAATAATACGTTGTCGCCGTTCATCGGGCTCCGTGTCAAGCCCATGACCGCCGAGCTGCACGCACGCAGTCTGCGGACACTCGACATCTTTCTCACGACGCTCGTTAGGGACGCCGGTCGGCTCCCCGACCGGTTCTTCATCACCCTGCCAAAGGTTTCCGCCGTCGATCAGGTGACGGCGTTCGTCGATGCGCTCGAGCAGCTCGAGCCGCGACTCGGACTCCCGGCCAGGTCGCTGAGGTTCGAGACGATGGTAGAAACCCCTCAGCTGATCGTCGATGAGACCGGGCGTTCGCTTCTGCCGTCGTTGATCGATGCCGCACATGGCCGCCTCACGGCGGCACACTTCGGCACGTACGACTACACGGCGTCGCTCAACATCACCGCGGCGTATCAGCGCATGCGTCATATCACGTGCGACTTCGCGAAGAGCGTGATGCAGGTCGCTCTCGCTGGAACGGGCATCTGGCTGTCCGACGGATCGACGACGGTCATGCCCGTTCCGATGCATCGGCGGGCGGCCGACGCGCCGGCGTTGTCCCCGCAGCAGATCGCAGAGAACAGGGCGAGCGTGCATAACGCGTGGCGGATGCACTACGACGACGTGCGGCACTCGCTGGAATCAGGGTTCTATCAGGGGTGGGACCTCCATCCGGCGCAGCTCGTAACGCGCTACGCAGCGGTCTACACGTTCTTCCTGACCGGCGTGGAGCAGCAAGGGGCACGCCTTCGCAACTTCGTGGAGCGTGCGGCGCAGGCGACGCTCGTCGGCGACGTCTTCGACGATGCGGCGACCGGTCAGGGCCTCCTCAACTTCTTCTTTCGCGCGATCAATTGTGGCGCGCTCACGGAGCATGAGGCAGTCGCCATGACCGGAGTGACGCTCGACGAGCTCCGTAGCCGATCGTTCGTGCGGATTCTGCAGACGAGACGCGGTGGTATGCCCGCCCCGGCGTAACCGGACCGCCCGCGCATGACGCATCTGCTCGAGTTGCTCGACCTCACGTTCCGGTGGCTGCACGTGATCGCCGGGATCATGTGGATCGGCAACTCGATGTTGTTCAACTGGCTCGACCGCAACCTGCGACCTTCTTCGCGCGGCGCGCCGGAAGTGTACGGCCACATCTGGCTCCTCCACAGCGGCGCCTTCTACTTCGTCGAGAAAACGTCGCTCGCCGGCCAAGCCATGCCGCGGCCGCTGCACTGGTTCAAGTGGCAGGCGTACACGACGTGGCTGAGCGGCGTCGCTCTGCTCGTCGTGGTCTACTACGCTGGTGGTCGGGCGCTGCTGACCGATCCCGCACGCGCGAACCTGACGGCGCTCGCCGCGATGGGCGTTGCGATCGGAGGGATCATCGTCGGCTGGCTGATCTACGATGTGCTGTGGCGGGTCGTGGCCCCGAGGTCCGCCGCGGCGGCCGGCGCGGCATCGATCGTCGCACTCGTGCTGATCGTGTACATCCTAACGAGTCTGTTGAGTGGCCGAGCAGCGTTTCTGCACGTCGGGGCCTTGCTCGCGACCATCATGGCGGGCAACGTCGCGATGACCATCATGCCGTCGCAGCGGGTGCTGGTGTCGGCGGTCGCGGCCGGACGTGCCCCCGATCCCGCGCTCGCAATCGCAGCGAAGACGCGGTCCATCCACAACAACTACCTGACGTTCCCGGTGATCGTGCTCATGGTGAGCACTCACTTTCCGGGTATTTACGGTCATCCGCGCAGCTGGATTCTGATGCTCGTGCTGATCGCGGTCGGCGCGGCAGTTCGGCACATCCTGAACGTGCGGTTCACCTTCCGGCAATGGGTGCCCGCTCTGGGCCTAACGGTGGCGACCGGCTTCGCCGTGTTGTTGGTCGTGGGCCGCGGTGCGGGCGCCGGCGGCCCCGTATCGAGTGCGGCCGCGGACATCCCTTCGCAGGTCACGTTCGCGGACGCCCGCTCGATCATCGACCGCCGGTGCGCGGCGTGCCACTCGGCCACTCCATCGATTGAGGATTTCGGGGCGGCACCGGGTGGGGTGTCGTTCGACGATCCGACGCGGATTCAGGCGCTCGCGGCGCGAATACGCGCGCGGGCGGTCGAGACGCGCACGATGCCGTTGGGGAACCGGACGAACATGACGGATCGTGAGCGAGCGATACTCGGCCGGTGGATCGAGCAGGGTGCGCACTGAGAAGCCGGCGACGGGGGACGGACGACGGGCGACGGTCGAAGCGGCGGAACCCCTCGGGAGGCATTTCGTAGCGAGATGAGCCTCGCGAGTGTTCTACGCTGTTTAACCGTCGCCCATCGTCCGTCCCCCGTCCCCGGCCGTTCGTCGCGATGCCCGCCCGTAGCTACGAGCCTCTGTAGGTAGAGTATCCGTACTGACTCAAAAGCAGCGGAATGTGATAATGCTGGCTCGTGTCCCTCACAATGAACGTCACCACCACCGCCGGATAAAACGGCTCGACTCCGGCTGACGCGAAGTACGAGCCCGTGTCGAACGTGAGCCGATAGCGTCCAACCCCGAGCGCGGCGCCATTGGGAAGGAGCTCACTGACACGACCATCCGCGTCGGTTTTCGCGCGCGTCATCTCGAGCGTTGACGCGATTCCCTCTGCCGCGAGCCGCTCCAGAATGACGGTGACGTTCGCCGCCGGGCGACCGCGCGAGGTATCCAGCACGTGAGTGGAGATCATGCTCGGGATGGCGTTGAAGACGAACCGAACAGCTTCTCGAGGCGGAGCCGAGTGATCTTCGCTTGCTCGCCTGCCGCAACGTGAAGCTCGGTCGCGGGATCGTTCGAGAGTCGCGACCGCAACAGGGCCAACATCTCCTCAGCCGATTTGCCGGCCGCGTAGACGAGGTAGATGTGCCCGAACTTCCGCTCGTACTCGCGGTTCCCGTCCGCGAGGGCCTGACGAGTCCCCTCGCTCGACTGTGTGACGCCGCGCTGCTCGTCGGCTGACCACGCGCGCGCGACGGCACCCTGCGGTGCCGCCGCCGACTGTTCGCCGATGCGCGGATGGTGGTCGAATGCCTCGCGCCAGTCGTCCGGCGCGAGCGACCACCAGACCTCATCCGCCTCGTCGAGGATTCGCATCAACGACCTGAACGGGCGATGCGCGAGCATCTCCCGGATCCAGGCGCGGGATCCGCAGCACGTCTCGAGCAGCGGCGCTGCGTCGTAGTCCGGCAACGCGTCGAAGGTGGCGACATCATCCGTCATCGCACCGCGACCGTCACTCGAGCTCCGGCATCCCGTAGACGCGCATCCGCGCGACGCCGCCGTCGGGATAGATGTTCAGCCTGACGTGGGTCGCGGGGCCCTGCGCCGTGAGATCGGTAAACCGGTGCCGACTGTGGGGCTGGAGCGGCACCTCGCGGAGAAGCTGGTGCCACGCCCCAACACGGCTCGCGAGCGACTGGATGTCCGCGTTCGGCACCGATCGCGCGTCACAGGCTTCCACCATGCACCGACCCGGCGCGTTGCCCTTGTAGTGATCCGTGTCGATCTCGATGCGGTGCAGCGTTCCGCGCGTGGCGAGCTTCACGATCGACCAGTCGTGGCCCGCGCCGCGCCGGCGACGAGTCTCCCAGCCGTCTCCCATGTGGGTCGATCGGCCAGGCATGATGAGATGGTGCCGGTTTCCGAAGAACATGTCGCTGACGAGGAGGGCCTGACCGCCGTTCTCCGCCGCGGCGAGGTCGACCTCGGAGCCGGGATGGTGACGAGCGGGATCGAAGTAGCCTTCGCCGTGCACGCGAAGGCGGGCGACACCGCCGTCCGGGAAGATGTTGAGGCGAAGATGCGTGAATGGCGTCGTGGCCTGCACGGGAAACAGGTTCCGCGAGTCGCCCTCGAGAGGAGATCGCGGCAGAATCTCCGTCCAGCCAGCCGTGCTCGCGATCGTTTCCGGGTCGCTCAGTCCACCGACACATGCCGCGTCGATTGAACACGACTCGGGGTAGTTGCCACGGAAGAAGCTCGTGTCGACGACGACGCCGCGGACGATGCCGGGGATCCCGAGCCTAACGATGCACCAGTCGTGGCCCGGTGTGCGGCGGCGGCGCGTCTCCCATCCATCCATCCACTTTCCGCGCTCCGTGTACACGCCCTCACGCCATTCGGCCGGTGTCGGCCTGAGCAAGGCCTCCTTCGGCGCGAAGAACTCATCGTTCGCGAGGACCACCAAGGCGCCGGCCCGTTCGGCGGCGAGATCGATCAGATCCGTGAACTGCGCAGATCGCTCGGTCATGGACGCGATGGAAGGAGCAATTCTCCCGGTGGTGTTTCCGCGGGTCCCGTACGCCGATCGTACGCCCGCACGCCGCGGACGTACGTCGCTTCCACCGTCCCGCGAAGCGATGCACCAAGGTACGGCGTCATGGGGTGTCTGTGCAGGAGCATGTCCGCGCGGACGTCGAGATCACCATCGGGGTCGAAGAGGACGAGATCGGCATCGTAGCCTGGTGCAATGGCTCCTTTCCTCGTCTCGAGGCCGGCGAGCGTTGCCGGCGCCATGCTCATCCACTCCACGAGCCGCTCGATCGGCAGTTCACGATCGCGCATGGCCGTCCAGACCACCGCGCTCCCGAGTTGGAGCGAGGCGATCCCGCCCCACGCCACGAAGAAGTCACCGACATCGCGCCGCTTGAGGATCGGCGGACACGGCGAATGGTCGGAGACGACCATCGGGAGATCGCCTGATGAGAGGGCCGACCAGAGGCCGGCGCGATCGTCGCGGCGTCGAATCGGCGGCGCGCACTTGTACTCGGTCGCGCCGTCGGGAATCCGGTCGGCGTCGAACCACAGGTAGTGCGGGCACGTCTCCGCCGTGATGCGCACGCCGCGCGCACGGGCCGACGTCACCATGCGCGTCGTCTGCGCGCTCGACACGTGCACGATGTGAACACGAGCGCCGGTGACCTCGGCGAGCTCGATCACGAGCGCCACGGCTTCGTGCTCCGCCGCAGCCGGTCGCGATGCCAGGTATGTCGCATACTTCATGGGATCACGCGCGGTTGCCTCGAGCGTCGCGGCCTCGACGACGTCGGGGAGCTCGGCGTGCACCATCAGCGGAAGCCCGAGCTCGGCGAGTACCGCCATCGCGTCGCGGAGATCGGTTTCAGTCACGTGTTGGAACTCGGGCACGCCGGACGGCACGAGGAAGCACTTGAACGCGCGGACCCCGGACCGGGCGAGCTCGCCTAACGCCGACACGTTACCGGGAACGACGCCGCCGATGAATCCGACGTCGACCCACGTTCGTCCCGCCGCCGCACGCGCCTTGGCTGCGAGCGCGGAGACGCTGGTGGTGGCGGGTATCGAGTTGAGCGGCATGTCGAGCAGCGTCGTGACCCCGCCGGCCGCCGCTGCGCGCGTGGCGGTCTCGAACCCCTCCCAGTCCGTCCGACCCGGCTCGTTCACATGGACGTGCGTGTCGACGAGGCCGGGAAGGATGATGAGGTCGCCCGCGTCGACGACGGCCGGGCCAGGCCGGGTTTCGTCGAGCCGGCCGATGTGCATGATGCGACCACCCTCGATGTACACCGTCCCCGGTGTCATCCCGTGGGGAGTCACGACCCGCGAGCTTCGAATGGCCGCCGGGGCGGGATGCGAGTGGACGATGGGTGGCCTCGTCTCCTAACGATTATTGCCGAGTATATCGGACGCTCGATGGACTGGACAAGGGACGGCCGTCGCTGCAGCATCGGCGGCAGCAGCTGCAGGAGCAGTCATTCCATGAGCAGGATCCCTTCCCTCGTCGTTCTCGGCACGTCGTTGGCGTTCGTCGCGTGTGCCGACCCCGTCGCTCCCCGCACGGTCGAACGCGGACCCGCGAGCGCCAACGCCTCTGTTACGATACCGGAGCTGTTCGCGCGGTTCGTCGCCCTCGGGACGAGCAACAGCATGGGCGTGCAGTCCGCGGGGATCTTCGCGGCCGGGCAGCGGGCAGCCTGGCCGGCCGAGGTCGCACGACGAGTCGGCGTGCCGTTCTCGTTGCCGCTCGTTCAGGATCCCGGGTGCGGGCCTCCGCTTCTGCCCCCGCTCGCATCCGATCTGGTTCTCGTCGGCGCGTTCGGCAATAACCTCGTGACAACCGTGATGAACACGTGCTCGCCGCTGCGCACCGGCGTCACGTTGCCCGCGAACAGCGTCGCTATCTCGGGCGCCGACGTTCACGACGCGCTCACCGCCACGGTGGAAAGCAAGATGGCGTTGAGCACGCGCGTCGGGACGCTGTATAGCCGAGTGCTCCCGCCAGGTAAGACCCAGGTGACCGCCATGGTCGACCAGAATCCAACGTTCGTTTCGGTCGAGCTCACGGCGAACGAGGTGTTGCCGGCGAGCACCGGCCGCATCGAGGCGATGACGCCGTACGCCAACTGGGTGAGCGACTACGATCAAGTGCTCGCAGCTGTGAGGTCGACGGGCGCGCGTGCGGTGCTCGTCGGACTGCCCACCAATGCAGCAAGCTTCCCGAGCATCCGGTCATCGAGGGAGTTCTTCAATCAGTGGCCCGCGCTACTCGGGCTCGGGATCACGGTGAGCCTGAACTGCTACTTCAGCACGAACCAGTTGTTCGTTCCCGGCTATCTGCTGACGCTCGTGTCGAAGGCCCCCACGACCGCCACGTGCGCCAACGTGCCCGGTGCGGCCGACTATGTGTTGACGGCGAGCGACATCAACGCGATCAACGCGCGTATCGCGCAGATGAACGCCCATGTACAGGCGATGGCAACGGCGAACGACTGGGCGTACTTCAATCTCGATCCGGTCTATGCCCTGCCCAAGCCGTCGTTCAGGGTGACCGATCTGCTGTTCTCGAACCAGCCGTTCGGCCCCTACATGAGTCTCGACGGCGTGCACCCGAGCGCAGCCGGCCAGAGCCTGCTCGCGTCGGCGGCCGTCAACGCGATCAATGCGAAGTACGGGTTGGCCATTCCGTAGAAGGTGGAGTGAACTACGAACGCCGTCAGCGTGTTCAGCGTTCGTGGTTCCGGTTGCGTCCCACCGTGGCCATGACGAGAATAAGAAGGACCAGACAGACCGAGCAGGGCTCACTTCGGTTCGGAGGTGCCGATGGCCGCGAGTCGCGTATCCCGCCGCGGGTTCGTTGGAGGAGTCGCCACGGCGTTAGGCGCCATCGGACTGGCACCACAGCGCGAGCTCTGGGCGCGAAGCCGCGGTGTGGCGGGAGCCATTCCCTTCCCCCTCAGCGGCCCGGAAGAGGAGTACGACGGATTCGCCAAGCTCGCGAACAACGAGAACCCGTACGGTCCGCCCGATTCGGTGATGAAGGCCATGACGCGGGCGATGAAGTACGCGAACCGCTACGGCTATCCGGATGGCGGCATCGTCGACGAGATCGCGACGCACCACGGCGTGAAGACCGAGAACGTGCTGCTCGCCGCGGGCTCCGGAGAGATTCTCGACGTGTGCGGCACGACCTTCCTGCAGAACGACCGCGTGCTCCTCGGGGCGGACCCCTCCTACAACATCTTCTACGCGCACGCGACCGCGCTCAAAGCGGACATCATCAAGGTCCCGCTCCTGCCCGACTTCCGGCAGGACATTCCCACGACGATTCTCGCGGCTCGAAGGAATGCACGCGATGTCGGCCTGGTTTACCTGTGCAACCCGAACAACCCGACCGGCCGGCTCGTGACGAAGGACGAGGTGCGTCAGCTGCTCGACGGGATTCCCGAGGACATCCCCGTCCTCATCGACGAAGCGTACCACCACTTCGTGGATGATCCGTCGTACGCGACGTCGGTGCCGTACGTGGTCGAAGGCCGTCAGGTCATCGTCGCTCGGACGTTCTCGAAGATCGCCGCGCTGGCCGGCATGCGGCTCGGCTACGCGCTCGCGCCCAGGTCGTTGATCCAACAGATGCGTCCGTACAGCGTGGGGAGCATCAGCGCGGTCGTGAAGTACGGCGGCGTCGCGGCCTTGCGCGACACGGAGTCGCAGGCGCGGGTCAAGCAGGTGACGATCGAGCTTCGCCAGAAGACGATCAAGGACCTGGCCGCGTTAGGCTACGAGTCTGTTCCGTCAGACACGAACTTCTTCATGGTGAACCTGAAGCGGCCGGTCGTGCCGGTGATCGACGAGTTCAAGAAGAAAGGTGTGCTCGTGGGCCGCCCGTTCCCGCCGCTCAACGAACATCTCCGCGTGTCCATCGGCACCGCGGACGAGATGAACCGGTTCATGGTCGCGTTCAGGAGCATCATGGCGCAGAACACTGCGCTCAAGACCGGTTAGGCACCGTGGCACCGGACTAGGCACGACGCCGGCCTAGTCGAGCGACCATTGGTCGCTGCATTGAGGGCTCGCCCGCTGGCAGCGGCCGGACCGGCATCCGGTCTCTGCACGGAGTTCCGCTTCCGTGACCTCTGGGCTGCGCGACCAGCTCCAGGCGACGCTGGGCTCTTCCTACGCCCTCGAGACTGAACTGGGCGGAGGGGGGATGTCGCGGGTCTTCGCCGCGACGGAGACGGCGCTCGGCCGCAAGGTCGTGGTGAAGGTTTTGCCCCCCGAGCTTGCCCAGGGGGTCTCGGTCGAGCGGTTTAAGCGCGAAATCCAGCTCGCCGCGCAGCTACAGCACCCGCACATCGTACCGGTCCTCACCGCCGGCGAGATGAACGGCGTACCGTACTACACCATGCCGCTTGTGAGCGGGCATTCGCTGCGTACACGGATCGCCGCGACCGGCGCGCTCCCTGTCACAGAGGTGATCGGCATCCTCCGCGACGTCGCGAAGGCGCTCGCGTGCGCTCACGAGAACGGAGTGATTCATCGGGACATCAAGCCGGACAACGTACTCCTCAGCGGGGGCGTTGCCGTCGTCACCGATTTTGGCGTTGCGAAAGCGCTCTCGGCCGCGAAGTACGCCGCGCCCGACGGCATGCTCACCGAGGTTGGGGCGTCGTTAGGCACACCGGCCTACATGGCCCCGGAGCAGGCAGCGGCGGATCCCGCAACCGACCACCGCGCAGATATCTATGCCTTCGGCGTGATGGGCTACGAGATGCTCGCGGGGCACCCACCGTTCCACGGGCGGACTCCGCAGAAGTTGCTCGCCGCTCAGATGAGCGAGACGCCGGAGCCGATCACCTCCCCGCGACCGGACACGCCGCCGCTTCTGGCTGAGCTCTTGATGCAGTGCCTGGCGAAGGAAGCCGATGGGCGTCCGCAGTCGGCGGCGGATCTCGTGCGCGTGCTC
>DATCGG010000419.1:0-6437 GCA_036509075.1 Gemmatimonadaceae bacterium
TGAGCTACGTTGGCGGCACCGCGACGTTCGACACGAAGAACATTGGGACGGGGAAGACGGTGACGGCTGCAGGCCTCAGCCTCTCTGGCGCTGATGCGGGCAACTACACCGTAAATACGACTGCGACGAACACCGCCGACATCACAGCCAAGGCGCTGATCGGCAGCATCACGGCGGCGAACAAGGTCTACGACGGCAACACGTCCGCGTCGATCCTGACGCGAACGCTTTCAGGTGTGATCAGCGGTGAGACGGTGACTTACGTAGGTGGTAGCGCGACGTTCGACACCAAGAACGTCGGCATGGGCAAGACGGTAACCGCGACAGGGCTCAGCCTCTCCGGTGCGGATGCCGGCAACTACACCGTGAACGGCACGGCGACTGCAACCGCCAACATCACGCCGCTCGGAATCACCGGCAGCGTCACGGCGGCGAACAAAGTGTACGACGGGACCACCGCTGCCGCGATCCTAACGCGGACGCTCGCCGGCGTGATCGGTACCGACGCGGTGAGCTACACGGGTGGTACGGCGACGTTCAACAACAAGAACGTTGGTAGCGGAAAGCCAGTCACAGGCGCCGGGCTGGGTCTAAGCGGCGCCGACGCCGGCAACTACACGGTGAACTCCACCGCGGTGACCGTGGCGAACATCACGCAGGCCACGCCGACAATAAACTGGGCCAACCCTGCCAACATCGTCTGGCCAGCGCCCCTCACGGGCACTCAGTTGAATGCGACAGTCTCCGGCGTCCTGTCGGAGAGTCCAAGCGGAAGCTTCGGCTACACTCCGCCGAGTGGGACGGTGCTGACGCCGGGCACGTCAACGCTGTCGGTTTTGTTTACGTCTGGCGATCTGAACTACACCAACGCCACCGCGAGCGTATCGATCACGGTGCTGGATCAGACGAAGCCGCTGGTCTCGAACTCGATGGCGAACCCCAATCCGGCTCCGCTTGGCACCGCGTCCATTGCGCTCTCGGCGACCATTAGCGACGCGACGACCGGCGGCTCAAAGATCATGAGCGCCTGTTACAGGATCGACGGCGGAGCCTGCACGGCGGTGAATACCTTCACCCCGCAGGTGACGGTTAACGTCTCGGCCAACATTCCGATTCCGAACGCTACCGACGTCATTGAAGCGTGCCTGTACGGAACCGACGCTGGCGGCAATACCAACGTACAGATGGATTGTGTCCTGATCGCGATCTACGACCCGAACGGTGGGTTCGTGACGGGTGGCGGTTGGGTCGATTCGCCGGCCGGTGCGTACTTGCCAGCGCCGTCGCTCACGGGCAAGGCGACCTTCGGGTTTGTCTCGAAGTACAAGAAGGGTCAGAGCGCGCCAGACGGTAACACAGAGTTCCAGTTCCACGCCGGTGGAATGAACTTCAAGAGCAGC
The DNA here is from genome assembly GCA_036509075.1 of Gemmatimonadaceae bacterium. GTDB lineage: Bacteria > Gemmatimonadota > Gemmatimonadetes > Gemmatimonadales > Gemmatimonadaceae > JAJKIV01. Next base: position 1,401 of record DATCGG010000419.1, read on the forward strand.
GTGTACGAATGGCTCGTTGTCTCAGGTGCGAAAGCGCAGTTCAAGGGAACCGGCACGATCAACGGCTCCGGCAACTACGGCTTCATGCTCACCGCGATCGACGGTCAACTCAATGGCGGAGGCGGCACCGACAAGTTCCGCATTAAAATCTGGGACAAGAACAACAACGATAAGGTCGTCTACGATAACCAGATCCTTTCGAGCGACACCGCCGATCCAACGACGCTGCTGGGTGGGGGCAGCATTAACATTCAAGCGAAGTAGCACGACCTAACGACGAGATCCAGTGGCCCGGGGCGCCTCCGACAAGCAGGAGGCGCCCCGGGCCCGTTTATACAAGCAACCTTCATCGTCAGCGGGAACTACTACACCGGAGTCCACGAGGATGCTTGCTCGACGTAGCGTCGAGGGGGCTGGCTTCGATCATCGGGCCATCGTTACGATCAGAACGCGCCCCCGACCGACGTGACACTCCGCGGTGGAACAGCGATCAGGAAGCCGTCCTTCGTGTCGTCGCGGGGCACGATCGGGCCTAACGCCTTCCACCTCGCCTCCGCCTCCGACTGCTCCCCCTCCAGCGGCCCCGTGAACGCCAGCCCGCTCACATGCACGCGCACTGTCTTCGCCGTGTCCGCATTGTTGATGATCACGAACGACGCCTTCCCGCGTTTCTTGTCCGTAAACGCCGAGACCATCACCAGCGAATCATCACTCACTGACTCCACGCGCAACGCCCCACGCTGAACCCACCGCGCATAGTGCCCGATCGCGTACCCGGTCCCCGTGATCAACACCGAGGACGTACCGATATCGATCAGCGCGACTGTGTCCTCTTCCTTCAGCAGCGACCGCGCGGCTCCGAAATGCTCGGTGTTCGACTTGCTGTCCCACATCGCGTGCATTGCGAAGAACGCGCTCGCGTCCGCATACGCCAGCTCGTCGTGGATCTCGATCGCGCGCGCCCGGAGCGCATCCATCGACCGCGGGTCGAGGCCTCCGTGCGATACCTCTGTCATCCACACCGGCACGTTGTATTGGCGACCGAGGTCCCGCAGCGCGCGGCGATCTGCAACGGCATTGGCGTCGGGCCGACCCATCCCGGGGCCGGCGAGGATGTTCTCCATGCTGGCGTACGGTGACTCGTACGGGTATGGATGATACCCGATCGCGCCGACGTATTGCCTCGCGTCAGGGTCGGACAGAACCGCCCGCGCTTCCGCCGCCGATAGCGCCGGCGAGTACTCCGACGCAATGATGAACGTTGTGGGCATGCCCGCTGACCGGAGACGCGCTCCTGCGCGCTTCACGATATCCGTGATCTCCTTCGGCGAGCTGCCACGCAGCTCCACGTTCCCGTACAGCGCCTCGTTGAACAGGTGCTGATAACGCGGAATCTCACCCGTGACGTCACGCCATTTGAGCACCGCGCTCACGACGTACTCGGCGCATTCGTCCAGGTAGCGGTTGTAGTCGCTCGCTCGGATCGGCTTGAGCCATTCGGTCGCCCACAAGCTGACCACGTTGCCGGGATACAATCCATCCGCGCCTAACGCGCGCGCCGGCGCCAGAAGCTTGTCGTTGGTGGCGCGCAAGCCGGCCACCTCGAGCGCCGCCTCGTTCAGATGCATCGGGTCGGCGTCATCGTTCTGCGGTTCCCACTGCCCCATCGAGACGTTGCCGAGCGTGAGGCGTACGTCGCGGTAGACGGCTTCCAACGCACGGGTGCGCAGGGCAGGGGGCAGTTTGTCATCGGCGCCGTTCTGGTAGATGAGCGGCACCGTCGTCGCGCCAAAGCCCTCCATCACTTGGTGCGCCGCCGCCGCGTTCACCTCGACGCGCACCTCGGCCCCGATTGACGACGCCTGCGCCGCGCGCGTCTGAGCGCCGCCAGTGGCGCTGTATGCACCGGCCAGCACGAACCACACTGCTCTGTTCCGAACCGCCTGTCTCGACCGAGCCATCATCGGGCAGCGACCATGTTGATCGTGATCTCCTTCGACTGCTCGAGGTCCTCGAGGAACATCGCCTCGGCCTGACCGCCGAGCGCCCGGTCTTCGATGACTGCGTCGAGCTCGAAGTTGATGGCGATGCCGAGCGGGTTGTAGTCGGTCGAGCCAATGCGGGTCCATCGGCCATCCACGACGCTCGTCTTCGCGTGCATCATCTCGCCGCGCCACTCCCAGATGCGCACGCCGTTACGAAGCAGGCGACGATAGAAATACCGCGTCGCGAGGCGGATCCAGGGATGATCGTAGCGGCTCGGCACGAGCACTCGCACGTCGACTCCATCCCGCGCCGCACCGGTGAGCGCCTCGACCTCCGAAGCGCTTGGCATGAAGTACGCGCTCGCGATCCAGATCGAACGCTCGGCCGATACCGCCTGGATCTGCAGCGCGCGCGCGACTCTGAACCGGCCTGGCTCGCCTTCGATGATGCCGACCAGCGCCGGTGGATGCACGCTCGGATCCAGGTGCGTCGATCGGGCACGACGTGTGAGGTGTCTGTGCGAGCCGCGCCGCTCCTTTCCGCTGGCTCGACGCCACATTCGATCGAACGCCTGGATCATATCGCCGGCCGCGGCGCCTTCGATCAGCACTGCCGTGTCGCGCCACGGCGCGCGGCGTCGCTTGAGGACGCCCGTCTTCCACTCGCGACCAATGCCGATGCCTCCGGTTACGCCCGCGCGATCATCGACGACGAGCAGCTTTCGATGGTCGCGCGGCACGAGGCCGAGCCAGCGACGGAATCCCGGCGGGTTGAAGAACTGAACCTCGACGCCGCTTCGCGCGATCGCATGGAAAAACGAGTACGGCGTCCCGAGGCGGCCTATCCAGTCGACGAGCAGTTTGACCTTCACGCCTCGCTGCGCGGCGGCGACGAGCGTGTCTGCGAACTGCTTGCCCACTTCGTCGTCGCGGAAGATGTAGCCCTCGAGGCTGACGGTTTGCTCCGCGGTCTCGATGAGCTCCAGCATCGCGCTGAACGTGGCCGGACCGTTTCGAAGCAACGCGACGCGGTTGCCGCTGGATGCGTCCGCGGCGGCGATCCGCCACAAACCGCGCGCGAACGATGGCGTTCCGACGAATTCGCCGCGCCGTTCGAAGTCAGAGGGAGTGGCCGCGGCGGCGAGCCGCTCGATGATGGAGCTTGTTCGCCGAACGGAGGTGCCGAGCTCCGGCTCGCCAGCGCCAGGCTCGGCAGGCGGTGCCGGAACCTCCTGCTCGGACTCTCTATCCATCCCAATCGCGTGCGAGACGCACCATGGCCGGCACATCGAGCGGCTTGCCGAGCACCGGGCAGCCAAGCGCTGTCGGTGTCTTGCCGCTCGTGTCGCCGGGAACATCGCCGCTCACGAACACGACGCGCTTCGACAACACGGGGTGGTGCTCCTGGAGCCACGCGTGAAGCTCGAACGCGGTTCCGTCGCCCAGCCAGATGTCGATGAAGAGGCCATCAGGAGGCATCTGCTCGATGCGCTCCTTGGCTTCCCGAACGCCCTCCGCCGTGTACACACGGAGACCGTTGTACTCGAGTTGCCGTCGCACGACCATGCGGACTGCAGGGTCGTCGTCGACGTAAAGCACGGTTGGCATCTGTCCTCCAGCGGGCGACGGCCGACAGCGGCCGACTCACTCAATTAGGATAACATGCCACTTGCCGGCTCGGACGCGAGTGGCGATATCACGCCCATGCTAGCCATCGATCTCACGGGCCGCCGCGCTCTGGTGGCCGGCGTCGCCGACGATGCGGGATACGGATTCGCGATCGCAAAGGCGCTCGCCGAGGCCGGAGCGACCGTCTGTGTCGCAACGTGGCCGCCCGCGCTCACCATCTTCATGAATCTGCTCGAACGCGGGAAGCTCGACGAGTCCCGTCGCCTCGGCAGCGGCAAGTTGTTGGAGTTCGAGCGCATCTATCCGCTCGATGCCGCGTTCGACACCCTCGCCGACGCGCCCGAGGACATTCGGACGAACAAGCGATATCGCGAGGTCGGGGACTTTTCCGTCGACGGTCTCGCGTCGCGGCTCGCCAGCGACTTCGGCACGCCCGCGCTCGACATCGTGGTCCACTCGTTGGCGAACGGACCGGAGGTCAAGAAGCCGCTGCTGGAGACGTCTCGCGCGGGCTATCTCGCTGCTGTGGGCGTGAGCGCCTACTCGCTCGTTTCGCTCGTGAATCGTCTCGGAGCGCTGCTCAGACCTAACGCGGCGGTGTTGTCGCTCACGTACATGGCGAGCGAGCGCGTGATTCCGGGCTACGGTGGCGGAATGTCGTCAGCGAAGGCGGCGCTCGAGAGCGACACGCGTACGTTGGCGTACGAGGCGGGCCGCAAGTGGGGTGTGCGCATCAACACGATCTCGGCGGGTCCGCTCGCGTCGCGCGCGGCGAGCGCGATCGGCATCATCGAACGGATGGTGCAGTACTGCTCTGTCAACTCACCGTTGACGAGCGAGCTGACGCCGATGGACGTGGGCTACACGGCGGCGTTCCTTTCGAGCGAATTCGCGTCCGGCATCACGGGCACTACGATCTACGTGGACAAGGGGTACCACGCCATGGGAATGGCGCCGGCGCTAGTCGATAGTCAGTAGTCGTTAGTCGTTAGCTACCGACTCGCGACTAGGGGCTATCGACTCCTCCTTCACGCGAGACCATCAGTGGTAATGCCTGCCAGCCTGCCGTTCGCTCCGAACTTCGTGGAGGAGCCGGTCGCTGAGCTCGTCGAGGAGTTCCACGATCGTCACGCGATCTTCGCTCGAGAGCGGACGCTGGCGCGCGTTTCGCGCGCTGGTGCCGGTGATGAGCCAGCACACGTCGGCCTCATACGTGCGGACGACGGTAGCAAGGAAGTCGATGGCCGTGGGCTCGTCACCGCACGATATGACGCGTTCCGGGAAGTAGACGTCGGCGATCGGCCGTTCGAGGCGGCGAGCCGCGGCGGTGACGTCGCCATGATCCTGTCTGGCAATGAGCGTACGGATGCGGTCCGCGATGTCGTGCGCTACGTTGCGATTGGTGAGGTGAAGCGCCATGCTG